>JACCRC010000381.1 GCA_013813765.1 Deltaproteobacteria bacterium | reverse complement strand
GCCCTTTACGCGGGGCGGGCTCGGACTCGATGCCGGAGGGAGCGCGGGTGTGTCCAGCGTGAGCCCGCGTGCTAAGACGCTGGCGCCTCGGCACCTCGGCTCGGGGCCCGTTCCCCACGCAAGACTGCTCGCGAACAGCGCCCTGAATGACGATGCACCGGCCGTCCGACGTCGATCGCCTCTGGTACCAGGACGCGATCATCTACGAGATCCACATCCGCGCGTTCCAGGACTCCACGAACGACGGTATCGGTGACATCCAGGGCCTCATCGAGCGGCTCGACTACCTGAGCGACCTCGGCATCACCGCGATCTGGATCCTTCCGTTCTATCCGTCGCCGCTCAAGGACGGCGGTTACGACATCGCCGACTACACGAGCGTTCACGAGAACTACGGTACGCGCGACGACGTCAAGCTCCTGCTCGACGAGGCGCACCGCCGCGGGATCCGCGTGATCACCGAGCTCGTGCTGAACCACACGTCGTCGGAGCACCCGTGGTTCCAGCTGGCGCGGCGCTCGCCACCGGGTAGCCCCGAGCGCGAGATGTACGTGTGGAGCGATTCACCGGCGAAGTACGAGGACACCCGGATCATCTTCAAGGACTACGAGACCTCGAACTGGGCCTGGGATCCGATCGCGAAGGCGTACTACTGGCACCGGTTCTACTCGCACCAGCCGGACCTGAACTTCGACAATCCGGCGGTCCACGCCGCGCTGTTTCGCGTGATCGAATTCTGGATGGACATGGGCGTCGACGGCGTGCGGCTCGACGCGGTGCCGTACCTCTACGAGCGCGAGGGGACGAGCTGCGAGAACCTGCCGGAGACGCACGGCTTCCTAAAACTACTGCGCGCGCACATCGACACCAAGTACAAGAACCGCATGCTGCTGGCCGAGGCGAACCAGTGGCCCGCCGACGCAGCCGCGTACTTCGGCGACGGCGACGAGTGCCACATGAACTTCCACTTCCCGCTGATGCCGCGGATGTTCATGGCGGTCGAGACCGAGGACAGCTTCCCGATCATCAACATCCTGAAGCGTACGCCGCGGATTCCGGAGAGCTGCCAGTGGGCGACGTTCCTCCGCAACCACGACGAGCTGACGCTCGAGATGGTGACCGACGAGGATCGCGACACGATGTATCGAGGCTACGCCGCCGAGCGCGCGGCGCGGATCAACCTGGGCATCCGCCGGCGCCTCGCCCCACTCCTCGGCGTGCGCCGCAAGATCGAGCTGATGACGGCACTGCTGCTGTCGCTGCCCGGCACGCCGGTCCTCTACTACGGCGACGAGATCGGGATGGGTGACAATATCTATCTCGGCGACCGCGATGGCGTTCGCACGCCGATGCAGTGGAGCTCCGATCGAAACGGCGGATTCTCTCGCGCGAACCCGCAGAAGCTGTTCCTGCCGACGATCATCGACCCCGAGTACCACTACGAGGCCGTCAACGTCGAAGCGCAGCAGTCGAACCCTGCCTCGCTGCTCTGGTGGATGAAGCGGCTGCTCGCGAAGCGCAAGGAGCACCAGTTGTTCGGCCGGGGCTCGATCGAGTTCATCGGCGGAGACAACCCGCGCGTGCTGGCGTTCGTGCGCGAGTACCAGGGCGAGGCGGTGCTCGTGGTCGCGAACCTGTCGCGCTTCGTGCAGTGCGTGCGCCTCCACACCGAGAAGCTGAAGGGCATGCACCCGGTCGAGCTGTTCGGGCAGATGAAGTTCCCCGAGGTCGGCGACATGCCGTACTTCATGTCGCTCGGACCGCACGACTTCTACTGGCTGCGCCTCGATCGACCGCAGTCCGCGGAGACCGCCGCGGAGCGTCCGCCGCTCCGTGCGACCGGTAGCTGGACCGCCTTGCTCGAGCCGAGCCGGCGCGTCGAGCTCGCGCGCACGCTGCTCGCGTATGCGACGCAGCGCCGGTGGTTCCGGAGCAAGGCGCGCGTGCGCAAGCAGGTCGGGATCAAGGACGTGCTGATGTTCGGGGCCGATGCCCGTTATGCGATCGCGCTCTTGCATGTCGAGTACGACCACGGAGTCCCGGAGACGTACGTGATTCCGCTGGCGTTCGCGGAGGATGCCGATGCGGCGGAGACCTCACGCGTCCCGGGCCTCGTGATCGCACTCGTGGAGCTCGAAGTGCCTGGCCGAGGTGCGGTCAGCGGCACGCTGTACGACGCGCTCTGCGCCGAAGGCTTCAATCACGCGCTGATGACGCTGATGACGAGCGACGCGCACGCGACCGGCCGCGGCGGGGTACTGCTCGGGCAATCCCTGCCGCAGGTGCGCGAGCTGGCTGCCGGACTCGTGCCGCGCGTGCTCTCCGGGGATCAGAGCAACAGCAGCGTCGGCTTCGGCGACAAGCTGATGCTCAAGTTGTTCCGCGTGATCGAGGAGGGTCCGAGCGCGGAGCTCGAGGTCGGCCAGTTCCTCGCGAAGCGCGCGCCCGAGTATCGAGGCGTACCGAGGCTCGGTGGTGTGCTCGAGTACCAGCAGCCAGGGCGCGAACCGAGCACGGTGGGCACGCTGTTCGAGTTCGTGCCGAACCAGGGCGATGCCTGGCGCCATGCCCTCAATGCCGTCGACCAGTTCTTCGATCGCGTGCTCGCCGAAAAGAACGTGGACCCTCCGCCCGCGGAGGCGACGAGCCTGCTCGAGCGCGCGCGCACGACCCTGCGGGATCGCATCGTCGATCTGATCGGACCGTTCCTCGATCACAGTCGGCTGCTCGGCCGCCGCACCGCGGAGCTTCACGTGCAGCTCGCGAGCGCGCCCGACGACCCGCTGTTCTCGCCGGAAGCGTTCGACATCATGCACCAGCAGTCGGTGTATGGCTCCGCCGTCGCGTACACCGCGCGCACGTTCGAGCTGCTCAGGAGCCGGCTCTCGGCGCTCGCGCCGGAGACCCGCGCGCTCGCCGAGGAGGTGCTGGGCCGCGAACCGCAGCTCGATCGCGTGCTGGCTCGGATCACGAAGCGCCGCATCGACGTCGTGCGCACGCGCATGCACGGCGACTATCACCTCGGCCAGGTGCTGTGGACGGGCGATGACTTCAAGATCATCGACTTCGAGGGCGAGCCCGGTCGCCCGCTCTCGCAGCGCCGGTTCAAGCGCAGTCCGCTGCGCGACGTCGCGGGCTTGCTGCGCTCCCTGCGCTACGCGAGCGCGGCGGCACTTCGCGAGGGCCGGCATCGGCCGGAGGACATCGGCCGCCTCGAGGCATGGGCGCGTGCATGGTCGAGCTGGGTCTCCTCCGCGTTCCTCGGTGGTTACCTCGACGTGGCGCGCGGCTCTCGCGTCGTGCCGAAGTCCGAGGGTGATCTCGAGCTCCTCCTCGAGTTCTTCCTGCTCGAGAAGTGCGTGTACGAGATCGGTTACGAGCTGAACAACCGCCCCGAGTGGGTCGAGATTCCGATCCGCGCGCTGATCGAGCTGCTGGGAGTGAAACAGTGATCTCGAAGGCCGCAACGCGCACCGCGGCCGGCGAATCGAACGTGTTCGGCGACCTCGACGCGCAGCGGATGCGCGAGGGGACGCACCCGCGGCTGTTCGACAAGCTCGGGGCGCACCCCGTTGCGGGCGGGACGCGGTTCTCGGTGTGGGCGCCGCATGCTGTCGAGGTCAGCGTCGTCGGTGACTTCAACGGCTGGGACCCAACCGCGTCGCCGCTCGTCGCGCTGCCGAGCATCGGCGGTGTGTGGAGCGCGACGATCCCAGGAGTCGGTCACGGCGCGCTGTACAAGTTCTACCTGCGGCCCGCGCAGGGCCACGGCGTGTTCAAGGCGGATCCGTTCGCGCTCCGCAGTCAGCGCGAGCCGGAGACGGCATCGATCGTGTGGGCGACCGGCGATCACGTGTGGAGCGATGCCGCGTGGATGGCCTCGCGCGCGCCGCGCTCTCGTCATGATGCACCGATGGCGATCTACGAGGTCCACCTCGGCTCGTGGCGCCGGGTCCCCGAGCAGGACAATCGTTCGCTCTCGTACACCGAGATCGCGCCGCTCCTGATCGATCACGTGACGCGGCTCGGGTTCACGCACGTCGAGCTGATGCCGCTCACCGAGCATCCGTTCTACGGATCGTGGGGCTACGAGACCACCGGCTACTTCGCCGCCACGGCGCGCTACGGCACGCCCGAGGACCTCAAGACGCTGATCGATGCGCTGCACCAGGCGAACATCGGCGTGATCCTCGACTGGGTGCCCGCACACTTCCCGACCGATGCCCACGGCCTCGCCGGGTTCGACGGCGCGCCGCTGTTCGAGCACCCCGACCGCAGGCTCGGCTTCCACCCGGAGTGGAACACCGCGATCTTCGACTTCGGCCGTCCGGAGGTCCGCAGCTTCCTGCTGTCGAGCGCGATGTTCTGGCTCGAGAAGTTCCACATCGATGGGCTGCGCGTCGACGGTGTCGCGTCGATGCTGTACCGCGACTACGGCCGCGGGCATGGCGACTGGATCCCGAACGCGAATGGCGGCAACGAGTACTTCGAGTCGGTGGAGCTGCTGCAGCGGATGAACGAGGCGATCGCGCGCGAGCAGCCCGACACCGTCACGATCGCAGAGGAGTCCACCGCGTGGCCGCGCGTCTCGGGGGCCACCGGGAATGGCGGCCTCGGGTTCTCGTACAAGTGGGACATGGGCTGGATGCACGACACGCTGTCGTATCTGTCGCGCGATCCGATCCATCGCCCGCATCACCACGAGCAGCTCACGATGCGCGGCCTGTACGCGTTCAGCGAGTCGTTCGTGCTGCCGCTGTCTCACGACGAGGTCGTGCATGGCAAAGGCTCGCTCCTTCGCAAGATGCCCGGCGATCGCTGGCAGCAGCTCGCGAGCCTGCGCCTGCTCTACGCGTACATGTACAGCCAGCCCGGCAAGAAGCTGCTGTTCATGGGGAGCGAGTTTGCACAGGACCGTGAGTGGAACCACGACGCGAGCCTCGACTGGCACCTGCTCGACGACCCGATGCACGCGCAGATCGCACTGCTCGTCGGGGAGCTGAACCGGCTGTACAAGGATCACAAGGCGCTGCACGAGCTCGACTGCGAGCCCGGTGGCTTCCACTGGCTCGAGGCAGATGACGCTGCGCGCTCCGTGCTGATCTACGAGCGCGTGGCGCGGGACGGGGCGTCGATCGTGGTCGGCCTGAACTTCACGCCGGTACCCCGTCCGAACTACCGGATCGGCGTGACGCGCGCGGGCCACTGGCAGGAGCTGCTCAACAGCGATGCGGTCGTGTTCGGCGGCAGCGGCGTCGGGAATCTCGGCGGGGTCGACACGAACCCGGTGCGCGCACACCGCCGCGATCTCTCGATCAACGTGACGCTACCGCCGCTCGGCGCCGTGTTCTTGCGCAGCGAGGGCTAGCTCGACCGCGAGTCCGAGGTCGAGCGCGGTTCCCGCCGCGAGACGCTGTGCGTGGAGTGCCTCGAAGTCGTGCGGCAGGCGTAGCGTCCAGTTCGCCGCATCGACGAGCCCCGGCACGTTGAACCGCTCCTCGCAGCCGAACAGATCGGCGAAGAAGATGCTGACGTTCTCGGCGCGCGATGCGAGGAGCTCGGCGAGCATCGCGGTCGCGAGGTATCCCGGCTCCGACAGCCGCTCGGGATGCGCGAGGTGCAGCACCGCGGAGAGATGCCTGGCCCAGGCGTCGCGCTTCGCCGGCCTCCAGCTCTTGATCAGCGCGAACACCGGCGCCGTGTCGTGGTTGCCGAGCATCACCCAGTCGCGCGGCTCGGCATTCTCGGCGCGGTAGACATCGCGCGGATCGTCGAGGTTCGCCTTCTGCGTGATCCGCCAGCGGCCGAGGCCGGTGCGCCGGAGCATCTCGCCGAGCGGGCGGGGCATCGTGCTGAGTACCTCGCAGCTCAGGTCGAGCGGGTCGCGGCCGTGACGCCGTGCTGATGCGACCAGCATGTCGAACAGGATCGCGTAGCGATCGACCTGCGCCGCGTCGAGATCGCGAACCCACGCATCCGCGTACCGCGGCAGCGAGCGATCGAGCTGATCGGCGCGCGCGATCGCGACCGCTGCGAGTCGCGGATGATCGGGGAGGTCCGGCGAGTCGTAGACCCGCGCGCCCGATTGCACGGCAGCGAGTGGATTCGCGGAGTCGGCGCAGTAGATCCACGGGCACACGAGGCCGTGCGGGTGGTCGATCCGCATGCTGTCGTAGCGATCGAACGCAGAATCGAACCGCGCCGCGACGAGTGCGCCGGCGTCGCCGCGGAGCTGCTGGGGGTCGAGGACGGGATAGTTCCAGGGCTGGCCTTCAGGATTCGTGCGGCTCGGCGGCGCGCCCATGCGGTAGCCGTCGAAGAACACCGAGCGGAACACCCACGCGTCGCGATCGGCGTAGCCCACCTGGAGATCGCCATAGAGCGCGAGTCGATGGCGCAAAAGCACGCCACGCACGCGCACGTGCTCGCGGTGAGCGAGCAGCTGGCCGAACGCGTAGCGATCGATCGCCTCCTCGTGCTCCGCGGCGAGCGCGGCCACGAGCGCGGGCTGCGCGGGGAACCAGAGATCACGCTCGGCGACCGGCCAGGCTCGATGATCCTCCACGCCCCGTGCGACGGCGAGCGCCTCGTACAGGCCGTCGCGGTCGCACCACGCATGATCGCGCCGGTATGCCGCGAGCTCCTCGCGTAGGTCGGGCCACGCGCCGGCGGTGAGCTCCGCATAGGCGACGGCGCGCAGCGCGCGAGCGCCATCCCACGCGTGGCCGTGCTGCGCCGGACCGCCGGGACTGCGGAGCCGCCAGGTCGAGAGCTCCGCTTCATCGACGAGATCGGCCCACGTCCCCATGGGGACGAGCCCGAGGTGCCGCGAGAAGATCGCGCCGTCGTACGGTGACGGGTTATCCCGCGAGGTCTGGCCCTGCGGGCCGAGCTGGATGCCGGTGAACCCGAGCGACGCCGCGTAGGCGAACAATCGACTCGCTGCGCGCGCGGCAGGCGATCCGCGCCCGAGATCTTCTCCGGGATCCGAGGGGAAGCTGATGTCGTGGATCGCGAGCAGCAGCCGACGGATGCCGAGCTTCTGCAGACCCTCTACGACGTTCACTTCCCCTTCGTTAGCACGGATAGCAGATCGTGATCCGCCGCGATCTTCTTCACCACCTGCGGCGCCACCGCGCCCGAATCGATCAGCTTCGCGAGCGAGCGCTCCAGCGGAACCATGCCCGCGTCACGGCCGGTGTTGATCGCGGTCGGCAGCGTGTGGAGGTCTCCCTTGCGGATGATGTTGGCGACCGCCGGCGTCACCGGCACGACCTCGGCTGCGGGTGCACGGCCGCCATCCTTGCGGGGGAGCAAATACTGCGTGATCACGGTGCGCAGGCACGACGCGAGCTGCCAGCGCACCTGGCGCTGTGCGCCCTCGGGGAACGCGTCGATCATCCGATCGATCGCGCCCGCGGCGCTCGGCGCGTGCAGGGTCGCGAGCACGAGGTGCCCGGTCTCCGCGGCCGTCAGCGCGGCGGCGATCGTGTCGCGGTCGCGCAGCTCGCCGAGGAGGATCACGTCGGGCGCCTCGCGGAGCGCGGCCTTCAGGCCCGCCGCGAAGGTCGGGATGTGCGTGCCGAGCTCGCGCTGGTGGATCAGACAGCGCCGCGCAGCGAAGCGATACTCGATCGGATCCTCGAGCGTGATCACGTGAGCGGCGCGGCGCTGGTCGAGGAGATCGATCAACGAGGCGAGCGTCGTGGACTTGCCCGATCCCGTCGGTCCGCACACGAGCACGAGACCATCGCGGTGGTCGATCGCGCTCGCGATCTCGGGAGGCAGTGAGAGCTCCGACAGCGACGGCACCTGGTCGCGGATCAACCGCGCGGCCACGCCGAAGCCGCCGAGGTGATCGAACACGTTGATCCGGCAGCGGGTGCCGTCGATCTCCGCGCCGTGATCGGTGTTCGAGCCGAGCGCCGTGACACACGCAGCGAGCTCGGCGTCGTCCAGCGTGAGCTCGAGCGCCTCGAGGTAACCACCGGCGCGGATCCGGACCGGCTGGCCGGTCGACGCGATCACATCGGAGGCACCGCGGTGCTTCGCGATCGCGATCGCGGGTGCGATCAGCGCGGCAAGTCGTGCGCCGCTCTCCGGGCTCGACGGTGGAGGCTCGGCGGCCTTCGCCTTGGTCCACCACGCTTGCGTCTGCGTCTTCGTCTCCGGCACCGGCGCTGCGGCTGCGGTCGGCAGAGGCGGGGCAGTTGCCGGCTTCGCGGTCTTCTTGCCCTGGCGGACCACGATGCGCAGCCCCGCTGCCGCGCGCTCGATCGTCACCTGATACGTCGCGCCGTCGGTGTCGACGAACGGAATGCTCGATGGCCAGTCGGAGGCAGGCCTGCCCGCCGTCAGCGGTTCGGCAAAGTCGACGAGCAGCTTCGCCTCGATCGGCGGCATCGCCATCGCCTCGACCTGACCCCGCCTCCGCAGGCTCGGCACTTTCCCGGCCTCCAGGATGATCGCCTCCGCGTCACGCAAGGTCATCACCCGGAGCAGGGACTGGATCGCGGACATGCCTGTAGGAACAGCAACGCGTGAGCCAGCGGCAACCAGCCGAAACTCCGACGCGTGCGACGGCGGCGCACGCCAGTTTGGCAGATGCCGCATGTGATCGCGCCACCCTGGCAGGGCGGCACGGTCGATGCAACCTACAATGATTCATGTCTGCCGAACCTGCGAATGGCACGCGCGACCTGATCGTCGTCGGGTGCTCGGCCGGCGGTGTCGAGGCGCTGCCGCGACTCCTCGCGCCACTGCCGAAGGATCTGCCCGCCGCCCTCGTCGTCGTCCAGCATATGGGGGCGTCGAACAATCCGATGCTCGTCGACATCCTGCGCCGGTCTTCGTTGCTCCCGGTGTCGTGGGCAGATCAGGGAGCGCGCATCGAGCGCTCCCACGTCTACGTGTGCCCTCCGGACACGCACTTGCTATTCAATGGCGATCACATCCGGCTCACCAGTGGACCGCGCGAGAATCATGCGCGGCCCTCGATCGACAAGCTGTTCCGCTCCGCTGCTGCCGAGCACTCGAGCAGGGTCGTCGGAGTTCTGTTGACCGGGATGCTCGACGACGGAGTCTCCGGACTCCTCGAGATCCAGAAAGCGGGCGGCATCGTCATCATCCAGGATCCCGAGGACGCGGCGTACCCCGAGCTGCCGAGCCGCGCCTTGCAGGCCGTCGAACCAGACCGCGTGCTCCCGATCACTGCGATTCCGACGGCGCTCTCCATGATCTGCGCGCAGCCGCGCGGGCTGCCTGGTGTGTCGCGCGCCCTGGCGCTGGAGGCCGAGGTCGATCGCCAGGGCTCGGTCGATCCTGCGTCGCTCCACTCGCTGGGGCCGCAGACACCGATCGCGTGCCCTGATTGCTCGGGACCGACGTGGTTGATCGGCGACGAGAACACCCGCCGTTATCGCTGCTATCTCGGGCATGTCTCGAGCGCGCGCGAGCTCCTGGTGCAGCAGTCCCTCGAGGTCGAAGCGGCGCTGTGGAGCGCGGTGCGCGCGCTGCACGAACGCGCGATGACGCTCGAGACGCTCGCGGCGGACGCCGATCGTGTCGGCAGCAACGGTGTCGGCGACCTCTACGCGCAGCGCGCGAAGGAGACGCGCATCCAGGCAGAGCTCGCCCGCAAGTTCCTCGTCGAGGTCATCAAGCCGACGTGAGCGGCAGCTCGACTGTGACCTCGGTTCCCCGGCCCAGGCCGGAGCTCGCGGCGAGCACCCTACCGCCGTGGAGCTCGACCAGCCGCTTGACGAGATTCAGCCCGATGCCGAGGCCGCCGCGCGAGCGTCCTTCTTCGTCGCGGCACTGCACGAAGATGTCGAAGATCCGCGGGAGCATGTCGGCCGCGATCCCGATGCCGCTGTCGCGGACGCGGACCGCGCGGACGCGACGTTCGTCGTCGACGCTTGCTCGTCGTGATGTCGAAGCCGACGGCGGTGACCTCGTCGCCGACAGGCTCGAGGCGCATGCCGTACGTGCGGGTCTGACCGTCGATCGTCAGCTCGAGATCTTCGCGCCTGGCGACGCCGCCGCGCTTGACCTCGCGCGCGAGCTCGCTGAAGCGTTTCGCGCTGACCGCGTCGAACATCGGGAGGCCATCGAGCTCGCCGACCGGGAGCTCCCGGCCGTGCACGTACCCCCAGGTGATCCGCTCAGCGTCGCCGACCGACAGCACCAGCACCGGACATCGATGACCGTCAGCACGATGCCGTCGATCCGGTCCTCGAGCGAGCGGTACGGCAGGAGCCGCAGCAGATACCGGCGTCCACTGGTCGACTGGACGTCGCGCTCGATCGTACGGAGGTCTGTCAGCACCCGTGCGGCGAGCTCGGTGATGTTCTCGATGTCGAGGTTGTGCGTGAGGTGCGCCAGCGGGCGTCCGACGTCACTGGAGATCAGGTTGAAGACGTCCAGCGCGCGGGCCCGTCGCGATCGCGGCGCGCGGCATGTCGCCGACGACCCCGGGCTCCGGCTCCTCCGCGAACAATGCGAACCGTGATCAGTCACTGCTTCGTGAGGACATCTCGCGCGGCGCGCAGGATGTCGTCGATCTTCTGTCGACTCGTGGGCTTCGTGATGTGTTGATCGAAGCCGGACTCGAGGGCCTTCGCGCGCGTCACCTTGTCACTTCAGCCGGTCACCGCCGCGAGGTAGAGCGGGCGCCCGGGGTTGCGCTGGCGCAGCTCGCGCGCGACCTCGAACCCCGAGATATCCGGTAGGCCGATGTCGAGGATCGCGACATCGGGCGTGAACTCCTCCGCGACCGCGAGCGCCTCGGTTCCCGTCATCGCGATGCGGCACGTGCAGCCTCGCAGCGTCAGGAGCATCTCGGTCACTTCGACCGCGTCGGGATAGTCATCGACGATCAGAACCCGCGGTGCCGCCGCCATCGTGTGAAATTGCTACCACTCACCTCGCCGCGTGAACAGTGAGATGTGACTCATCACCACGCGCGAGCTCGCCGAACCGGATAGCGCCGTGCGAATACGTCGGGCGCAGGCCAGGAGCGAGCGCGTGCGCCACGAGCTCGGAGGACGGGAAGTGCTGCGGCAGCTCCGGACGATCCGGGACGCTGTCCGCGACGGTCTTCTCGAGCACCATCGACGTGTACTGATCGAGCGAACCCTCGCGCGTGTTCGCGTTGAGGATGACCTCGACCCCCTGATCGCGGGCATGGCGAGCGAGGCCGCGGATGTCGCTGATCCCCGGAGCGTAGGCATCCACACAGATTCCGTTCTCGCTGATCGTCCACGCGCCGCGATCGGTGACGATCACCGGCGAATGGTTTCCGGCGGTGTGGCCCGGCGTGCGCAGCAAGGCGAAGCCCTGACCGAGCAGGTAGTCACCATCGAGCTCGACGATGCGATCCGCCGGGATGCCGGCGAGTGCCTCGGGGATGTACCAGTACGCCTGCAGCGGGTGCAGGCCGGCGAGCGTCTCGAGCTCGCCGCGCTGGACGAGGAGCTTGGCGTTGGGAAGGAACGCCCTGCCGCTCGACGACGGCGCGAGCAGGCCGCGGACGTCCTGAACGTGCAGATGATCGAACGTGATGTAGTCGACGTCCGCCGGCGCGATGCCCCAGCCCGACAGCGCTGCGGGTATCGAGATGTGCATCGTCGCGAGGAGCTTGCGCACCACCTTGCCGTAGCGCTCCTCCATGCGCGCGAAGAACGGCGCTGCCGCCGAGCGCTCGCTGTCGGTGGGATTGACGAGGATCGTGATCGTGCGGCCGCCCGCGCTGGTCTGCACGAGGTGCATGCGGTTGCGCATGAACACGTACGGCGCCGGCGAGGTCGCGACGCCTTGCAGCCCGAACGCGGTCGGGTAGGGGAACGTCGCGATGTCGGCGGTGCGCACGCAGCGCGCGGTGCCGGTGGCGAGGATGCGTTCGCGTGCGCGGCGGCCGGCCTTGCGTACCGCATCGAGGCGCGCACCGCCGCCGCGTGTGGCCCACGCAGCGTCGAGCTCGGTCATGCGGATCAGCTCGTCGGGAAGCGGCGTCGTCATGCCGCGGAGGTTAGCAGCTCGCCGGCGAGCGGCGGCGCAGCGCGGTCGAACACCTTCGACAGCACGCTCTTCGCCGCCCAGTAGCCACACATGCCGTGCACGCCGCCGCCGGGGGGCGTCGACGACGAGCACAGGAAGATGTTCGGCGCTCCGGTCGCGTACGGATCGAGCCGCGGCACGGGACGGAACAGCAGCTGGCGCGCGTCCGCGTACCCGCCGTTGATGTCGCCGCCGACATAGTTCGCGTTGTAGCGCTCGAGCTCGTGCGCGTTCGTGGTCAGCCGCGCGGTGACGACGTCGCGAAAGCCAGGAGCAGCGCGCTCGACTTGATCCTCGATCGCCTGCGTCGCGTCGACGCCGGAGCCGTGAGGAACATGGCAGTACGCCCAGGCGACGTGCATGCCCGGTGGAACACGGCTCGGATCGCACACGCTCGGCTGACCGAACAGCACGAACGGCCGCTCGGCGAGGTGGCCGTCGTGCACCGCCTGCTCGGCGGCGGCGACGTCGTCGATCGTGCCGGAGAGGTGGACAGTCGCCGCGAGCGCGCAGCGTGGATCGCGCCAGGGCACCGGGCCATTCAGCGCCCAGTCGATCTTGAACACGCCGGGCCCGTAGCGGAACTTTGCGAATCGATCGCGGTCGCGGGCGGGGAGTCGATCGCCGGCGATCGCGAGGAGCTGGCGCGGCGTCACGTCGAGCACGTAGGCGCGCGCGGCGGGCAGCTCGTCCAGGGACCCCACGCGCTGACCGACGATGATCTCGCCACCGACCTCGTCGAGCCGGGTGAGCAGCGCGTTCGTGATTGCCTGCGATCCGCCGCGCGCGACTGGCCAGCCCGCGGCGTGGCCCGCGGCGGCGAGGATGATGCCAAACGATGCGGTCGCGAGCCGATCGAGCGGCACCATCGCGTGTGCCGCGATGCCCGCGAGCAGGGCAGGTGCCTCGTCGCCGTCGAACCAGCTCTTCGAGAGCCCGGTCAGCGAGCGCAGTGCCTCGATCCCGAACCGCGCCATGAGCCCGGGGTCGCGTGGGAACCGTAGCGGTGCGAGCACCATCCGCTGGAGCGTGTCGAACTCCTCGACGAACGGCTCCATCAGGCGGCGATACGACGGGCCGTCCGCGCCGAGCAGCTCGGCGGTCGCGTCGAGGGATTGATGGAGAAGCGCGACGCGGCCGTCGCCGAGCACGTGCGCGAGCGCCGCCGGGGAGTGGGCCCACTCGAGGCCAACGGCGTCGAGCTCGAGCGCACGAAACCACGGCGACGTGACGCCGAGCGGGTGATTCGTGGAGCAGATGTCGTGCAGCATGCCTCCGAACATGAGCTCCTTCGTGCGCGCACCGCCGCCCGGTGTGTCGCTCGCCTCGACGACGAGCGTCGAGAGCCCGGCCCGACCGAACGCGATCGCGGCCGAGAGACCGTTCGGCCCCGCACCGACGATCACTACGTCATAGGACCGCGGCATCACGCACTCCTGGCCGCGAGCTCGCGTCGCTGCAGCATCCAGCGCGTGGCGCGCGCAGCGACGCGGACTCGAGGATCCACGTGGTGCGTCTGCTTCGCGAGCGCGCGCGCGGCGAACCCGAGCGTCGCGACGCTGATCGCGATCTGATACCGCGCGACCAATCTAACGGCGCGCGCGGCGAAGGTGGCGAACCACCCGCCGGTGCGCGCACGTGGCTGCATCGGCGACGTCGTTCCGCGAGCGGTGCGGCGAGGGCGATCGACCGGCAGTACGGCCTGGGCACCGGCGCGTGGAGCGCGGGCAAGTCCGTTCGTCCGCCGGCGCACCGACTCTGCGCCATGCTTCACGAGCTGCAGCGACAGCCACGCGACCAGCCCCGGCGTCGAGATCATCGGCGGGCGCGTGCCATGCGTGTGAGCGGCCACCGCCGGCGGATCGTAGAGGTTGCCCTGTCCGATCGCCTGCGGTTCGTTGCTCATGTGCCACCGGCGCAGCGCCGCGAGCAAGAGCCGCTCGGACGTGCGTGGTGCGATCGCGTGCGCGACGACACCGAGCGCGATGATCCGCGGCACGTAGCGCATGCGCCTCGGGCGCTCGCAGACATCCGCGACCGCGCGCGCGACCTTCTCGGGCGATTGCACGGGTGGCAACGCGAACGGCGCGCGCCCGATGCCGCTCGCTGCAACCTCGAAGTGTTGAGTGTCGATCGCATATGGACACACGGTGCAGACATGAATGTCGGGCTGATCGGCAAGCTCGACGCGAAGCGCCTCGGAGACCCCCCGCACGCCATGCTTGCTGATGACGTAGGCGGGGACGAAGGCCTGGCCGACGTGACTCAGCACCGAACCCATGTTGATGAGGACGCCGTGTCCTTGCTCGCGGAACACGGTGACCGCCGCACGCGCTCCGATGATCGTGCCGATGAGGTTGGTTTCGATCACGCGCCGGTTCTGCTCGAGGGGGCCGTACTCGAGCTTCTCGTAGAGCGTGACGCCCGCGTTGTTGATCCAGATATCGATCGACCCGAACCGCTCCATCGCGAGCTTCGTCAAGTTGTCGACCTCCTGCTCGGAGGTGACGTCGGTAGGCACGACCAGCGCTTCCGCGCCGGCGGCGCGACACCGCTGCGCAGTGTCCTCGAGGGCGTGACGTCGCCGCGCGGCGAGCACCACGTTGCCTCCGCGGCGCGCGATTTCGAGCGCGATCGCGCGCCCGAGCCCGCTCGAAGCTCCTGTGATCACGACGACGCGGCGGCGGAGGTCCATGCGCGACGGGGCTGCAGGGCGCATGCCGGGTCCTCGATTTGCACGGACCGCACACGATGTTGTGTCCCGACTGTCCGCCCAGCCGTGCGGCGCGCGAGATCGCGTTCTCCGAAACCTTCTGGACCAACGCTGCGTATGCCCTACTGCCGTTCGTGATCGTCGTGCTGCTGGTCCACTGGATCGTACGGCGGGTCGACGCGAGGAGGATCCCATGAGCTTGCACCCGCCTTCCGATCGCTCACGCGTCGGCCCGCTCGTCGCTGCCGGCCTGTTCCTTGGAATCGGCCTCGGTGGCTTCGTCGACGGCATCGTGCTGCACCAGATCCTCCAGTGGCACAACATGCTCTCGAGCGTGGTGGCGCCCGTCGATCTCGTGAGCATGAAATACAACATGATCTGGGACGGCGCCTTCCACGCGCTGACGTGGACCATGGTCGTGATCGGCATCGGCCTCTTGTTTCGCGCTGGCCGCATGCACGACGTGGTGTGGTCCGGCCGCATGCTCGTCGGATCGATCGTCGGCGGCTGGGGCCTGTTCAACCTCGTCGAGGGCGTGATCGATCACCAGCTGCTCGGCATTCACCACGTGCACCCGGGAGAGCACCAGCTGGCCTGGGACATCGGGTTCCTGCTCGTCGGCGGCGTCGGGTTGATCGCGCTGGGCGTCGCGATCGCGGGTCGCGCGAGGCGACGGGGACGGCACTCGGCGATGCGGTCCGCAGCGCACGTCGCGGTATAACGCGGAGATGTTCGGCGCCTGGCTGGGAGACGTCACGCTTGCGGAGTTCCGTGCGCGATACCTGCAGCGCGAGGCCTTCGCGCGGCCCAGCAGTGCGCTCGCGACCGTGCCCAAGCTCGACTGGTCGGTGCTCGCGCGCGTGCTCGTCGCGGATCCGCCGCCCGACACCCTGGTGGTCGCGCGCGGCAAGCGCCTCGAGGTGCCCGCGCCGCGCTCGCTCGCGGACCTCGGCGCGCTGTTCGCGGCGGGCGTCGGCCTCTGCCTTCGCCATACCGAGCGCTGCGATCCGGGCCTGGCGGCGATCGCAGCGGACTTCGAGCGCGAGCTCGGCTCCGCGCAGGTGCAGCTGTTCGTCACCCCGCCGCGGACGCACGGCTTCACGTGGCACTACGACGACGAGGATGTCTTCATCGTGCAGACCCTCGGCACCAAAGAATATCTCTTCCGTGCGAACACGGTCGCACCCGAGACCACGGCGCACGCATCGGTGTTTCAACGGTTCGCCGAGGAGCGCTCCCCGATCTGCGCCGCGACCCTCGTCCCTGGGGACTTTTTGTACATCCCCGCGCGCTGGTGGCACATGGCGGAGTGTCGCGGAGGGGATCCGTCGCTCTCGATCTCCGTCGGGGTAAGGCCGCGTGGCGCAGGGCTTGCTCCTGATCCGGGGCAGGAGGCCTCATGAGCAACCGGCACCCCAACACCGCGCCGTTCACGCAGGGTGTGTTCTACGTCGTCACCGGCCTGTGGCCGATCATCCATCTTCGTAGCTTCGAGGCGGTCACCGGTCGCAAGAAGGAGGGGTGGCTGGCCAAGAGCATGGGCGGCCTGATCGCCGCCGTCGGCGCTGCGCTGATCGCGGGTTCGCTCGAGAAGCGAGAGTCCGCGGCGCTCCGTGTGCTCGGAATGGGGAGCGCGATCGCACTGGGCGTCGCGGACCTGGTGTTTGCGAAGCAGCAGAAGACGCACAACCGGCACCAGAAGGCGTACTACGCGGATGCCGCCGCCGAGGGCGCCGCGCTCGCCGGCTGGATCATCGCGAAGCCGCGCGCGTTCAACTGACCCGCTCACTGAGCCCGGCGGCGATCGCCGACCGATACGCATGTGCTGCGTGCACGAGCTCGACGATCCCGTCGAGCAGTGCGTGCGGCTTTGCGAGCGTGCCGAGCAGGACAACCCGCTCGGTGCGTTCGTCGATCGTCACGTGCGTGATGCGGCGTTCTCCGCCGAGGAAACGGATGAAGCCTTCGCGCGAGATGCCCATCTGCCTCCCGCCGAGCGTGCCGGAGTGGCCGATCCAGGTGCGGCCGTCACGATCTCGAAGGAACCGGGCTTGCGGACGTGCAGAGCCCGGCTCGAGCGGAAGGTTGAGCTGGATGCTCGGCCACACGAGCCCGCCACGTGGATCGCCGGGGCCGAGCGCGTTGCGATAGCGATTCTCGAGCGCGTGTGCCGTCAGCCACAGCTCCTGCGCCGGCAGGTACAGGGTCGGCAACACCCCCTCCTGAAGCCGCGCCGTGATCCGCTGCGCGCCCGCCTTGCGAAACACCGCGGCGAGCTCGCGGTTGACCCGTCGGTGCTCCGCCGTCGAGCGCAGGGGCATGAGCCGCACGCCGGCAACCTAGCAGAGGCGCGCGCGCGAGCACGGCGAGCGTCGACGACACCGGCGCGGTCGATGCAGTTGGCAGCTTAAAAAGAACAAGGAGACGAAGATGCCGAATCGTATCGACTCGATGCTTTCCCATGGAATGGGCAAGGTGAAGGCGGTCAAGGCGCGCCTGAAGGGACTCCACGGTGTGTTCCGTACGCTCGCCGAGCAGCACGGTGAGGTGTCGATGCTCCTCGAGCGTGCGAAGACGAGCGACGAGAAATTCACCGAGCTGTGGCCCACCATCAAGCGCGAGCTGATCTCGCACGAGAAGGCCGAGGTTCGCGAGCTGTTCCCGTATCTCCGCATCTATCCGGAGACACGCGCCCTCGCGGATCACCACGATGCGGAGGCGAACCAGCTCGAGTGGCTGATCAAGCAGGTCGACGAGCTCGCGATCGGATCGGAGCAGCGCAAGGACGTCTATCAGAAGCTGATCGACACCGTGCTCCACCACGCGCGGGAGGAGGAGTCCGAGATCTTCCCCAAGGCGATGGACTGCATGGGCAAGGAGCTCGCGCGCCAGGTCGACGCGAAGTTCAAGTCGACCAAGGAGCAGATCGCCGCGACCGTGATGTAGCTAGCGGAATTTCTCGGCGGAGGCTTCGGCCTTCGCCACGCCCATCGCCGTCTTGACATCCAGCCGCTCCTCGGGTGGCGGAAGCACGGCGGTGATGCCCAGCGACTCGATCCACAGCTCGCGGCACCAGCCCTTCGAGTGGTAGAGGTGCTCGTCTTCTTGATCTTCGATCTCGTCGTAGGCGGCCCGAAGCGCTGCCGCCTTGTCGCCGTCGAGATGGTCCGAGACCTTCCCGATCAAGAACCAGTCGAGGTGGTCCTTGGTCTCGGCGTTCACGACGCACTCGCACGCGACGAGCTGCGCTCCGACAGGCTCTCCGGCCTTCTTCGCCATCTTCATCGCCTCGACGAGCGCACCACCGATGTGCCGCACGACGGTACGGCCGGGCGTCTCGCGCTTGGGATCGATCCCGACCTCGCGGCACACCTTCGTCAGCGTCTCGACGTGCTGCTTCGTCTCGGCGAGATATCCCTGCCATTCCTTCTTGAGGTCCGCGTTGATCGCGCAGGTGATCGCGGTCTCGTAGACCTTGACCCCGCCAATCTCGTGCTCGAGGGACTGGAGGAGGAGCTCTTCGATCTGCTGTTGTTCATGGGCTTGCTCACTGGGTTAGACCTCCGGCGGATCCATCTCGCGCTCGTGGTGGCGATGCCGCGCGATCGCCTTCACGAACGCGGGCAACATGTCGTCGGCTGTACCGTCGCGCTCGACCAGCATTCCGGGATCAGGCTCGCCCGACGGAAGCATCGCCGGTGCGCCGGCGTTCTCGACGAGATCCGCACCCGCGCCGAGCGCGAGGATCGGCTTCGCGTGACGGTACTGATCCTTCAGGAACTCGACCGCGTGGCCGATGTTGCCGAGCGTCTTGCTCGCCGCTCGGCCGTCGGGAACCGCGACTGCATCGAACAGCACCGACGGCATCGTCTCGAACGTTCCCTCGACCTCGATCGTATCGCCTTGCTCGGTGGTGACCGCGCCGAGGCGCGGACCGATGTAGCGAGGAACCGCACCGAGCTCAGCGAGCCCCGCGTGCAAGGTCTCGGCGGCTTCGCCGTCGATCCCGTCGGCGACGAAGATCGCGATGCGCCGGGTCTGGATTCCGCCCTCACCCGGCCGCGCGAACAGCGACAGGGCAGGGGACACGTCCACCTCGGGAGCCGGCGGCTTCTTCAGCGCGCGAGGCATGGTCGGCGGCATCTCGGGCAGACCGAGCTCGGCCGCGAGCGCCTGCGCTAGCTCGGTGTCGACGTTCGCGAGCATCGAGACCACGCGCTCGCGGATCGCCGGCACCTGGACCCTCGTGAGCTCGAACCGGAATGCGCGAAGGATGTGAGCCTGCTCGACCCGGGTCTGGCTGTTGTAGAACAGCGCTGCCTGGTTGAAGTGCTCCGCGAAGCGCTCCGGGTTGCCGCGGACCTTGTCCTCCTGCACGGGCTCGCGGAACGACGTGAATCCCGCCATCGCGCCCGCCTGGAACGGGCACCCACCCGCGAGCGAGTTCGGCTCGTAGGCGACGCGGCCGCGGTTGATCGCCTGGCGGTGGAGTCCGTCGCGCTGGTTGTTGTGGGCCTGCGCGATCGGCGAGTTGATCGGAATCTCGTGGAAGTTCGGCCCGCCGAGTCGCGAGATCTGCGTGTCGACGTACGAGTGAATGCGGCCCGCGAGCAGCGGATCGCTCGAGAAGTCGATACCCGGGACGATGTGCGCCGCGCAGAACGCGACCTGCTCGGTCTCGGCGAAGAAGTTGTCGGGGTTGCGGTTCAGCACCATGCGCCCGACCGGCGTCACGGGGACGAGCTCCTCTGGGACGATCTTCGTCGCATCGAGCACGTCGAACGAGAACTGCTCGGCCTGCTTCTCCGTGAACATCTGGAACCCGAGCTCGTACTCGGGGAACGCGCCGGCCTCGATTGCTTCCCACAGATCGCGGCGGTGGAAGTCCGCATCCGCGCCGGCGAGCTTCACGGCCTCGTCCCAGTCGAGCGAGTGCGTGCCGAGGATCGGCCGCCAGTGGAACTTCACGAACGTCGACTTGCCGCCGGCGTTGACGAGCCGGAACGTGTGGACGCCGAACCCCTGCATCATGCGATAGCTGCGCGGGATGGCGCGATCGGACATCACCCACATCAGCATGTGGGTGGACTCCGGCATCAGCGAGACGAAGTCCCAGAACGTGTCGTGCGCGCTCGAGGCCTGCGGCATCCCGTGGTGCGGCTCGGGCTTCACCGAGTGCACGAGGTCGGGGAACTTCATCGCGTCCTGGATGAAGAACACCGGGATGTTGTTGCCGACGAGATCGAAGTTGCCCTCGTCCGTGTAGAACTTCACGGCGAAGCCGCGGACGTCGCGCACGGTATCGGCCGAGCCACGCTCGCCAGCGACCGTCGAGAAACGGACGAACACCGGCGTGCGCTTGCCCGCCTCGGCGAACAGCGACGCACGGGTCACCTTCGCCATCGACTCGTAGCACTCGAAGAAGCCGTGAGCACCCGAGCCGCGCGCGTGGACGATGCGCTCGGGGATCCGCTCGTGATCGAAGTGGGTGATCTTCTCGCGGAGAATGAAGTCCTCCAGCAGCGCTGGACCGCGGACCCCCGCCTTCAACGAGTGCTGGTTGTCGGCGACGGGGACCCCCTGATTCGTGGTGAGCCGCTGACCCGACGAGTCCGTGCGAACGCGATCGAGCGGCAGCACACCCGGGTTGATCCCGAGGTTCGGGCTCTTCCCGACCTTCGGCGAGCTGGTGCTCTCGGTGAGCGTGCTCCCGGTGACCGCCGGGCTCGGCGGCTTCGCGGTCGCACCCGGCGGCGCGTCGACCGATGCACGCCCGTACTCGGACGGCTTGTTCGCGTTGAACGGCATCGCGGCCGCGAGGTCCTGCGTCCCGCTCATCTTCGCGGTCAGCGCGTCGACCTCGCCGCCATCCTTGCGAGACGGTCCGCTCACGGTCGATCGAGCGGCTGTCGTGGTGGCCGCTTTCGCCTGCGGCTTCGCCGATGAAGGTTTGGACTTCGAGCGCACCCCGGACTGTTTCTTGGCCATCGGCGCCCGGGCTGAGCAAGGGATGTACCGTTACCGAACGCGTGGGCGCTTGCCGGAACCACCTGTCGCCGTGCGCCGAACGCTCGCCGTGCGATTTTGGCCTAGCGTTCGAATCCGGAGCCTGTGGTAACGTCCGCGCCACATGCCGGTCGACGACCTGCGCTCGGGTACCTGGGTCACGTACATCGGCGGGCGTGCGTCTTCCGCGCGGCTGCGCCGATGTCGCGTCGAGGTCGTGAACGGTGCCGATGCGGGCCTGGTGCGCGACATCGAAGCGTCGGTGATCCGGATCGGCGCGCGCCGCGGCAACGACGTCCAGCTGAGTGACTCCAAGGTCTCCGGTCTGCACTGCGAGATCCGGCTCGACGATCGCGGCTATCGCCTGCGCGACCTCGACTCGACCAACGGCACCTACGTCTCCGGCCTCCGGATCAACGACGTGTACATCCAGCCCGGCGCGCAGATCGCCCTCGGCGGCACGCGCTTGAAGTTCGATCCGCTCGGCGATTCGGTCGAGATCGAGCTGTCTGACACGGATCGCTTCGGCTCGATGATCGGCCGCTCCGTGAAGATGCGCGAGATGTTCGCGCGGCTCGAGAAGCTCGCGAAGAGCGACACCACGGTGCTCGTCACCGGCGAGACCGGCGTGGGCAAGGAGCTGGTCGCCGAGGCGCTGCACGATCACTCGCCGCGCGAGAAGGGTGCGTTCGTCGTGCTCGACTGCGGATCGATCCCGCCAAACCTGATCGAGAGCGAGCTGTTCGGTCACGAGCGCGGTGCGTTCACCGGTGCCACCAACTCCTATGCCGGCGCATTCGAGCGCGCTCACGGCGGTACGGTGTTTCTGGACGAGATCGGAGAGCTGCCGCTCGCGATGCAGCCAAAGCTCCTGCGCGTCCTCGAGCGCAAGGAGGTCCGCCGCGTCGGCGGTACGAAGACGCTCGAGGTTGACCTGCGCGTCGTCGCCGCCACGAACCGCGATCTCGGCGTCGAGGTCAACCGCGGCCGCTTCCGCGAGGACCTCTACTACCGGCTCGCCGTGGCGCGCGTCCACGTGCCGCCCCTGCGCGAGCGCAAGGACGACCTGCCGCTCCTGATCGAGCACATCCTCGCGACGACTCCCGGCGGCGAGACCGCCTCGATCGCGCAGGAGACGATCGATCTGATGATGAAGCACGACTGGCCCGGCAACGTCCGCGAGCTGCGCAACGTGATCGAGCGCGCCGTGCTGCTCGCGGAGACTCCGGATAGCGAGGACGCGCTTCGCCGTGCGCCTGCGTCACCGGCGCCGAAGGGCGAGAGCTCCGGAATCACCGTGACACCGTCGCAGACCGCGACGTCTGCCGAGGCGTCGATGACGGTGCCCGTCGATGTCACGCAGCCGTTCAAGAACGCGAAGCAGGCCGTGATCAGCGAGTTCGAGAAGCGCTACATCTCGCGGCTGCTCGCGCAGCACGACGGCAACATCTCTGCCGCAGCGCGCGCGGCTGGCATTGATCGCATGTCGATCCACAAGATGCTGCATCGCCTCGGCCTCGCGAATCCCGGCAGAGACTGAGCCAAGACCGGTGGCACACGCAGTGCACCGTGATCGGCGATGGCCGATCGCGTGCGTGTGTGGGCTCCTCGTGCCTCGCGCATCGAGGTGGTTCGAAAGAGTGGATCGACTCCAGCGGTGGCCCAGCGCGGCGGCTGGTGGCTCGGGCCGATGCTCGCTCCGGACGAGGACTACCAGATCAGCATGGATGGTGGTCCGCCCCGGCCTGACCCCCGATCCCGGTATCAACCCGACGGCGTGCACGGCGTCTCGCGCTGGATCGATCCGCGTGGCCTCGCGCCGTCGCCGCTGGTTCGCCACGTGGCGCTGCGCGATGCGGTGATCTACGAGCTCCACATCGGCACGTTCAGCGAGGCCGGCACCTTCCACGGCGCGGTCGAGCACCTCGACAAGCTCGTGGAGCTCGGGATCACGCACGTCGAGCTGCTGCCAATCAACCAGTTCCCGGGCAAGCACGGCTGGGGCTACGACGGTGTCGGCCTGTACGCCGCGCACGCTGCCTATGGCGGTCCTGCCGGTCTGCGTCAGCTGATCAGCCAGTGCCACGCGCGCGGACTCGCGGTGCTGATCGACGTCGTGCACAACCACTTCGGTCCCGAGGGCGCCTACTTCGACGAGCTCGGCCCGTACCATACGAAGGAGCACGCGACGCCGTGGGGCCCGGCGATCAACCTCGATCGCGAGGGCAGCGCCGAGGTGCGTGCCTTCATGATCGATTCCGCCCTCGCGTGGCTGCGTGACTACGGTGCCGACGGCCTTCGCCTCGACGCCTTGCACGCGCTACGCGACCTGGGAGAGCTGCACTTCGTTTCGGAGCTCACCGAGGCGGTGCGGGAGCTCGAGGTCGAGCTTCACCGACCGCTGATCTTGATCGGGGAGTGGGACGAGCACGATCCGAGAGCTGTTGCCGCAAGGAGCGCGAATGGCTGGGGACTGGACGCGCACTGGAACGACGACTTCCACCACGCCGTCCACGCGCTGCTCACCCGCGAGCACACCGGCTACTACCAGGACTTCGCAGGGTCGAGCGCGCTCGGCAAGATCCTGTGTGGAGGCTACGCGCTCGATGGCTGCCACTCGCCGTTCCGGGGCAAGCCGCACGGTCGGCCATTCGGCGATCTGCCGCGTGATCGGCTCGTCGCGTACGTCCAGTCGCACGACCAGGTCGGCAACCGCGCCGCGGGCGAGCGGCTCTCGCATCTGGCGGGCATCGAGCGCGCGAAGATCGGAGCTGCGTTGCTGCTCACCTCGCCGTTCGTGCCCATGCTGTTCCAGGGCGAGGAGTGGGCCGCGTCGACACCGTTCTGCTTCTTCAACGACCTCGCCAGCGAGGAGCTGCGCGCGGCCGTGCGCGAGGGCCGAAAGCGCGAGCACGGGTTCTCCGACTACACCGATCGCATTCCCGATCCCACCGACCCGGCGACGCGCGACTCGAGCGTGCTGCGGTGGGCGGAGCGAGGGCAGGGCGAGCATGCCGAGATGCTCTCGTGGTACCGGGCGTTGATCGCGCTGCGGCGCGAGCAGCCAGCGCTGAGCGACCCCGCGCCCGCGTCGATCGAGGTTCGCTCACGAGACGGCGCCATCGAGATCAAACGCGGATCGTTCCGCGTCGTCGCGAACCTCACCGACGCGGCGTTTCCGGTGGAAGGCGAGGTCATCCTCGCCTCCAAGGAGATCACCGCTGCAGGGCTGGCATCGCAGAGCTGCGCGATCCTCCGCCGCTGAGCGCCTTGCCGGCCGGCTCGAGCGCGCGCCTCAGGCCGGACTGCAACGCGAACTCCGGGTGATCGGCGAACCACGCGAGCTCGGCGCGCGCCTGCTGCACGAGAGCCGTGCGCTCGATGAGCCACTCGGCGCAGAACATTCCGAGGTGCTCGTCGCCATCACGCAGCGTGATCGCGGCGAGCATGTGGACGATATCGATGCCGTGGTCGAGGCCGAGCAGCGTTCCGCGATAGGAGCGCTCGGTGTCGATGATGCGGTCGAACACGAAGTGGCGCAGGAGCGAGAAGACTTCGCCCACGGCTCGTCCGATCTCGACCCCACGAACACTGGCGCGTCGTCCCTCGATCAGTGCGTCGAGGCGCGGCCGCACGGCGGCGGCGTGCTGGGAGATCGCGTGCAACGCTCTTGCTGGGGGGATATCTCCGAGCCGGCGGGCTTCGCGGCGCGGCTGGGCGATTGCGGACTGCTCGCTCTGCGAGAGCTCGCGGCACAACTTCTCCTTGAGCCTTCGTAGATCGTTCATGTGATGGATCGGTTGCAGCAGGCGTGCCCGTCATCCGCGATGTTCACGCAAAACGCGAAGCACGCATCCGACGGTCAGTCGGGACGCGTGCTTCAAAGGAGATCAGATGTTGTGAACGCTAGCGCTTGTCAGTGCTGGGATTGCGCTGCTGCTGACCGCCGCCCTGATTGCCCTGCTGCTGCTGGTCATCCTGGTCGACCTGCTGATCCTCGCGCTGCTGGTTCGGCTTGCCGCCCTGGTTGCCCTGCTGCTCGCGCTGCTGGCCGCCCTGGTTGCCCTGCTGCTTCTGGCCACCCTGCTGCTGCTTGCCGCCGCCCTGGTTGCCCTGCTGCTCGCGCTCTTGGTCCTGGTTACCCTGGTTACCCTGGTTGCCCTGCTGCTGCTTCTGGCCGCCCTGCTTCTGGCCGCCCTGATTCTGATCGTTCTGATTCGGCATGTGAGTCCCCTCTGTTCGGTGTGGTTGTGAGACAGAGAGGTGCACCGTGCGTGCCTCGCACGTTGGTACGGGAGCGGTCTGTTTCGCGGATGTTTCGAGCAGCGAACGTGCTTCGCCGTGCGATCGACGGCACATCGTCTCGTCGGCGCGCGACCGCGAAGCTACTTCGTCTGATCGTCGTCCGGCTTGTCCTGCTTCGCCTCTTCCTTACCGAGCGGTGGCCGATGATTGTCGGGTCCCTGCTTCTGCTTCTCGCGCTCCCTCTCCTGCTCGAGGTTCTGCGCGCCCTCACGGTTCTGATTCAATCCCTGGTGGTTCTTGCTAGGCATATCGCTGGAGATTGCAGCGGACGTGCCCGACGGACGGCGGGCGCAAGCGCACATCGGCTGAAGTCCGAGAAATGGGGTAGATCTAGTACTCGTGTCGTCGACTCCCGTACGCGGCAACACCCTCGCAGCCACCACCGACCTGCGTGATCATGCGGACGCGCTCCAGGGAAAGCTGGACGAGCGTACGCAGCAGCTCGCGAAGAAGACCGAGCTCGCCGCCGAGAACGAGGAGCTGTTTCGATTGCTCGTGGCGAGCGTGCGCGACTACGCGATCTTCATGCTCGATGCGACCGGCCATGTCGCGACCTGGAATGCTGGAGCGCAGGCGATCAAGCAGTACACCGCCGACGAGATCGTCGGCCGGCACTTCTCCACGTTCTATTCACCCGAGGATGTCGCCGCCGGAAAGACCGAGATGGAGCTCGAGGTCGCGGAACGCGAAGGCCGGTTCGAGGACATCGGCTGGCGAGTGCGCAAGGACGGCACCAAGTTCTGGGCGAACGTAGTCATCAGCGCCGTCCGTGATCACACCGGCACGTTGATCGGGTTCTCGAAGGTGACGCGCGACCTGACCGAGCAGCGCCGTGCAGAGCAGCAACGGCGCGCCGCCGAGGATCGGTTCCGGCTCCTCGTCGAGAGCGTTCGCGACTACGGCGTGTTCGTGCTCGATCCCAGGGGACACGTCGCAACGTGGAATGCCGGGGCCGAGAGGATCAAGGGCTACACGGCGAACGAGATCATCGGCAGCCACTTCTCCAAGTTCTATCCAGAGGAGGACGTGCGCGCCGGCAAGTGCGAGCTCGAGCTCGAGGTCGCCGAGCGCGAGGGGCGATTCGAGGACGAGGGATGGCGCGTGCGCAAGGACGGCTCGAAGTTCTGGGCGAACGTAGTGGTCAGCGCGGTGCGCGATGATCAGGGCACGCTCGTCGGTTTCTCGAAGGTCACGCGCGATCTGACCGACCGCAAGCGCGCCGAGGATGACCGTGCTGCGCGACTCGCGGCCGAGCAGGCGAACCGAGCCAAGGACGAGTTCCTCGCAATGCTCGGGCACGAGCTGCGCAATCCACTCGCGCCGATCGTCACCGCCCTCGAGCTGATCAAGCTGCGCTCCGATAGCGAGACGAAGGAGTACCAGGTCATCGAGCGGCAGGTCTCGCACATGATGCGTCTCGTCGACGACCTGCTCGACGTCTCGCGGATCACCCGCGGCAAGATCGATCTCAAGCTCCAGCGGCTGGATCTCCACGATGTGGTCGCCAAGGCGCTGGAGATGGTGTCACCGCTCCTCGAGCAGCGACGCCATCACGTCTCGGTGGATTCCACGGCCGGGCAGGGGTACGTGAACGCCGACGAGAATCGGCTGACGCAGGTCTTCACGAACCTCTTGACCAACGCGGCACGGTACACGCCGCCCGGCGGCAACATCATCGTGAAGCTCCGCGTCGATGGCCAAGGCGCGACCCTCGACGTCCGCGACGATGGCCAAGGCATCGACGCCGGCCTCTTGCCGACGGTGTTCGACCTGTTCGTGCAGGGAAACCAGACCTCCGAGCGGTCGTCGGGCGGCCTCGGGCTCGGCCTGACGCTCGTCAAGTCCCTGGTCCAGCAGCACGGTGGTCGGGTGACGGCGCACAGCTCGGGCCGCGGCCAGGGCAGCACGTTCTCGGTGTGGCTTCCGCTGTTCGCGGCGCAACCGGCGGAGGCCGGTACCCGAGGTCGCGCCGTGATCCCGCGAGCGATTCGTGCGCTGCGCGTCGTGGTGGTCGACGACAACGAGGACGCGCGCCTGCTGCTGTGCGAGCTCCTCACCGCCGTCGGCCACGACGTGAAGAGCGCCGGTGAACCGTTCGCCGCGCTCGAAACGATCGCCGAGCACGAGCCCGACGTCGCGATTCTGGACATCGGCCTGCCCGTGATCGACGGCTTCGAGCTCGCGCAACGGATCCGCGCGCGGATGGGAGACTGTACGCCGCGCCTGATCGCACTCACGGGCTACGGCCAGGCCAACGATCGCGAGCGCAGCAAGGCCGCCGGCTTTGAGGTCCACCTCGTGAAGCCGGTGGACGCGACGAAGCTGTTCGAGCTGCTGACGATTCCTACGAGCGCAGGACGATCTTCATGACCTCGTCCTGCTTGTGGTTGAACATGTCGTAGCCCTTCGCCGCGTCGTTCAGGTTCATCTGGTGCGACACGACGAAGCTGGGATCGATCTCGCCGCGCTCGATGCGCTCGAGTAGGGGCTTCATGTAGCGGTGCACGTGGCACTGTCCCGTCTTGATCGTGATCCCGCGGTTCATCAGCGGACCGATCGGGAACTTGTCCATGTATCCGGCGTAGACGCCGAGGATCGACACGATGCCCGCACTACGACACGCGAGGATCGCCTCGCGAACCGCGAGCGGGCGGTCGAGCTGGATCTTCGCCATCTGCTTCGCCTTGTCGTGGGCAAACTGGATGCCGTGACCGTGGGCCTCCATGCCGACCGCGTCGATGCACCCATCCGGGCCGCGCCCGGCGGTGAGGTCGCGGAGCACCTCCTGGACGTCCTGCTCCTCGTAGTTGATCACGTCGGTGGCGCCGGCCTTCTCCGCCGCCATCTTCAGGCGGTACGGGAAGCGGTCGATCGCGATGATGCGCTCGGCGCCGAGCATGCGCGCGCTAGCGATCGCGAACTGGCCGACGGGCCCTGCTCCCCACACGGCGATGACCTTGCGCGGCGTGATCTCGCAGAACTCCGCGCCCATGTAGCCGGTCGGGAAGATGTCGGTCAGGAACAGCACCTGCTCGTCGGTGAGGTTCGACGGGACCTTCATCGGCCCGAAGTCGGCGAACGGCACGCGCACGTACTCCGCCTGCCCGCCGGCAAAGCCGCCGGTGAGGTGCGAGTACCCGAACGCGCCACACGTCGCGTGGCCCATCAGCTTCTCCGGCATGTAGCCGTTCGGGTTCGAGTTCTCGCACGCCGCGAAGTTCCCGAGCTCGCACGACTCGCAGTTGCCGCACGCGATGCAGAACGGCACGACCACGCGATCGCCGACCTTCAGGTTCTTCACGCCGCGGCCGACCTCCATGACCTCGCCCATGAACTCGTGGCCGAGGATGTCGCCCTTCTGCATCGTCGGCATGTAGCCGTTGTAGAGGTGCAGATCCGAGCCGCAGATCGTCGTGGCGGTGACGCGGATGATCGCGTCACGCGCGTTCAGGATCTGCGGGTCGGGAACGCGCTCGACGCTGACGTCCTTCTTGCCCATCCAGCAGGTAGCCCTCATCGCGTCACCCCTTTCTCCGCGGTCGGTTCATTCGGAACGAAGATCATCGGCCTCTTCTCGATGTGGTCATCGGGCTGCGCCGGGTGCGGACCCTTGTGGGCGCTCGCATCGGAGATCAGCACCTCACCGGTCTCGAGGACCTGCTTCAGGCGGCGGAGGTCGCCCTTGATCTGCGGCTTCGCGAACGCCTTCGCGAGTGCGGTGCTCGGGGCCGCGCCGGTGAAGCCTAGCTTCATCTCGCAGCGGACCTCCGTCATGTTGCGGCCGGGCGTGCGCCTGAACGTCACGCGGCCCGAGAGCTTGAGCTTCGATCCGGGCATCGTGCGCCAGGCGATCAGCTCGCCGGGGATATCCTCGATGATCTCGGCGTCCCACTCGATGTTGCCGACCGGGAGCTTTGCGACCCAGTGTGACTTCGTCTGGTCGATCACGCGGACCGACTCCAGGTAGTCCATGAACGACGGGAGTTGCTCGAGGCGGCGGTAAAACGCGTAGACCTCCTCGGGCGGCTTGTTGATCGTCACCGAGAAGATCACGGGCAGGTTCGCTTCCTCGAAGCTCTTCTGCACGCGGCGAGCGGCGATCACGTCGAGCGCCATCACGCCGGCGACCATCCCGATCGCGGTGGCGACGCGCGCGCCGCTGGTGCGCTTCGTACCCGCGGCGAGCCCGAGCAGGCCAAGGTCGACGAGGTCGCCCGCGACGCGAGTCCACAGCGGCATCGGCCGGCGCGGCTGCGCCAGCACGCTGACTCCCGCGATGAGCTCCCGCACGCCCATGGCGCGCACGATGATCGGAGTGAGCCCAGCGGGCTCGACCCCGATCAGGCGCGCGAGCTTCTTCGGCATCACCAGCTGAGCGGCGCCGAGTGCAAGACTGTACCAGCCGAGGCCGCGTGACAGTCCCGTCGGGATCATCTCGGAGCGCTGCTGGCTCCGGAACATCGAAAGCGATTTCATGTACCCACTCCTCGTTTTTGATCTCGCTCACACACAGCAACGTTTGTTCCAGTGCACTTGGCTTGGGTCTGTCGTGTGCGCATCGATGTGTGAGGATTCGAGCGCCTCTGCGCGGCGCGACGTGCACTTGTATCCACGGCGCTCGATCGATCGAACCGGGAGTTGCGATCACACGACGTTCCGCGAGGCGCGGGACTTGCGACCTCTGAGAGCTTCAACAGGAGATTTCCATGCAGCGCCATCCGAATCACGACGAGGACTTCGGCGATCGCGAGGACCGCGGCGGATATTCGCAGCAGCAGGGCATGGGACAGCGCGGTCGCTACGAGCAAAACTACGGCGGCTATGACGACGGCCGCTACGGCGGCGCACCGCAGCCCAGTCATCACGACCGCGGCGCGCCCGGGTACGAGGATCGCGGTGGAGGCGACGAGCAGCGCCGCAACGAGCAGCGCGGCTCGGACGAGGGCCGGTTCGGTGGCTCTGGTCGGGATGCGTATGATCACGGACGTCACCCGAGCTACAGCCGCGGCGGCTACGATCCGATGCACTACGGTCAGGAGCACGGGGGCCGCGGCTTCGGCCACGACTCGCGTGGTGGCTACCAGCAGGACGCAACCTACGATCGCAACGGATATCGCGTATCGAACCGTGGTGGGTACGAGGACCAGGCCTCGTATGGCAACTCCGATCGGGATCGCTACGGACACGGCCGCGATGGTCACCCCGAGGGCGACGACCGCGATCGGTACCAGGGGCGCCGCGGTCCGTTCGATCGCTTTTGAGTCGACTCACGCACCGGTGCGGCCAGCAGCGCTGGCGACCGTCACGATCAGCTCGTGTGGTGCGATTGGCTTCGCGATGTGCACCTGGTATCCGGCGAGCAACGCGCGAGTGCGATCCTCCACGCGCGCGAAGGCGGTGACGGCGATCGCCGGGGTGCGTCCACCCTGATCGGCGGGCAACGTACGGATCACGCGCAGCAGGTGATATCCATCGCGTCCCGGCATGCCGATGTCGCTCACGAGGACGTCGGGACGTTCTCGGCGGATCGTCGCCACCGCTTCTTCCGCGCCGCTCGCAGTGGTCACGGTGGCGCCGGCGCTCTCGAGCACGCCGCGGAGCAGCTCGCGCGCATCCTGCTCGTCATCGACGACCAGCACGCGAACACCGTCGAGCGAGACCGCGTGCTCGACGTGCGGCGCCATTCGCACCGCACGGGGAGGACCCTCGTCCTGGCTCGCGCAGATGGGTAGCGACACGGTGAACGTCGCGCCCAGGCCCTCGCCGGGGCTCTCCACACGCACGCTGCCGCCGTGCAGCTCGACAAGCTGCTTGACGATCGAGAGGCCGAGCCCGAGACCGCCGTACCGGCGCGTAGACGAGGAGTCGGCCTGGCGGAAGCGCTCGAACACGTGCGGTAGGAAGGCCGGCGCGATACCGGCACCCGAGTCACTGACGGTGATCTCGACGTGCGAGCTCGCGCGGCGGAGCAGGACGTCGATCCGGCCGCCCTTGGGCGTGAACTTGACCGCGTTGGACAGGAGATTCCAGACGATCTGCTGCACGCGATGCGGATCCCCGAACACCGGTCCCGCGTTCGGATCCAGCGTGACCCGTACCTGCAGCTCGCGCGCATCGGCGGACGGCTTGATCGAATCCAGCGCCGCGTTGATCACGCCGTCGAGCTCGATCTGCTGGACGTCGATCCGGACCTTTCCGGAGACGATCCGGTTCATGTCGAGCAAGTCCTCGATCATCTGCGCCTGTGCGCGTGCATTGCGGGCGATCGTCTCGAGACCGCGGCGCGTATCGACGTGCGCGGCGTCCGCCGACAGCAGCAGCTCGGACCAGCCGAGCACGGCGTTCAGCGGGGTGCGCAGCTCGTGCGACAGCGTGGCGAGGAACTCGTCCTTCATCACGCTGATGCGCTCGATCTCCGCACGTGTCGCGCGCTCGACCTCGGCGGCGCGCTTGACCTCGTCGAACAGCCGCGCGTTGTCGAGCGCGATCGCCGCCTGCGCTGCGAGGCCCGCGATGACCCGCTCGGTCCGCTCCGTGAACACATTCTCCGCGGAGTGTCCGAAGAACAGCCCACCCAGGATCTCGCCGGTTCGCGAGATCACGGGCACCGCGAGATAGCTGCACACCGGCAGGTGTTGCGCCGGCATGCCGTGGTGAGGTGCCGATTTCCCGTAGCGCGGATCCTTCAGCACGTTGCCGATGCGGATCACTCCTTCGCCGCGGAACGTCGGTGCGAACAGCGCCGTAGCACGCGGATGGCCGAACTTTTCGAACGCCTCGCGTGGCGCCCCCGACAGCGTGTACAGCGTGAACACGCCGCCCGCATCCTGGATGGCTGCGTGGAAGAACGCGCCGAACTGCGCGCCGCTCAGCTGCGTCCCGGCGTCGGTGACCTCTTGCACGAGGCTCTTGAGGTCGAGCGTCGACGACAACAGGGCACAGGTCCGGTTGAGCGTCGCGAGCACGCGCATCTCATCCTCGAGCGCTTCCTTGGTCTCCCGCAGCTCGAGCTCCGCACGCTGGCCCGCCGCGAGGATGGCCTGCGCGTTCTGCATCGCCGTCGAGCGAAGCTCGTCGTTCTCGTCGTCGTTGCTCACGCGGTGCCTCCGAGCTGCGCGGCGGCCATTGCTGTCCCCTCCACGCGCGCCCGGATCTTCGCGAACGCTACATCCCGACTTGTCGACGTATCGTCGCAGAACGGCGAGAACCCACAGTCGTCGGTCGTGCCGAGCTGGTCGAGCGGGATATAGCGCGCGGCTTCGAGCACGCGGTCGCACACGACCTGCGCCGTCTCGATCAACGGATCGATCGGCGCGGTGACGCCGATGAAGATCCTCTGGTGCGGGCGCAGGTACTGCCTGAGGAGCTTCAGCACGCGCACGCGATCCGGTTCGCCTGCGAGTGCGACGTAGAAGTTCGTGGCCTCGAGCTGGAGGAGGCTCGGAATCAGTTCCGCGTAGTCGACGTCGGCGCTGTGCGTCGAGTCACGATCGCCACCGGGGCACGTGTGGATCCCGATCCGCGTGCGCTGCTCGGCGGTGAACCTGGCGAGGCCAAGATTATTGAGCTCGATGAAGCGGCTGAGCAGAGCTCCGGTCGAGTCGAGCTTCACCGCGAGCCGCCCCTCCGTGAAGTCGATCTGCACGCAGTGCGCGCCGAGGTCGAGGCAACCGCGCACCTCGCGCTCGTGCTCGCGCAGCAGATCGTGGATGAACTGCTCGCGCGGGTAGTTCGGGAGGCCGGCATCCGGATAGAGGAGGCTGAGAGCGGACGGCGAGATCACCGCTTGCTTGACGGGGCGCGTCGCGTACGTCTTCGCGACCGCCAGGTAGCGGTCGGCATAGAGGCGGTAGCGGAACGGACCGGCGGTCAACCGCGGCATCCGGCGGGTGTGGCCGGCGGTGAACGGGATCTTGAATCCGTCGGCAGCGGTGTTCGGCAGGCCCTGGACGCCGTACGTCCAGAAGTTGTGGTTCTTCCTCTGCTCGCCGTCGCTGATCACGGGGGAGCCCGTCGCCTCGAACCGGGCGATCGTGTCGCTGACCGCCGCGTCGTAGGCAGCTTCGAGGTTCGGCGCGAGCGGGTCAGGAGACGCGCTCATCGCCTCGACCAACTCGAGCGGCCGCGGGATGGACCCGATCGGCTCGGTTGGGATCACGAACACCGTCCGCACCTTTTCACATCACGGCCATTGTTTCTCCGTCGGTCCGGTGAGGGTGCCGTGAGGCACGTGCGCTGCAACCACTGGATTCGCCATGCTCGCAGGCACCATCAGAGCTGTCGCGCACGGGCGTGTGCGC
>JACCRC010000379.1 GCA_013813765.1 Deltaproteobacteria bacterium | reverse complement strand
TGGAAATCACGCGCTGCTGGCGAGCGCTCGCGCCGCTGATGCGACGCGGGATCATCTTGCCGCGGTCCGTGACGAACGACCGCAGGATCTGCGGGTTCTTGTAATCGATCTTCGCGACGATCTCGTCGGACAGCAGCTTGCGCTTGCCCGTGCCACCGCGGCCTTTGCCGCCGCGGCGATCATCGCCATCGCGATCGAGGTCTTCATCTCCGCCACCGGGCGGGCCGCCGCGATCACCGCGGGGTGCATCCATACGCGTGGTCATGGCTTACTCCTTCTCCTCGGGGGTGGCAGCCGGGGCGTCCGCGGCCGGGGCGGGGGCGGCATCCTCGGCGACGGGCTTCTTCGAGCCCGGGATGACGTCGCCGTCGTCGGAGCCGTAGATGTCGTCATCGTCATCGCCGCTCGACGAGTCGTCACCACCGCGCGAGAGGAACAAGTCCTCTTCATCGGCGGCGGTCTGGGCTGCCTTCTCGTACGAGGTGTCGTCGACCTCGGACGGGCGCGCGGTGACATCGACGTCCTCGTCGATCTTCACCGTCAGGTAACGGATCACGGAGTCGAGCATGCGGAGGTTGCGCTCCGTCTCCTCGACGACGCCGGGCTGCGCGAGGTACTGCCAGTAGAGGTAGATACCCTTGCGCTCCTTCGCGACTTCATAGGCGAGGCGGCGCTTGCCCCAGTTGTCGACCTTGATGATCTTGCCGCCCATGCCCTCGATGATTCCGCGGATGCGGGTGTTCACCTCGGCGACGCCTTCGTTCGGCGTGTTGGGACGCAGGATGTACGTGGTCTCGTACTCGCGCGCGGTTCCCGGCTTGTCTTTCTGACTCTGCAGACGTGCCATGTAGTGTCCTCGTGGATGTGAAGCCCGCCCTTGGCTGGGACGAGCGAGGTTTACGAAGGGGACGGTCTATATCACGGGCTTGCGAGATTGGAACGAGCGTTGTGCTGATTCATCGCCGGCCCGATTCCCTTCGCGAGGACGGTCTCGACGTCCTCGCAACCGGCCGCGATCACGCCGGTTAGCGCGGTTGCCTGAGCCGCAGGAAAGTCCGAGAGCACCCAGCCCGCCGCGTCCTTCGCGCCGGGGGGCGCCTTCGGATCGCGGCCGATGCCCATCCGCACGCGCGCGAAGCCAGGGCCCCCGAGCTGCTCGATCGTGGAGCGCAGGCCGTTGTGCCCGCCGTGTCCGCCTCCGCTCTTCAGCCGCACGATGCCGAACTCGAGGTCGAGCTCGTCGTGGACGACGAGGATGTTCGGCACCTCGATCGAGTGGAACTGCGCCGCGCGCTGCACCGCGAAGCCCGAGAGGTTCATGAACTCCATCGGCTTCAGCACCACCGCGCGCTCGCGGCCGCGTTCGGTCGTGATCTGACCCGACGCGGTGTCGCCGCCGAGCTTGCCGCCCGACCTCCACGACAAGCCGTGCTTCGCGCACAGCTCGTCGACGACGCGAAACCCGATGTTGTGGCGGTTGCGTTCGTACTTGGAGCCCGGATTCCCGAGCCCGACGACCAACCACACGTGAGCCGCCGACTACTTCTTCGCGGGGGCCTTGGCCGCCGGAGCTGCCTTGCCAGCCGCGGGAGCCGCTGCCTTGCCGCCAGCCGCGGGAGCCACCGCCGCCGCCGGAGCCGCCGCCGCGCCTTCGGCCGGAGCCGTGCCATCGGCTGTAGTCGCGACCTTGTCCTCTTCCGGTGCCGCGCAGGTGACGACCGCGAGGTCGCGGAGCGTGGCCGTGGTGACGCCCTCGGGCAGCGCGATCGCGTGCACGTGGATCACATCGCCGATCTCGAGCGGCGAGACATCGATCGTGAGCTTGACCGGAATGTCGCTCGGCTTCGCGCGAACCTCGAGCTTGCGGAGGACGATGCGGATCTGGCCGCCCTCGATCGCGCCCTTCGGCTTGCCGACGAACTCGAGCGGAACGTCCGCGAGAACTTCCTTGTTCGGATCGATCGCGAGGAGGTCGACGTGCGTGATCTCGCGGCGCAGGGGGTGGAGCTGGTACTCCTTCACGAGCGCGTGCAACGACTGCGTCTTGCCGTCGTTGGTGATCGTCAGGCTGATGACCGTGTTCTGCTTGCGCACCGGGTCGAGCGCGCCCTTCAGCGCCTTGACGTCGATGATGATCGGCAGCGGAGCGATCTTGCCGTCGACGGATGCGCCGTAGCAAACCCCGGGGACCTTGCCCTGCGTGCGCAGCTGGCGCGAAGCGCCCTTGTGGCCAACGCTGTTACGAACTTCGACAGTGAGCTTTCCGACTTCCATGACACTCGTCTCCGTGGGGGGTCTCGTTACGTGCGGCGCAGATGTCTACTACATGAACAGCGAGGAGATCGAGTCCCCGTGATGAATCCGCTTGATCGCCTCGCCCAGGAGGCGCCCGACGCTCTTCACGCGGACCTTCTGGCAGGCCGAGCCCGCCTCGGTCAGCGGGATGGTGTTGGTGACCACGACGTGGGCCAGCGGCGAATCTGCGATACGTTGCACGGCTTTACCCGAGAACACCGCGTGGCTGGCGCAGGCTGCCACCATCGAGGCGCCTGCGTTGATGATGGCGTGGGCGGCGTTGGTCAGCGTCCCGGCGGTGTCGATGATGTCGTCGACGATCACGGCCTTCTTGCCGCGAACGTCGCCGACGATGTTCATGATCTCCGAGACATTCGGAGCCGGACGGCGCTTGTCGATGATCGCGAGGCCGGCACCGAGGCGCTTCGAGAACGCGCGGGCGCGCTCGACGCCACCGGCATCCGGTGACACGACGACGGTGCCGTCGCCGCCATAGCCGAGCGTGCGGAGCTCCTCGATGAGCACGGGCATCGAGTAGAGGTGATCGAACGGGATGTCGAAGAAGCCCTGGATCTGACCGGCGTGCAGATCCATCGCGAGTGCGCGATCCGCGCCGGCGGCCGTGATGAGGTTTGCGACGAGCTTTGCGGTGATCGGCGTCCTCGGCTTCGCCTTGCGATCCTGTCGCGCGTAACCGAAGTACGGGATGATCGCGACGATGCTGCCGGCGGACGCTCGCTTCAGCGCGTCGACCATGATCAGCAGCTCCATCAGCGACTGGTTCGGCGGCGAGCACGTCGGTTGCACGACGAAGCAGTTCACGCCGCGGACGTTCTCGCCGATCTCGACGTAGATCTCACCATCCGAGAAGTGAGTGACGTCCGCGCGGCCGAGCGGAATCTCCACGAACTTGCAGATCTCGTCTGCCAGCGCGCGATTTGCGTTGCCCGTGAAGATCGAGAGCGACTTCAACACCAATAGGCTCCGTAGAGGACTCGCGATCTACCGCTTTATGGCGCTTCAGGTCAAGTAGGAACTTGGAGCTAACGCCGCAAAATCACGTAGGTATGGGCAACCCGAGGGAGCGGGCTTGGGCGATCAAAGACGCGATCTCGGCCTCGGACAACGCTTGCGCCTCTTCCGCGAGCATCACAGGCGAGCCGTTGTCGATGCGGTAGCGCAGCCGGGAGGCCGGGCAGACCAGCACGTTATCGGCGGGGAAGTAGATCAGCTTGCCGTGCGAGATGGGGCAGACCAGGCGCTCGAGCAGTTGCGGAGAGAGCACGCATTCTCGTAACCGAAAATGGAGAAGGCCTCCAGCCGAAATGCTGAAGGCCCCCTTCGAACGTCGTGACCCGAGTTGGTTACGGGGTCGGCGCCGGAGCCGGCGACGTCAGGTTCGAGATCAGCTTGAACTCGACGCGGCGGTTCTTCGCGCGCGCAGCGTTCAGCTTGCCGCCCTTGAGACCAGTGGGGTCCTGGATGGGCTGCGAATCACCGTAGCCGACCGCGGTGAGGCGGCCTTCTTCGATGCCCTTCTTGACGAGGTACGCCTTCACGCTCTCCGCGCGCGCCTGCGACAGCGCCTGGTTGTCGGCGAAGATCGTCGTGTCCCTGATCGGCTGCATGTCCGTATGGCCCTGGATCTCGAGCCGGAGATCCTTGAACTCTTGGAGCACGGCGACAGCCTTGTCCAGCGTCTTGTAGGACGTCCCGAGGAGCTCCGCGGAGAGCACCTTGAAGTTGATGCCCTGGATGACGCCGGTGAACGCCTTCAGCTTCGCCGGGATCTCGTCCGGGCAACCGTCGTCGTCCTGGAAGCCGTTCCTGGTCTCGGGATCCGTCGGGCACTTGTCCTGCGCGTCCGGCACGCCGTCACCGTCGTTGTCCGGATCCGGGCAGCCGTCCTCGTCCTGGAAGTTGTCCTTGTCCTCAGGCTCGTTCGGGCACTTGTCAGCCGCGTCGGGCACGCCGTCACCGTCGTTGTCCGGATCGGGGCAGCCGTCCTCGTCCTGGAAGCCGTCCTTGTCCTCGGCGTCGAGCGGGCACTTGTCGGCAGCGTCGGCAATGCCGTCGCCGTCGTTGTCCGGATCGGGGCAGCCGTCGTCGTCCTGGAAGCTGTCCATGTCCTCGGGATCGGTCGGGCACCTGTCGAGCTCGCCGCGGATGCCGTCCTTGTCCGGATCGTCATCCACGGGCGGCGGGACGATCACCTTCTCGACCGTCTTGCGGCCGAACTCCTTGTAGATCGAGAGCAGGAGCTCGAAGTCCTGCGTGAAGCCGTCGTCCTCGCTCGACGGAACGAACATGAGGCGCGCATCGGCGCGAAGGCCCCAGCCGTTGTCGACGCGGTACTTCGCACCAACGCCGAGGTACAGCGTGGTGTCCGTGTCCTCGTCGATGGTGTCGGTGTTCTTGCTGTCGACGACCTGCATCGCGCCGCCGCCCACGAGGACGAACGGGACGAGCTTGGTCGCCGGGTTGTTCGCGCGGAACTGCGCGACCAGGTGAGCGCGGTAGGTCACGTTCCAGATGTCGAACACCAGAGTGCGCGACTCGCTCGGAACGACGCCGAGCTCGCCCTCGACGCCCAGCATGTCGCCGAAGTACACGCCGAGGCGGAGACCGAACAGCGCGGAGTTGCGCTGAGACGCCGCCATGGGGATGTCGGCCACGCCGAGCTCATTGTCCTCGCTGAAGACGTGGATGCCAGCGGTACCGCCGACCTCGACGTTCGCGTGGGCAGGGGAGGAGGCTGCGACGCCTGCGGCCAGTGCCGCAACGATCCGTGGGCTGAGTCGGAACCAGCGATTCATGGAAGGCGATCCTTTGTTATCGTTCCGGCCAATCCGCCCCTCGGCGGATCGGTCCATTTCCTAAGCGCTGGTGATAAACCCGCCGTGAAACGATTTCCAGATCTTGCGGCACTTTACTTCGTGCGGAGCGATCACCCTCTAGCCCCGCGGCTTGTCCGCGAAGTACGACGGATCCACGCGTAACGTCTGTGGAATCCGCTCACGACGGGCCTGCACGTGAGCACGCGTCGCCGAGTACCGCAAGGGCAGGCTCTCGGGGACGACGAGCGAGCGGGGCAGGTAGAGCGTGGCGCACGCCGGTCCGCCACCCGCCTTGCCGAACAGCTCGAACAGCGGGACACGGTGCGACACGAGCCCGCCTCGCTCGAGCGCGGTGACGAACTCGGCAGAGACACCGTCGGGCACGAGCACCCCGTTGGAAACCTGCCGCGAGTTGCCGGCGTATTGCACGACGGCATCATCGCGTTGGATCGGCAGGATCGCGCCGTCGCCGAGCGCACGCGAGACCTCGGCGGCGCCGTCGCCCCACAGGCCGCCCGCGTAGTGAGCGAGCACCGGTGGACCGTTCGTCGGCCGCGCGCCGAAGTGAACGGTATCGCCGTGGAAGTGCGGATACACGAGCTCCGCATAGATCCGCGCGTCGTCGGGAACGCCGGCGTGATCCGCCGCGAACGCGACACCTGCGCGCGACGAGCGCGAGCTCTTCGGCGTCGTCATCGCGTCGTAGTGACCGGGCACCGCGTAGGTCAGGACGACGCGCTCGCCGACGGTCGCCACGTCCGCCATGCCCTCCCAGCGGTGCGGATTCGCAGCGACGTCGAGCGCGAGACCCGCGGCGCCGGCGAGCTCGCGGAGCAGCGACTCGTAGTACGCGGCTTCGCCGCGGCGGTGCTCGAGCATATGCGGCATCACCGCGCGCAGCGCCCGATCGCGGACCGTGACCCACGGACCGTTCGCCGCGAATACGCGGCCGGTCATCACCTGATCGAGCGTGCCGAGCACCTCGCGCGATCCCGCGGGATGGATCTCGCCGTCGCCGTCGACCTCGAGCGCGGCGTGATCGAGGAACGGCTCGTCGGCGGCCTCGAACTGATAGATCGCATCACCGCCGCACGCGACGATCGCATCGAGGATGGACAGCCACTCGTCGTACGCGCGGCGCGGCGAGTACGCGAGGTGCGCGACCTCGCTCTTGTAGTTCGCGCCCGCCTTGTTGACGGTCGCGGGCACCGGCGGCCGTACGATCAACAGCGATCCGTAGACGTCGGAGAGCGTGGACACGACGGGAGGTTAGCCCGGAATCGAGCCCGAGCCGTCGCTGTGCTCGGGGCGTGCGCGCGGATCCGCCTCGGATCGCTTGGTCTCGCTCGACGTCGAGGACTCGATTCCGGGCTACACGACGGGCAGCTTGTTATGCGCGACCTGGCGCTGCGCTAACGCGGCGACCGCGGCGACCCACGCGGGTGAGCTGTTGAGCGAGGGAACGAGCGTCAGCTCCTCGCCGCCATGCGCGGTGAACTGATCCTTCGCGCGCATCCCGATCTCCTCGATCGTCTCGAGGCAGTCGGCGACGAACGCCGGGCAGAACACCGCGAGGCGCTTCACGCCCTTCGCCGCGACCTCGTCGAGCACGACGTCGGTGTAGGGCTGGATCCACGGCGTCCTGCCGAGCCGTGACTGGAAGCAGACCGTGTACTTCTCGGGCGCGAGGCCGAGTCGCTTTGCGAGCTCGCGCGCGGTGAAGTAACACTGCGCGCGGTAACAGTTCGGGCTCTTCATCGTCTCGCAGCACGACGTGGAGGAGAAGCAGTGGCTCTTCGTGACGTCGGTCTTGTGGATGTGCCGCACCGGAAGGCCGTGAAACGAGAACAGCACGTGATCGGCGCGCGCGGCCTCGAGCGCTGGAGCGCCGACCGCGGCGAACGCGTCGAGGAAGCCTTCGTCGGAGTAGAACGCACCGATCTCGACGATGGGCGGCGCCCCGGCGCGCTTCGCGTGCAGCTCCTTGACCCGCGCAAACGCGGTCTCGGTCGACGACATCGCGTGCTGGGGGAACAGCGGCAGCACGACGATCTTGTCGACCTTCGCCTCGATCAGCGCGTCGAGCCCGGCCGCGATCGTCGGCTGGCCGTAGCGGAACGCGAGCTGAACCTTCCAGCGGTCGCCGAGCGCCGCTGACACCCCCGCGGTGAGATCCTCGGAGTGAAACTTCAGCGGCGAGCCGCGCTGGGGATCCCAGATCTGCTGATACGCGTGGGCGCTCTTCGCAGGCCGGCGCGGCAGGATGATCAGGTTGAGCAGCAGCGCGCGCCCGATCGCGTTCATGTCGAGCACGCGTGGGTCGCCGAGGAACTCTCGGAGGTAGCGACGCACGGCGGGTGTAGTGGGCTCATCAGGGGTGCCCAGATTGATCAAAAGAAGGCCATGCGGCATGCGGGGAACCTCGGTCTGGCGAACCCGACCCGGAATGTCAAGGAAGGGACCCGCACTCCGGTCACCTTTCGCCAAAGGCGGTGAAACAACCCGGATCGGGCGGTCAAAGCGTTCCCTGCCTCACCAAAAACCGGGAGCATGGTGATCGCACCGGAAGTGAATGATTACAAGCTCTTGAAAGAAGTTTTAGGCATCCTGTTTGACCTCCCGCCCGGGGGCTGCATTATCCGAAGCGTCATGGCTGGGACCCCGGGACATCCGCTGCCCAAGAAGCTTGGGATCAAGGCAGGCCACAAGGTCTGCCTGCTGAATGCCCCGGGTTCGTTCGTGCGCACGCTCGCCTCGGATGACGTCCGCATCACGCACGACCTGCGCCTGCCGCCGGTCGACATGGTGGTGATGTTCGTCGAGTCGCTGGAAGAGCTCGAGCGCCGCTTCACCGACGTGCTGGGCCGGCTTCACCCGGCTGGTGGCTTCTGGGTCGCGTGGCGACACACGAGCCGCGGAGCGCGCGAGCTGACGCAGGACGTGGTTCAGCGAATCGCGCTCGCCGCGGGCATGACGATGAACAAGGTCTGCGCGATCGATGACGCCCACTCGGGTGTTCGTCTGGTCCTGCGCGGTGGGAACCGCGAGGCGATGGCGTATCGCGCGGAGCCGCCCCCGATCTCGCGCCGCACGCGCCGCCCGACCGCGCGCATCGCTGCTCGCCTCGTCCGCTCCACCAGCGGCGCGGGCTCTTCGTTGCGCCGCGTCCGCGCCCGCTCCACGAAGTAGCTGCGCGAGCGAGCCGTGAGGCCGCTCGTGCGTTATCGTCCGCGGCATCATGATGCGCTTAGCAGTCGCAGCGCTGGTGCTCGCCGCATGCGGCACGGCCGTTGACGAGCGCCCCCGGAACCTCGACTACATCACCGAGGCGATCCTCGCGCCCAGCTGCGGTGCGGCGGTCTGCCACTCGTCGTTCCGCCAGGCCGACGGGCTGGTGTTCGACACCGTCGACAACGCACGCAACACGTTCCAGAACGACCCGCAGCTGATCGGCTTTGACGAAGGGGACCCGACGAAGACACCGGGCCTCGTGCTGAACCTGACGATCGAGCAGGCGGGCGCGCCGCGGATGCCCTACGACCAGCCGCTGCCCGACGCGGATGTCGAGCTGATCGAGGACTGGCTCAAGCACGGTGCGCCGGGCGTCTGCAACGGCGTGCGTGCGTGCCTCGGCAACTTCACCGTCGGGTGCACGACCGCGCGATTCTTCGACAAGTACACCGAGCTCGGTGCATACGACCTGAACGACCTCAAGCCCGCGAACAACTGCGGTGCGCAGAACAAGGTCTGCATGGCCGGAGTCTGCCAGTGAGGCGCGCGACCCTCGCCATCGTCGTCGTGCTCGGATGGCTCTGCACCGACGCCCACGCGTATCCGCAGTTCCAGCTCAGCCGCGATCAGATGTGCACGAGCTGCCACCTGTCGCCCGCCGGTGGGGGTCTGCTCAACGAGAACGGCCTCGCCACGGCGGAGATGATGTCGCAGCTCGGGCATGCCCCCGAGTTCTTCTACGGCAAGGTCCCCACGCCGAAGTGGCTCACGCTCGGAGGCGACGTGCGAGGTGCCGCCGGCTACCTCCAGACACCGACGAAGTCACTGGTCGGCATTCCGATGCAGATCGAGGGCTACGGCAGCGCGAAGTTCGACACCGTCACGATCCACGCGAACGTCGGAGCGCGCGCGAGCACGGTCGGCAACGAGGCCGCGACGTACGTGTGGTCGCGCGAGCACTACCTGATGTGGCAAGCAAAGCCTCGGGACAACGACGGCGTGTACGTGCGCCTCGGCCGGTTCATGCCGGTCTACGGGCTGCGCCTCGCCGAGCACCCGGCGTACGTCCGCCGCTACGGCGGCACCCCGCTCTATGCCGACACCTACGCCTTGCACGGCGCGTTCGTCAGCCAGCGCTTCGAGGCGCACGTCACCGGGTTCATCAAGGACCCGCTGATCGACGTGGTCGACCACTCGAGCGGCGGCATGGTCTACGGCGAGTTCCGGCCGAACGAGGTGACGTTGGTCGGCATCGAGGGCATGGTGAAGCGCACGGTCGATGACACGAAGTTCGGCGGCGGCGTGATCGGGAAGAGGCTCCTCGGATCAAAGCTGCTGGTGCAGGCGGAGCTCCAGTACGTCTCGCAGGTGATCACGAAGAGCTCGCTCAACAAGGCAGATGGCAACCCGCTGCAGCTGATCGGCTACGTCCTCGCCTCGTACTTCCCGAAGGACTGGCTCATGATCGACGTCGGGCTCGGCCACTACGACTCGAACATCCGCACCCGCTTGCTCGACCGCGACTGCATCGACCTCAACATCCACTGGTTCGTGGATTCGCACATCGAGCTGATCTTCACGAACCGCTACGAGATGCTGTCGTTCGGCCAGGGTGGACCGTCGGGCGCGTACTCGCTCATGCAGCTGCACTACCGGCTGTAGTCGGTTAACGCTTCGCGCGGTCGCTCGTCCTTCAAACCAAGGAGGACACCATGAGCAACCGATTCACGAAGCTATTGACCGCCGCCGTCCTGATCGGCACCCCTGCCACCGCGCTCGCCACGCCGCGCACACTGCCGAGCGGTGCACCCGCGTGCGGCAACACGATGGGCAAGGGTGGCTACGGAGATGACTGCACCGCCGAGGAGCGCGCAGCGTGGCGCGCCGAGCGCCTGCGCCAGCGCAACCTCGAGATCCAGCACGAGCGCGCGCGTCGTGCAGCCGCGAAGCAGCGCGAGCTCGCGAAGGCTGCCGCGGAGGCGAAGCAGACGTTCGTCCAGCTCGTGTCGGCGGTACTCCCGCCGCGCGTGAAGACGGGCAGTTAGCTCGTTGTTAACGGTCCGGGCGCTGCCCCGTCTTCATGAGCAGGCCCGTCGTTGTGCGGGCCCGGAGCAAGAGAGATGAAGACGAAGCAGGTGACGAAGCTGTTGGCGGTGGTGGCGTTCGCGACGAGCCCGGCGGTGGCGGACCCCGCGCCGCGGCCGGCGGTGAGCTCGGTGGTGGCG
>JACCRC010000368.1 GCA_013813765.1 Deltaproteobacteria bacterium | reverse complement strand
GGATGGGACGCAGACGGCGCCGGCCGGCCTCGATGATCGCTGCGGTCGCGTCCAGACCCTGCTCCCGTCGCAAGAGGCCCGCGCAGTCGATGAGGACGATCGCGTTGTTGACCGAGATCCCGACGAGGATGATCGAGCCGAGGAACGCGTTGAGGCTGAACGTCGTGCCCGTCGCGACCAGCGTGAGCACGACTCCGACAAACCCGAACGGCACCGACGACATCACGATCAGCGGATGGCGCAACGACTCGAACTGCACCGCCATCACGGCGAACACGAGGAGGATCGCGAGGATGATGCCGATCTGGAGGCCGCCAAACGTTTGCTCTTGCTCTCGCGCTTCGCCGGCGACCTCCACCGAGAATCCGAGCGGCATCTCGATCTGAGCGATGCCCGCCTCGAGATCGGCAACGACAGCGCCGAGGGCCCGGTCGCCGAGACCGCCCGTGATCGACACGACACGCTCCTGTCCCTCACGCTCGATCGATCCGGGGCCGCGGCGGACGCCGATCGTCGCCACCGAGGACAGCGGGGCGACACCACGCGGCGTGAGGACGGGCAGGGCGCCGAGCTGAGCGGTCTGCGCGCGATCCTCCTCGCGGAGCATCACCCGGATGTCGTACTCGTCGCCGCCTTCGCGCAACCGCGTCGCGACGCGGCCGAGCACGTACGTCTCGAGCGTGCGCGCGATCTCGGCGCGGGTGAGCCCGAGGTCGGCCGCGCGCGCGATGTCGACGCTGACCGTGCGCTCCTCGAGTCCTTCCTCGCGGCCGATGCGGACGTCCGCGATCCCGGGCGTGTTCTGCATGAGGTGCTCGATGCGCTTGGCGAGCGCCGCGGCCACGTCGAACTCGTGCCCGCGGATCTCGACGACGAGCCGCTCGCCCTGACTTCCGCGCATGAACCGCTGGAGCGGATTGGTGGTGCGCTGCCGGATCCGGACCTTCAGATCCGGGATCCCGAGCGCGACATCTCGCATCACACGCACGATCTCCGCGCTACCGCGGTCGCGATCCGACACGGGCACGAGCGTGACCTCGACCTCTCCCTCGTGGCCCCCACCGGGTCGGTACGGGTTGTCGGGACCGGCGGAGCTCACGATGTTCGCGATCTCCTCCGGCTTCACGACACCGTGGATCCGTCGCGTGAGCTCGAACACGACCTCGCGCGTGCGCTCGACCGGCGTTCCCACGGGAAGCTCGAAGTCGAGATCGACGACGCCCTCGTCGGTCTCCGGCATCAGCTCGACGTCCACCTCCGAGACGAGGCGATACGCACCGGCGAGCATGACCAGCGCTGCGGCAACGGGGAGCCAGCGTGCCACGAGCGTCGCGCGGAGGAAGCGGGCGTACGCGTTGTCGAGGCTGGCGAACCGGCGGTCGAGCCACGCCGCGATCCGGTTGCGCTTGCTGCCATGCTGTCGGCGCTTTCCGAGCATCCGCGCTGCGAGCGTCGGAACCAGCGTGATGGCCACCAGCAACGAGCAGATCTGGGAGAACACGACGACCATCGCCAGCTCGGCGAAGAACACCCCCGCAAACCCGGCGAGAAAGACGACCGGCGCGAACACGGCGATCGTTGTCAGGGTCCCGGCGACCATCGGCGCGGTGACCTCCTGCGCACCGACGACCGCCGCATCTTCCGGTGACAGGCCGGCCTCGTACTTCTGGTAGATGTTCTCGAGGATCACGATCGCGTTGTCGACGAGCATTCCGACGCCGAGCGCCAGACCACCGAACGAGATCAGATTCAACGAATAGCCGCTGAAGTACATCAGCGCGAACGTCGCCACGATCGAGAACGGGATCACGAGCGCGATCACCAGGGTCGCGCGGAGGTCGCGAAGGAAGCACAGCAGCACGAGGATCGCGAGCGCGGCACCGAACAGTGCACTCTCTCGGACGTTCGTGATCGAGCTCTCGATGTACTGACCGCTGTCGTGAATGACGATGACGCGCGCGCGGCCCTTGTACTCGTTGTTGATCTTCGCGAGCTCCTCCTTCAACCGCCCGACCACCTCGAGCGTGTTCGCGTCCGACTGCTTGGAGACACGCATCACGATGCCGGGCTCGCCGTCGACCCACTGCTCGCTCTTGATCTCCTCGAAGGAGTCCGTGACCACCGCGACGTCACGCACGTACACCGGGCGGCCCGCCGCATTCGGGAGATCCTGCGGGGTCGTCGACCGACCGCTGCGCCGCGTGACGAGCACGTTCCGGATATCCTCGACACTCTCGAGCTCGCCGATCGTGCGTACGAGGACCTCGCGTCCGGACTCCCCCATGTCACCTGCAGCCACGTTGCGGTTGTTGCTCGCGAGCGCTTGCACGACCTGGTCCCCGGTCACGCCGAGCGCGACGAGGTTCGCGAGGTTCAGCTCGACGCGGATCTCTCGCACCCGCCCTCCGTTGACCTGAACCGACGCGATGCCCGGCACACGCTCGAGGCGGCGCGTCAGGAGCTCGTCGGCCAGATACCGCAGTCGCCTCGGATCTCCGGCTCCGCTGAGGCCGAGCGTCGCGATCGGCGTCGCGGAGATGTCGAACTTGAGGACGATCGGCTGGTCGGCATCCTCGGGCAGGCGCGCGCGCAGGCGGTCCAGCTGTGCACGGACATCGTTCACCGCGGTGTCGAGGTTCGTGCCCCAGTCGAACTGCAGCTGTACGCGTGACAGTCCCTCGGCCGACTCTGCGGTGATCTCGGTGACGCCCTCGATGGTCGAGACCGCCTGCTCGATCGGTCGGGTCAGCAGGTTCTCCATCTCCTCCGGCCCGACGCCCTCGTAGTTCGTGACGATCGAGATCCTCGGAAAGTCGACCTCCGGCAGCAGGTCGACCGGGAGCCGCGTCAGCGAGATCCACCCGAGGATGCACACCGCGATACAGAGGACGGCGACGCCGATCGGCCGACGCACCGATAGCGCCGTCAGCCCCTTGCTCACCGGGACGGCCCCTTGTCGAGCTTGATGCGACCACCGTCGGTGAGATCGACGTGTCCCGAGACGAGGACCCTCGTTGCCGGCGGTAGGTCGGCCTCGACGGCAACACGATCGCCGTCGCGCGTGACCTCGCGGATCGGGATCCAGCGCGCTGTTCCTTCGGCTCCGGCGACGAACACGCCGGTCGTCACGCTGCCATTCGGTTGCAGACGAGAGAGCACCGAGGTCGCGGGGACGATGATCGCTTGTTCGATCGTGCGGAGATCGACGACGGCCTCGGCATACATCCCCGGCAACCATCCCGCCGGCGGGTTCTCGATCATGCCCTCGACGATCGCCACGCGGCGCTCGCGACTGACCTCGCTTGCGATGCCGGTGATCTTCGCCGGCAGGCCCTCCTTGTCGCCCGTGGTGATCACCCGCAGCGTCGTCCCGACGGCGAGCCTCGGAATGTCAGCCTCCGGCACCTCGAACCGCACCCGCAGCGGTGCGACGGCGACGATGCGAGCAAGCCGTGCACCCGCGTTGACGATCGCTCCCGGGTCCACGTAGCGCTCGGCGATGCGACCCGCGAACGGTGCGCGCACGACGCTCTCCTGGATCCTCTTCTGGAGCACGCGCACCCGAGCGCGCGCCTCGGTCTCGCCGGCGGCGGCGGTATCCACGGTCGCTGCGAGCGCGTTCGCCTTGGCGCGCTGGCGGTCGATCTCGAGCGCGCTGATCAGCTTCTCTCTCGCGAGCGGTTCGAGCCGCGCGACCTCGGCGGAGGCAGCGTCACGTTCGACATTCGCCCGATTGCGTTCGGCGACGGCCGCCTTGGCCTGCGCCTGCGCCTGCGCGATCTGCTCCTTCGCATCCACCGGATCCAGCTCGGCGATGACGTCGCCTGCCTTCACGGTGTCTCCGACCCGCACGTGCATCGAGACCAGCCGGCCCGCGTAGAACGCGGCGACGTCGGCGGCATCGGCATCGAGCTCTCCGGGGTAGCGCCCGCGTTGCGTGATCACGCCGCGGACGACGTCGCCAGCCGTCACGGGCGTTGCAGCGGCGTTCTTCGGAGCCTGCGCCGCGGCCTTGTCATCACCGCGGAACAGGAACGAGCCGCCGATCAGCAAGCCGGCCACGGCAACGACCACCCACGCGATCCACGCGCGCGAACGTCTGGGCGTTGGAGTGCCGTCCATGGCCCCGAAAGTATGGCCCAGCCCGGGAGGAGGCACAGGAGCGATGTGGGAATTCACATCTCGCAACAATGCAGCCGGCGGAGCCGAGATACGCTCTGCCCGGGTAGGTCGCGCATGCTCTTCGGTGGTGTCGCGGTACTGATCGTTGCCTTCGCACTTCACGTCGCGTGGACCGCGCGGCTGGCGCGGGATCGCGGCCGCAGCGTCGTGGTGTGGATCCTCGCCGCACTGATGGCCGCGGCTGTCGGCCTCAGCATCGGTGTCCTCGTCGTCGAGAAGACCGCCGACGCGGAAGGTGCCTTCGTCGGGCTTCTCGGTGCAACCGCGCCATTCCCTCTCATGCTCGTATGCATGCTCGTGGTGGTGGGTGTGCTCTACAAGTTGCCTACCCACGTTCCGCTCCGGCGCGACTGGAAGGTCTCGTCGGGCAAGAATGGCGACGGCACGCTCGTCATCGAGCACGAGGCGATCGAGCTGCGCTGGGGCGGGCGCACCGACACCATCGTTCGTTCTCAGCTCCGCTCGGTCGTTGCCGATGGTGAGTGCGTGCGGCTCACGTGGGAGAGCGGCGAGGTGCTGCTGATGCCGATGATGTCACCACAGACCCGCGAGGGCAGGATCCGGCAATCCGAGCTGCTCGCGAAGCTCCTGACTCCGCAGGGTCCCGAGCCCCGGGTCAGCTGACCCCACGGTGTGCAAGTGCCCGACGGACCGGTGCGGATTTGCTCGGTCCGACGGCGTGCGAGATGCAGGCATCGAGCGCATGCGGCTCCGCCTCCTCGCCTTCGTGCTGCTCGCTGCGTGCGCTGACAGGCAACCACCGGCGGAGCTCGACGATGCCGGCCCGGTCAGCGACGGCCAGAGCGCGCCGCCGACCACACCGATCGTCACGGTCGAGCGGATCACCGGCGAACACCGAGCCATCCCGGGCGTGATGTTCGGCGGGTGGGGACCGCACCTCGGTCACCTGCTTCGTGTCGGCGACGCGACGTACTGGGTCGATGACCTCTGTGCGCCGGCGACCGGAGGCGATTGCGACGTGAACGTGAACCGTCGCGTCGGTGTCTTTCGCCGCGATACCACCGGCTGGACCCGGCTCGGCGTGATGGCCCTTCCGGGCGTGCAGCAGAACACCGCATCACTCGCAGTCGGCGCACACCTCTACAGCTACGGCATCGCGTCGGGCGCGCAGCGAATCGTCGAGTGCGATTTTTCGCTCGCCTCGAGCTCCGGCGCTTGCTCGACGATCCCGATCCCGATCGGTGCCTTCGCAAACTACGTGGGTGCCGCGGTCGTTCCGGGCGGTGGCCGCCTCGTATGGTGGACCAACGTTGTCGACGGTGGGGGCGGCAGCTTCTCGTACCTCGTCAACTACGGCGGCGGCTGGAACGGTCCGCGCACCGGACCGATCGGCGGCTACAACGACTGCGGCTATGCGCACGTCGCGTTTCGCGGCGCATCGGCCGAGCTGTTCTGCCAGGTCGTGTCCGGACTGGCCCCGAACTGGTCATTCGCGACGCTCGTCGGCTCGACCTCGACGACTCTCGCGTCGCCGGTCGCGTGGACGAACGGGCTCGCCCCACCTGCCGGTGACAGTGTGATGTCGACGAACGATCTGTACGTCGATCCGGCGGGCGCGGCACACCTGCTCGCCCGCACCAGCAAGGGCGCGGCTGTCTACTATCACGCGCCCTCGGGCTCCGCGGCCTACGGCCCGCCCGCGCTCGTCCTCCCGGCGACGTTCCGCGCACGCTGGGTCGCCGCCGACACCACGCTCGCGCTCGCCCGCGACGTGAACCGGAAGCGACTCGTCATCTCGACCGCGGCGCGCGCGGACCTCGCTGCTGGTGCGTTCGCTCCCTCGACCTGGTCCGAGACCGAGGTGCCGCTGCCCACCGGGTTCGGCGACATCGTCGCGATCTATCCGGTCTCTCCGGCGTACCAGGATGGGCCGATCCGCGACGTCGAGCTCGCCGTGGTCGGCACTGGCGACGAGCACGTCGCGCTCTACGTGCGGTGGTCGTTGCCCGCGCCGCAGCCCCAATGATCGGGTAGGTTCGCCTCGTGCTGACCGGAGCAATCATCGGGTGCGTGGTCGCGGTCATCATGATCGTGGTGAACAAGAGCAAGGCCCGCTCGGGTACGGGGCTGCCCGGTCAGGTCGAGGCGGCGCTTCGCGGCGCCGGTCCGCTGACGCTCGCGCAGGTCGCCGCGAAGGTCGGGATGGATTCATTCCTCGGCCGGGGCAAGGTCGCGCAGGCGCTCGCGGCGCTGCACAGCATCGGCAAGGTCAAGACGAACCCGGCGCCCGAAGGGACGCCGCAGCTGAAGAAGGTCGACGTCATCACGTACGAGAGCGTTAACGGCGCGGCGTCGTCGGTCTAACCTTAAGCGCGCGGCATACACGCTCAGGTGAGCCGCTTCGCGAGGGCGTCGTGTCCGTGCATACTGGCACGTTCGCCCGCGCTCACACCGCTACGAGTGCGGCGGTCGACGTTCGCGCCGGCCGCGATCAAGCGCTCGACCATCGCAGTGTCGCCGCTGTGCGCCGCCCACAACAGAGGCGCCTCGTTCTGGTGGTCTGCCAGATCCGGATCGCCGCCCGCCTCGAGGCAGGCGTTCACAACCTCCCGCATCCCCTCGCGCACCGGCGGGCGTGTATTCCCACTGGCCCTCCACCGTGCGGACGTTGACGTTCACACCTGCCGCAAGCAGCGCGACAACCTTCCTGTGTTTGTTTGCGCGCACCGCTTCGAACAACGCACGCTCCGAAGCATTGAGTGCGGATTCGATACGACTTCGGTCGGAGTCATGCTTCGCCGCGAGCATCGCAAGGATGCGCTTGCGTGGAACGGTCCAGCTGACCCCATCTCTGCGAGGCTCTGCTTCACCTGTTGCGCGTCCGAGAGTGAGATCGTTTCGCAACCTTCTCGTCGCCGCGCGGATCGGTGCGAGCACTTGCTCGACGTGCGTGACCCACGCCCGCTCCTGGTTGCCCTTGCGTGTGATCTCCTCGAGTCGCTTCTTCAACTCCTCGCGTTGCTTCTCGGGGAAGATCGAGATCGGGCTTGTAAGGCCTCTCCGGACTCCGCCCGTCGGGTGATTCGGCCGCGATGTACGTCGCCTTCTGTGCATCGAGCTGGGCGCGCGCGCGCCCACGTGGCGATGCCGTTCGGCGCGAACAACCGCGAGGTATCGACGGGGGGGACGCGCGCGGCACCGTCCGCATGCGCCTGGGCTGCCAGAAGTACGGACCGCGGCCATTCATCTACTGCTCCGGCGTCGCAGCAGCCACGCGCGCGCTGGCGCAGCAACACGCGCAGGCGCAGCAGGATCAGCCGTGCGCCTGCAACAACCAGAGAGCGATCGAGCAGCAACGCGCCTCTTGCAACATGGTCCCGTCGACGCCACGCCGCTGACGCTCGTACACTGTCGCCGAGTCATGAACCTCCTCGTGAACATCGACGTCCCGGATCTCGAAGCGGCCACGCAGTTCTATGTCGACGCCTTCGGGTTCACCGTCGGGCGTCGGATGGGACCGATCTTTCGCGAGCTGCTCGGCGCGCCGGTTCCCGTGTACCTGCTGGTGAAGAAGCCGGGCACCGCACCGTTTCCAGGAGCGACGCCTCGCGAGTTCACGCGTCACTGGACACCGGTGCACCTGGACATCGCGGTGGCGGATCTGGAAGCCGCCCTCGAGCGAGCGGTGGCGGCAGGCGCGCGAGCGGAGAGCGGGATCACGAAGCACGCCTGGGGACGAATGGTGCTGCTCGCGGATCCGTTCGGGAATGGCATCTGCCTGCTCGACCTCACGCCGGGATACGACGCGCTCGTCGAGAAGGAGGCGGGTCAGTCATGAGCGTGATGCGCTTCTCGTGCTGGTTGTGGGTGCTCCTCGCGACGGCGACTTGCGAGGATCGAAAGTCGCAGCCCACGCCTCCGGTCAAGAAGAGTGCACCGCCGCAGCAGTGTCAGCCGGGTGAACGGATGTGCGTTCGGGACGAGGTTGTTCAGTGCAACGCTGACGGATCGCTCGGTGCGACGCTCGAGAGCTGCAAGGGTCAGTGTCGAACCGGTGCGTGCGTTGACACGTGCGCACTGCAAGACGTCGAGCTGATCTACGTCGCGGATGACAAGAGCAGGCTGTACAGCTTCGATCCCCGCAAGCCGCCTGCCGATCCGTTTCATCCGATCGGCACCATCAAGTGCAACGACAGCAGCAGCCTGAACTCGATGGCGGTCGATCGGTCCGGCATCGCGTGGCTCGGTTACCACAGTGGTGCCGTCTTCCGGGCATCGATCATCGACGCGCACTGCACGACGCCTGGCTCCGTCCCACGCGGGGCACCGACCACTTTCGGAATGGGGTTCGCGACGGACGGGCCGAAGGCCACGACCGAGAAGCTGTTCGTGGCGGGAGGCAGAACGACCAAGTCGCTCGCCGTCCTCGAGACGTCCGCCACGCCGCTCGCGTGGACCCGAGTAGCCTCGTTCGATGCGGCCCGCGATCACCCGGAGCTCACGGGCACGGGTGACGGCCGGCTGTTCGGATACTTTCCATCACCGAACCTCGGGGTCATCGAGGAGCTCGACAAGACGACTGCGAAGGCGATCGGCGAGCGATGGGTCCTCGAAGGTCCGGGCAAGCGCGTGACTGCCTATGCGTTCGCACACTGGGGTGGCGTCTTCTACGTGTTCTTCACCGTCGACGGCTCCTCGTCCGTCCACGCGGTCCACATGAAGACGGGAAAGCAGGAGCGGCTGATGACCAACCTTCCGATGGGCATCGTTGGCGCCGGCGTGTCCACGTGCGCACCGCTACTCGAGCGCGTTCCCTAGCGACGGATTGCCGGATAGGGTGCGCGCATGGACCTGACGTTTCTCCATGGTAACGAGCTCCCCTTTGCGGTTCGCCTCGGCGTCTGTCTCGTGCTCGGCGCGTCATCGGAGTCGAGCGCGAGCGGTGTGGTTCGCCGCCGGCATCGGCATGGCGATCGGCCTTGGCTGGTTCGTGCTCGCCGGGATGGCGACGCTCTATGCGGTCATCGTGCCGCGGATTCCACACGTCAAGAGCTGGCTGAAAGCCGACCTCGACGAGTAGCCGAGGGGACCCTCATGTTTCAGCCTCTCGAACCGATCGAGATGGCCCGCACGCACCTCGCGACCCAGCTCGCTGCCGAGACCGAGACCTGGAAGCTACTCCGCGAGCAGGCGCTCGATCTGCGCGCGCAGCTCGGCGTGCGCGGGCTCGCCCTCGACGTAGGAACCGCCGGGGTGCACGTGGCGGATCACGCCACGCTTGTCGAGCAGGAACGTCACGCTCGTCCAGCCGGTGCTGACCTCGCGGCCGTTCGCATCGCGCAGCCAGCTCTCGAGCGTGCGCCACTCGGGATCGAACGCGACGGGGAACGTGAGCTCGTACTTCTTCGCCGTGTTCTCGTAGACCTTCGGCTCGAACGGCGTGTCCTCCTTGTGGTGATACATGCCGATCACGCGCAGACCGCGCGGCGTGTACTCGCGATCGAAGGCGCGGAGGGCAGGGGCCGTGGTGGAGCAGAACGGGCAGCCCGCGGTCCACCAGCGCACCATCACGACGGAGCCGCGCAGCTTCGCGAGCTCGAGCGGTGGCGAGTTCATCCAGCGCTCGGCCTGCCATTCGGGTGGAGTGGTACCGATCATCGCGGCGACCGCCACGCGTGCCTTCTCCTCGCGCTCGGCGGGAGGGGCCACCGTCGGTGCAGTCGCGGTGGGCGCGTCAGGACCTGCGCTTCCACAGGCGGCGAGGGCGAGAGCGAGCAACGCGCGACGCATGCTGACCTGTGTACCAGAGGACGGCCGCGTGTATTCCTGAACCGTTCGTCAGCCGCGCTGCGAAGCCATCGTTCCCTGACACGCGTTCGCGCAGGCGAAGCACATGGCACCAAAGGGACCGAACACGCGCTTGCGGTGCTCGCCGCAGAACAGGCAGGGATCCATGTACTCGGCATCGGGGGCATCCGACGGCGGAGGCCCCTTGCCCGCGATATCGGTCACGAGCTCGACACACGCAGCGCACACATTCACGCCCGGCCCGGAGATCAACGCCTTGACCTCGCGCTGACTCTTGCCGCACATCGTGCACCACATCGTGGTGCCGGCGGATCCGACGGAGACCGTGGGCTGGAGCGCGAGGAATGCGAACGCTGTGCCCTTGGGCGCGGGCCACGCGCCGATGTAACCGGCGCGGAGCGCGCACAACGTCGCCAGCGATGCGGCGGAGGGTTCGTCGAGCGCGAAGGTTCGAATCGCGCGGAGCTCGCGCAGCGGATCGGAGAGCTCGAGCTTCCCGAATAGCCCGGCCGACCCGACCTTTGCCACGCTGGGGTTGTGGTCACCCCATAACCAAGAGCCATCACCACCGGACCACGTGGCCACGAGCTGTGCCGGGCTCGTGACGCGGATGTGCTCGCCGAAGCTCGCGGTGAACTGCGTGGCCTCGAGGTCGACGTTCCAGTCGCGCGTGTCGGGTGGCAGCAGTGCGTGCGTGTGAGCTCGCGAACGCTGGATCGCGAGCGCGTTCGTGCGAAGCAGCTCGTCGAGCGAGGCTCGCAGCGGAGCAGGAAGCGGGCTCTGCGCCATGACCTACTTGAGCTTGCCGACGTTGTTGAGCCTGATCAGCCGCAGCGTCGATCCATCCCAGTGGAAGCCGACGGTGGCGGTCGTGACGTCCGGCTGCTCCAGGCGAAAGCCATAGCAGTCGCCGACGGGAACCTTGAAGTTGCGGGCGAAGCCTTCGGCCTTCTCTTGTCCCATCACCTCGATCAGCGATCCCCACGTCGCGCTCTTCGCGAGGAGCGCGATCCCCGGCGCGGAGATCTCGCCGATCTCGATCAGGCGGCCGAGCTTCTTCTCGAGCTTCTCGGGAGACGGCTTGTCGTCGCTACCGAACGCGAACATCCCCGAGACCTTGTCCCAGTCCTTCGCCTCGAGCGCCGCGAGAACCTCCTCGAGGCGTGCGATCGCAGCCTCCTTCGACGGAGCGGGATGCGTCGGCTTCGTCGGATCGCTGGCGGGTTGCGCCGGGGGCTCGGGCTTGGACTCGGCGGGCTTCGCAGCCGGCGGGGCCTTGTCCGACGACCCCTCGGCTGGGGCTGGGGCGGCCGGAGCCGACTCCTCCTTCGCCTTCGAACAGCCCAGCATCATGACCACCACGAACGACACCACCACCACCGTGCTTCGCATCGAGACCTCCTGCCGCGGTTGTACCGCAGGTGAGGAATCGATCGGGGCTGGGGGCGTCGCTCGTGCTGGCCCGATCGGGATCAGGATTCCGTCATCTGATGCGCCGTCTCATCGCACTCGGGCGAGTGCTCGTGCGTGCAGACGGCCGAGCAGGCGAGTCTAGAGAAGTGCATGGAAGGCTCCTTACGTGGTCAAGAGGCTACGTTCGGAGCGAGGAGCAAGTCGCATACCCGCGCACTCGCGCGAGATGTCGTTCAACTGATGTGCGAGCCCGCTCGAAACGTAGGGCGCTCGACGTCGATGCCACTCCGTAGTCACCCGCAGCACGAACGGTTCGAGAATCGAACGCACGAGTGATCGATGTGCGCGTCGATCTCGGCGGGATTCGGATCGATGCCGGAACGATGATCGGCGGCCGAAGCGAGATACGACTCGTCGCGAGCGCGGAGACGTCGCGATTCAGCGGCTCGAGCTCCGGCATCCCGCTTACTTGTGGGATGATCTAGAGCAGACCCCGTGGGGATGTGCGCCATCTACACCGCGATCCGGCCGCCTACGTCGGCCGAAGAGCTATCCGCGATCGCGAAGCAGAACGAGACCAAGGCGTACGTCGCACGCCGGTGCACGCTGGGCCGGGTCGCAGTGGCGGAGCTGGTCGCGCAGATCGCACCGCCGTCTCACGAGGCGCTCGCGAAGGCGATCCTCGAGCGCGACCTGTGGGGCTTTCTCACGCCGGCGGCGGCTCGTGGCAATCACGCGGCCAAGCTGCATCAGATGCACCCGGACCTCAGCGTGTCGCTACCGCTGTGGCCGTACTCGATCGAGCTCGCGTGCCTGGTCGGGGCAGAGCCCGCGCACTACGTCGGCAACAACCTCGTGCTGCTCGGACCAAATCTGCTGTCGCATGCGGTGCCGGCGTTCGAGGCGCGAGCACAGAAGAGCGAGCCCGCGGCGTATCTCGTCGAATACCTCGCGCCCATGCTACCGCGCGGAGACGCGGTGCTGCTGCACTGGGACTATCGTTGACTACGGCTTCGACGTCGCGCGCGTGACCGGCGTCGGTGGCGTCCACGGCTCGCCTTTGAACAGGCCGCCTGTCTCGAGCTCCTCGAGCATCTGCTGAAGGCGCTTGTCCTTCGCGGCGGGACCAACGGCCAGCGCGATCCACTTGAGGTAGTCGTTCTGCTGGTAGTCAGGGCGAGCGCGGAACGTCTCCATCAGCTCGCGCTTGGCGAGCGCCGCCTTGACGTTCCCGGGCATCGGCTGCGGGGTCTTGCTCGGTGCGTTCACGCGACTCATCGGCTACGTGTACACCGTCTGGCAAGAGCGCGTCGACCGCCCTACGGCTGAAGAACTTGGCCCTCACGCAGACAGGCGATGTTGCTGGCAGCGGTGTCGAAGCTGTCCGTGTAGTGATTCAGGCGCATCTTCGCCCGCAGCGCCTCGGGCAGCGCGGCGAGGGAGGCGTAGGAGGTGTGGGCGGGGCCGAGGTTTGTCTCGTGGATGATGAGGTCGGCCGGCTCGAGGAACGCGATCAAGGCCGGATCGAAGGCCGTGTCTGACGACCAGCCCAGCGTGCGCCCGCCGGCCTCGATGAACAGCGCGCTCGTGGGGATGTGGTGCACGGTGCGGCGCGCGCGGATCGTGAACGGACCAACGGTGATCGCGTCGGTCCAGCTCAGCGGCACGTGCTCGAAGTAGTCGTCAAACCCGAGCTGCTTGTACTGCTGGCCATCCCACAGCGTGCTCATGCTGGCGGTGAGGCGCTGATCCCAGATCACGGATCGAACCTCCGGAGAGGTGACGAGGCGCACGCGCTTGTTCTCTGCGAACCGCTTGAAGAACGCGACGCCCTCGAGCCCGTTCATGTGATCGCCGTGGACGTGCGTGATCAGGAAGTGATCGATGTCGGCGAGCGAGAGCTCGCGACCGGCGATCGCGACGGCCGAGCGCAGCACCGAGCGGTAGGTGTCCGGACAGTCGATGGCGAGATAGAAGCCATCGCAGTGGAGGAGCGCCGCCGTGGTGCGGTGCTTGTCCGTGAACGTATCGCCGACTCCGAGGACGATCACTTCGAACCCTGACATCTGTTGTCCTTATAGCGCGACACCGCCGGCGCGTCGGCGCTGTCGGTGACTCCGAGCTCCCCGCGCACTAGATGCCGACCTCGAGCACGAGATCCTGATCCTCGACGCGGACGCTGCGCAGGTGGCGGATCGCCTTCGCCTCCTTCTCGCTGCGCTTGCCATCGAGCCGGTAGACCGGATGCCTGCGCAGCAGGGTCTCGAGCGCTGAGCGAGACGCGCGTTCGATCAGCCGCTGGCCGGCGATACGGTCCGAGCTGTCGAGTTGCAGCTCCGTGACCTTTGGATCGCGCAGGTAGAATGCGTGCTCGGCCGCGACGTACTCGATGCGCCCCTCGACGCGGCTGGTACCGCTGAGCTGCGAGGTCCCACCCGCGCTGGCTGCTTGCAGGCGCAGCCGCACGGCGAGCCGATTGACGCTGCCGAGGAGCTCGAGCTGCGGATCGCTCGCCGTGAGCGTCACGACATGCTTGTCGGCCTCGACGGGGAACCGCTTCGCCATGTCGGCCTGAAGGTCGTCACGTGGGATTCGCAGCGTCATGGTCGAGCAGCCGGCGAGCAGCACCAGGGCAACAAGGACGGTTCGCATGGGTGAAGGAGCCCGCGCGAACGGGGGCGGTCGACGCGAGTCCGACCGTTGCCAGATTCTTCCAGGAGCCGTGGTACCAACGCTTCGGGGGCCCATGGAACAGAACGTCATCACGGCGGTGCTGCTGCCGGTCGCGCTCGGCGTGATCATGCTCGGGCTCGGGCTGAGCCTGAAGATCGAAGACTTCAAGCGCGTGATCGTCTATCCCAAGGCGGTCGCGATCGGTCTCGCCTGCCAGATGCTGATCCTGCCCGCGGCGTGCCTGGGCATCGCGCACGCGTTCGACCTCCCACCCGAGCTGGCGGTCGGCTTGATGCTGCTGGCTGCATCGCCCGGCGGTGCGACGGCCAATCTGTTCTCGCACCTGGCGAAGGGCGACGTCGCGCTCAACATCACGCTGACCGCGGTGAACAGCGTGCTGTCGCTGATCACGCTGCCGCTGATCGTGAACTTCTCGCTCGAGCACTTCATGGGCGAGGGCAAGTCGATCCCGCTCCAGTTCGGCAAGGTGATCCAGGTCGTCGCGATCGTGCTGGTCCCGGTGTTCATCGGCATGGCGATCCGATCGAAGAAGCCATCGGTCGCCGAGCGCCTGGAGAAGCCGGTGAAGATCCTGTCGGCGGTGTTCCTCCTGCTCGTGATCGGATCGGCGATCGCGAACGAGCGCGACAAGCTCGGCACGTTCTTCAAGGCAGTCGGACCGGCCTGCCTCGCGTTCAACCTCGCGAGCCTGTTCATCGGCTACGTCGTCCCGCGCGTGTTTCGCGTCGAGAAGCGTCAGGCGGTCGCGATCGGCATGGAGATCGGTATCCACAACGGCACGCTGGCGATCGCGATCGCGTCGAGCCCGCAGCTGCTGAACAACCCGATGATGGCGATCCCGGCGGCGATCTACAGCCTCATCATGTTCTTCACGGCAGGTGCGTTCGGATGGTTCTCCGCGCGCAACAGCGAGCGCTCAGAACGTCAGGCGGAAGCCTAGCTGCGTGCCGCACGCAGCGTCGCACTGTCGCGGTGTCGCGTGCGGCGTCGTCGCTCACCAGTCGGCGAGGTCGGGCGACGGGAGCTCCGCGAGCCCGGGGACGCCGAGCTCGCGCAGCTCGGTCACCACGTCGGCGTACGCCTGCGCCGTCTCCTCTTCTTCGATCGCGGCGTACATGTTCAGCGTGCCGAGCGCGTAGACGTGCTGCGCGGCACGATAGGCACGGTCCGTGGCGAGGCGATCGCGGTCGTGGCCGCTGGCGTTGACCTTCTGCTCCCAGAGGTCGAGCCGCTCGTCGCGCACGTAGGCCGGCATCTCGGCCACTGCCTCGAGCATCGCGATCACATCGGCCGGGCCGCCCCTGGTCACGAGGTAGTCCCGGAGGGCGGTTGCGAGCGATGCCACGGTATCGGAGATGCTCATCGCGACGGAGGATCGCATGAATGCTCCGCGGGCGCGGACGTCCTACAGTCAAGGTATGTCCCGCAGCTGGATCGTGGCGCTCGTGCTACTCGTGGCCCGGCTCGCGGTCGCCGCGCCGCCGGACGAGCAGGCGCTCGATCACGTCAACGCGTATCGCGCCGCCGCGGGCCTCGCGGCAGTGCGTCTCGATCCAGCGCTCAGCAAGGGCTGCATGGAGCACGCGAAGTACATGCTGCTGAACCGCGACACCGACGCGATGGTCGGTCTCGCGGCGCACAAGCAGCGGCCCGAGCTTCCCGGCGCGACGCCTGCTGGTGCGAAGTGCGGAAAGGCAGCGGACCTGTATCCCGGCGTCACGAGCCTCACCATCGCGATCGATGGCTGGATGGGCGGCATCTATCACCGCCGCCCGATGCTCGATCCCGGCCTCAAGACGATCGGCGTCGGCTACGCGACACTCCCCGACGGCTCGCTGATGGCAGCGCTCATGTTCGGCGAGTCGACGAAGAAGGGCGCCTGGCCCGTGCGTTACCCGGCGGCCGATCAGACCCGCGTGCCACTCGAGTACGCGAACGAGATCCCGAACCCGATCCCCGGGCAGGGCACCGGCGGCTATCCCATCACGCTGCAGTTCCCCGCGTTCGACGAGGTCACCGGCGTGCGCGCGTCGCTGACCGAGGGCAAGACAAAGGTTCCGTTTCATCTCTCCGACCCGGAGCATCTGGCGACGTCGTTCGGGCAGTACGGCGTGGTCAGCGTGATCCCGAAGCGGCTGCTCGCGCCGAACCAGCGCTACACGGTTCGCATCGACGCGACGTGGAAGGGCAAGCCGCAGACGTGGACGTGGAGCTTCACGACGCTCTCGCTGCGCACGCTCGACGCGTCGGACGAGACGGCGATGGCAGGCGCGATCGGCATCCCGAGCGTCGTGAAGGGCACCGTGACCTACGGCGGGATGATGAACACCGAGACCGCGTTCTTGCAGATCGGCAAGAGCAAGCAGGGCACGTACGAGATGCTGTCGGTGCTGATCCCGATCGCCGTCTGGAAGCAGCTCGCGGGCAAGGCGAAGCCCGCGTCGTTCAAGGGCAAGACCGTCGAGGTTCAGGCCACGCCGACGCTCGTGCAGCAGAAGTACCTGAACCTCAAGATCGCCGAAGCGGAGCAGCTCCGCGTGCTGCGCTGATCAGCTCGCGGGTGTGACGAGGTACTTCGCGCCCGTCGCGCGGCGCGTGTATGCGCGAACCGTGTCCAGATCGAGGATTTGTGCGAGCCCGATCTCGGCGGTGTAGTTGCTCGCGAACGTGGTGGTGAGCTCTGCGAGCACGCGCGCACGCAGCCGCACCACGGTCTCCATACCCGCCTTCGCGAGGAAGCTCGGCAACAGCCACCCGGCGACGCCCCACGAAAGGCCGGCGCTCGCGTCGAGCTCCGTCGGTCGCAGATCGAGGCGGCCGTAGATGTAGACCTGCTTGTGCACGCTGCTGCCGTAGCGGCTGTATCCCGTCGCCTGGCGTACGGCGACCATCTCCATCGCCCCGAGGATCTGCGAGGCCAGCGCGCCTCCGCCGATCGCATCGAACGCGAGCGTCGCGCCCGTCGCGGCCACCGCCTGGATCAGCTGCTCGCGGAACGCCGGCACCGTGCTGTCGAGCACGTGCTCCGCACCGAGCGAGCGGAGGAGCGCCACTTGCTCCGCGCTGCGGACGATGTTCACGAGCGGGATCTTGTCAGCAGCGGTCGCGCGCACCAGCATCTGACCGAGGTTGGATGCCGCGGCCGTGTGGACGATCGCGGTGTGCTTGTCGGCCCGCATCGTCTCGAGCATCGAGAGCACCGTCATCGGATTCACGAACGCCGCCGCGCCCTGCCGCGCGGTGACGCCCTCGGGCAGCACGAGGCAGTCGCGCGCTCGCACGATGCGGTACTGCGCGAACGTCCCACCGGTGGCGAGCGACACGCGCTTGCCGACGAGCTTCGGATCGCCGGCGATCACGGTGCCCGCGCCTTCGTTGCCCACCTGCATCGACTGATCGAAGCGCGCAGCGAGTGCCGGGAGCCGCTGCGGCGGAATGCGCGCCGTGACCACCGGGCGGTCCTTCGTGCCCGAGGCGGCGAGCGTACTGCCGTCGATCGGACCCAGCAGCAGCGCGAGATCCGACGGGCTGATCGGTGCGGCCTCGAGGCGAACGAGGACCTGATCGGCCGCCGGCGCTGGAACGTCGACCTCCACCAGCTCCAGCGTGAGCTGTCCGTCGGTGCTGATCGTGGAGCGCAGCTCGAGTCCGCGGGTCGGTAGCGTGTCGGCCATGGGCGGCGACAATACGCGTAAGCAGCTCCGGCCTACGCGCCGCTACCGCGATTCGCGAGGATCGCCTCGATCGCCTCCGCGAAGCCGTGTCCGTTCGCGGAGGGCGTGATGTACGCGGGCGGCGGCTTGAGGACCGCCTGGTAGCGCGCGACGTTCGCGACCCCGATCGATGACTTGAAGAACGCGAACGCGGCCTGGTCGTTCGGCGAGTCACCGACGAACGCATAGTGCTCGGCGACATCCTCGGGCGTCTCGTTCCAGAGCATGCCAGCGACCCGCGCGGACATCTGCGCCTTGTCCGCACCGTGATAGTAGCCGTGCGCGTGGACCGTGGAGACCAGCGTCAGAGCGCCGAGCTCGCGCATCCGCGCGGTCATCGCATCGACGTCCCTGATCGGGACCTGCTGGGTCTCGCCGATATCGAACGCGATGTCGGTGATCCGCAGCGTGGCGTCGTCGGTGCGCACGGCGAACGGAAACGCGCGAAGGATCTCAGCGGACAGGTCGGCAAGCCGGCTCGCGTCCCGTGCTGGATCACCATCCGCGAAGTAGATCCGCTCGAGCCGGCGCCCGCGCTTGAGGTACGCGATGCCACCGTTCTCGGCGATCGCCGCATCGACGGGCCACACCGACGCGAGCACCTCGGCCCAGCCCGCGGGACGCCCGGTGACCAGGACGACCCGGAGGCCGGCCTTTCGCGCGCGCAGCAGTGCTGCGTACGCCTCCTCGACGACGACGCCCTCGTGCGTCAGTGTGTCGTCGATATCGGAGAACACGCCGCGAAGGCTGGCGGACTGGAGCTCGGCGACGGGACGCATCAGGGTGGACAGCGTCGCACGAACCGACGTTTCCGCGGACGATGCTCACCAGTTCATGCCGACGGTGGCGCCCATGCGGCCGTTGCCATCGGCATCCGGCACGTAGAAGAAGTGGATCGGCGTGTAGATCGATCCGACGCGCGGCGTCCAGCCGATGGCCGCATCATGTGCGAGACACCGTCGGGGTCAGGCGTCAGGTTCACACCAACGCCGACCTGGAAGCTCTTGTTGAACTCCATGCCGATCAGACCGCTCGCCGCGGGGATGAACTTGCTCTGCTCGAGGCCGGCGATCGTCACGTTGCCGACCATCAGCACGTTCAGCCACGTGTGGCCGATGATCCGGTAGAAGCCCTCGTAGCCGAGCAGCATCATGTGCGGCGTCTTGAGCCCGAACTCCTCCTTGAGGCTCATGCCGTTCTCCCGCGTCCGCGCCTCGTAGTTCTGGATGTACGTCCAGCCCACGCGGAAGCCGTGCGAGAAGCGCGCGCCGGCGGGCTTTCCCCAGCTCTCGTCATGAACCTGATCGATCGCCGGCATCGGCGCGGGCGCAGAGGCGAGCGGGGCCGCGGTTGCCACGAGACGCGGCTGCGGCGCAGTCGCCGCGAGCGGCTGCGGCGGCAGACACGAATCGCACGGCGCCGCCGACTCGTTGTCGGTCTGCTGCGGAGTTGGATCGGCGAACGCGGAAGCAGAGAGAGTGGAGAGAACGAGAGCTGCGAGGACGGTCTTCATGGAGTCTCCTGGGTTGACGGACGTAGCTCCGCGACTGCCCGTGACACATTCGCCGCGCGAGGTTCGACGGCGCTGCCGCCGATCTACTTCCGCTTGAGGATGTGGATCTCGATGCGCCGGTTCTTCGAACGCCCGGCCTTCGTCTTGTTGTTCGCGATCGGTTCGTCGGCGCCGAAGCCCTTCGTCACGATGCGCTTGCCCTTGATTCCGTTGTCGACGAGGTAGTCCCGCACGGCCTTCGCGCGCTCCTTCGACTTCTTCACATTCTTGTCGTCGTCGCCGCGGTTATCGGTGTGGCCCTGGATCTCGATCTTCGTGATCTCCGGGTGCTCCTTCAGCAGCGCCACGACGTCATCGAGCACCGCATGCGACTTCTCGGCGATCTCGTCGGAGCTCTTCTTGAAGATGACCTTCTTGCGAAGCTTGATCCGGTCGCCGGCGATCGTCGCCTTCGAGTCGGCGGCGGGCTCGTCTGCTTCCTTCTCGTCTTCCTTGTCGTCTTCCTTGTCGTCGTCCTTTTCCTTCTCGACGTCCTTCTCTTTCGCCTTCTCCTTCTCGACGACCTTCTCCTTCTCGGGCGGCGTGTCGCCTCCCATCTCGATCTCGGATTCCTTCTCCTTCTCCTTCTCCTTCTCCTTCTCCTTCTCCTTCTCCTTCTCCTTCTCCGAGTCGGAGTCCTCATCCGGCGTGGGCTCCGCGGTCGCAACCACCGGCGAGCCGGTCGTGCACTCGTACGCAGGCGAGGCCCAGCTCGGTGCGAGCATGCACGTGCGGCCGTCGAGGTCCGTGGGCTTCGCGCACGCAGCGGCGGCGAGCACGAGCAGTACGCGGCACCTAGCGCGCATAGGTCACCCCGAGGATGAGCGTCCGCGTGCTGATGCCACTGGTGAGCTTCCCACCGGCGAGCAGGGCGGGCAACGCGAACATCAGGCCGAACGAGATGTTCGGCTTGTACATGTAGCGACCGCCCACCGAGAACGGCACCGTGTAGAAGTCGCCCGCACTGCTCGTCGGCACCGACAGACCGAGCTGTGCATTCAGCTCGATCTTCAGCGCGACCGTGTACCCCACGGTGCCCGGCAGGTTCAGGCGTTGCGAGCGCGGCTGCAGGACGTCGCTGCCGCTGCTGCGCTGGTTCACGGCGATCACGAGGTTCGGCTGAAACTCGACGACGATCTTCTTGAACCGCCAGCGGCCCGAGGCGCCGGCCTGGATATCGACGAGTGTCGGCTGCGCGACGCTCGGGAACAAGAGGCCGCCGTCGAACGTCCACGGAGCCTTGAGGCGGTAGCGCGCCTTGAGCCCGACGTTGCGATAGATCTTCGCGCAGCCTCGAGTGAGGCCGGTGATGCACAGCGAATCCGCGACGCCTCCGACGAAACCGCTCGCGGCGATGCTGCTGTGGACGAGACCGAGCGTCAGCTTGTCGTTGACGCCATACCAGACGTCGGGCGTGAGCGAGACCGGCTTGAACGCAGCGTTCTCCGAGAGGTTGATCTCGATGAACCCGTTCACGACCAGCTTGCCCTTCGGCATGGTCATCGTCTCCCGCGGCTTGTCGGCGGCCTCGTCAGCCGCAGCGGTCCCGGCTGCGAGCAGCAGCACGGCGACGATCAGCGCGAGAGAGCGACGCACGATGACTCAGGGGCAGGCGAGCTTGCGAGGTGGCGGCGGATTGCACCTCGCGCCGGCGGGGCAGTCCATCGGGCCGTAGTCGACGAAGCACTCCGTCGCACCGGCGCGCTGGATCACGTTGACCGGAAGCGTGACGTTCTTGGGGCACTCGTACTTCGTCGGCACCGGCGGATTGCACGGCGGCGCCGGCTTGCCAGCGGGCTGCGGCGGGCATGCGTCGGCCGAGTTGTCGGCGAAGCACTGCTTGTCCTTCTCGAAGACGCGCCAGTGACGATCCGCCTTGGGCGGCTCCTTCTTCGGCGGCGGCATCTTCTTCGGCGGCGTCGGAGTCACGCGGGGCCCGGCGCTGGCGACCGCGAGGGAACCCACGACGGTGAGCACAACAGAAGGTGCGAACGTCCTTCGTGGCTGGACCGGCATGACCTGGAGAATAACCCGGCGTTACGCTCCGCGCGTGGGCACCTTCGTCGCATTCCTGCGCGCGATCAACGTCGGCGGGACCGGCATACTACCGATGGCGGACCTCGTGAAGCTCTGCGAGAAGGCGCGCTTCACCCACGTGCAGACGTACATCCAGAGTGGCAACGTGCTGTTCACGAGCCGCTCCGGCGCGAGCACCGTGAAGGCGACGCTCGAGAAGGCGCTGGCCGTGAAGCTGGGCAAGCCGGTCGGTGTGCACCTTCGGACCTCCGTGGAGCTCGATGCGTTGCTCGCCGCGAATCCGTTCTCGGCGGCGGCGCCGAACCGCGTGATCGTGATGTTCCTCGACGCGGCGCCGACGAAGGACGTGCTCGCGGCGGTGAAGCGGCCGGGTGGCGAGGAGCTCGCGGTGCGGGGACGCGAGCTGTTCATCCATTATCCAGAGGGGCAGGGCGCGTCGAAGCTGAAGGTCCCGTTCGCCGATGTGGGTACGGGCCGCAACATCAACACCGTGACGAAGCTCGCGGCGATGGCCCACGCACTCGATTAGCCGTCCTCCTTCACGAGGCGTCTGCTACCCTCGACGCGTGCGGAAGCTGCTGGTCGTGTTGCTGCTCGCTGGTTGCTTCGGCGTTTCGGGCGATGGCACCCGTCCCGCGGTCACACCGATGCTCTCGGAGCTGCCCACCGATCCGGAGAAGCGCGACGCGATCCTGAACCAGGCGAACGACACGCACGGACCCGAGGGTCGTCGCACCGCCTCGAAGAAGCAGCGCAAGGTCGAGACCACTGCCGCGTTCGCGGCCGCGATCATTGGCTCTGCGTTCTCGAAGACGCAGAACGTGACGCTCGGCACCGGTACCACGGTGGACGAGAACGCGCTGTTCCAGAAGACGCCGCAGCGCCGTCCCAGTGGCGCGGGATCCGGATCGGGTTCCGGCAGCGGCTCGGGCAGCGCGGCACCGGCCGAGACGCCCGAGGCCGGCGAGCTGATGCCCTGGGTCAAGCTCAAGTAGCATCGGGGGAAGCCCGCGAAGCGATGACTACTCGAGGTTCTTCTCGGGGCGACTAGTAACCGCGATCGTCGTCAGGCTCGATGTCGAGATCGGCGCGGTCGTCGTCGTCGAACAAGATGTCGTCGTCGTGGAGCTCGATCTCCTCCTCTTCCTCGTCGCTCGCCTCGTTCGCCGAGACGCGCAGACCGTCGCGCTCCTCTTCGTCCTCGCGCGGGCTGTGGGGGCGGCCGATGACCTGATCCTCGTCTTCCAGCTCTTGCTTGTTCATGTAGGTCTGCCTGAGCAAGTGGGGTGCCATCTCCGACCCCGAGCCCACACGCACGAACTACAGATTCTTTCGCATGCAGATGCTCGCGGGTAGCGCATCGTACGGAGGGAAGTTTTCGGTCCGTACGTACCCGCAGCGCGTGTAAAGGGCCACAGCTTCATGCTGGAGGTTCCCTGTCTCGAGGACCGCGACGGTGTACCCGAGCGTTCGCGCCCAGTCCTCGAGGGCCGTGACGAGCTGCGCGCCAATGCGACGACCGCGCGATTGTGGCGCGACGTACATGCGCTTGAGCTCGATGGTGCCGGGCGCGTGCTGCTTGAAGCAACCGCAACCGAGCGGCGCGCGCGACGATGCGTCGAGCGCCACCACGGCGGTCTCGATCTCCACGACCTTGTTCAGTGGGGAGTAGAGGTCCTGAACGTCGCCGTAGCGCTCTCGGAGCTCGGCATCGAGCCCGCGCACGAGCCCCTGGAACTCGGGCGCAGCGGTGGTGCAACGGACGATCTCGACAGCCGGCGTCACGTGCGAATTCCTCCGAGCACGATCGTCACGAGCTCCCGGATCACCGCAGGCGCGTCGGCGGCCGACACGCGTCGGCGGCGCAGGTGCTCGAACAGGATCGTATCGATCGCGCCCAGCACGGTGAGCGCCGAGACCCGCGGATCCACATCGCGAATCAGCTTCGCGTCGCGCG
>JACCRC010000360.1 GCA_013813765.1 Deltaproteobacteria bacterium | reverse complement strand
CGCGCGACGGATCAATGCACTGGCCACCAAGCAGGGTATGTCGATCCGCGATCTCTGGTGCGCCGAAGGAACGCTCGACGAGTCGCAGCTCGCGAGCGTGCTCGACGCGATCGGGCCGCAGACCGGCCGCGACACGATGCTCTACAGCGTCGATCCGCCGAAGCAGCACGACACCGCGATCGGCAAGGGTCCTTCGCTCGCCGCGACTGCATCCACGCACGCGTCGCTCGTCGACGTGTCGGCTCCTCCCGCGCCGGGCGGCCTCGTCCCGATCGCGTCGCAGGCCGGTACGCTCTCACGCCTCGGTACCGCGGCGGCTCCGCCGCTCGCACCGTCCGGCGACCTCGTCGGCAGCCGCTACAAGAAGCTGTTCCCGCTCGGCTCCGGCGGCCTCGGCGAGGTCACCGCGTGCGAGGACATGGTGCTCGGCCGCACGGTCGCGGTGAAGGCCGCCCACAACAAGGGTGACCTCGACTCGTACTCGAGCAAGGTGATCCTCGCGCGCGAGGCGCGAATCATCTCGCACCTCGAGCACCCGAACATCATCCCGATCTACGACGCCGGCACCGACGGTGCGCGCGGCCCGTATTACGTGATGCGGCAAGTCACCGACACGTCGCTCGAGGTGCTCCTGCGCCGCCGCCGTCTCGGCGATGGCGATCCGAAGGAGTACACGCTCGGTCGCTTGCTCCGCTACTTCCTCCAGGTCTGCAACGCCGTCGACTACGCGCACCACCGCGGCGTGATCCACTGCGACATCAAGCCTGCGAACATCCTCCTCGGCGACTACGGCGAGGTGTTGCTCGTCGACTGGGGCCTCGCGCAGTCGCGCACGCATCCGCTCGGCGTGCGCGGAGGAACGCTCGGGTACATGGCGCCCGAGCAGATGGATCCGACGATCGAGCGGTTCGACGAGCGCACCGACGTGTTCGCTCTCGGCGCGATCCTCTACGAGATCCTGGGCGGCACCTCCGCATTCCCTGAGGTGAAGAGCACCGACATCGCGCAACTCGGCGCTGATACGCTCGCGCTGTACGTGCGGCCGCCGCTGCCGTCGAGCATCTCGCACGCCGACATCTCTCCCGAGGTCGAGGACCTCTGCATGCGAGCGATCGCGACCGACCGGAAGGAGCGCCTCGCAAGTGCGCGTCTGCTCGCCGACGCGATCGACGACTTCATCGAAGGCTCGAAGCAGAAGGAACGCCAGGCGCAGGAAGCGAATGCGAGCGCGGATGCCGCCGACGAGCTCGCCGAGCGCTACCACGAGTTCGTCGAGTCGCGGCCCGACAAGATGAACGTGTATCGCTCGCTCAAGGCCGACATCGCACCGTGGGCTGACACCGCCGAGAAGCAGGACCTGTGGGACGCCGAGGACATCATCCGCGTCACCGACGCGCTGCAGGTACGCACGTTCCAGTCCGCGGTCTCCGCCTACGAGCGGGCGCTCGAGTCCGTGCCAGGGCACACACGCGCGCGCCGTGGCCTCGCACGGCTCTACTACGCCGAGTTGCAGCGCGCCCGCCGCCGCGGCGACAGCCTCGACGAGATCGCGCTCGAGCAGCTCCTGCGCGAGGTCGACGACGGCGAGTTCGTGCAGCAGCTCCAGCGCGACGGCGTCCTCGTGCTCGCGATCGGAGACCACCCGGGCAAGGTCACGATCGCGAAGCTGATCGAGCGCGACCGCCGGCTGGAGCTCTCCAACGTCGAGATCATCACCGACCGCCCGCGCCATCGCCGCACCGTTTCGGCCGGGCGCTATGTCGTGACCGCGGAGATCGGACACTCCAAGAGCGTGTCGTGGCCGATCATCATCGAGCCCGGCGGCTCCTGCGGGCTCGCTCTCGAGATGCCGCCGTCGCCGCTCGGGCCCGGCGAGGTGCTGATCCCCGGAGGGCCGGCGCGTCTCGGCGGCGATTTGCTGAGCACGGAGACCGACGAGACGCTGATCGTCGACGTGCCCGCGTTTGTCATCCAGCGCTTTCCGGTGACGTTCGAGCACTGGTTCCGCTTCCTCGATGCGCTGCGCGCGATCGACCCCGAGCTCGTCGGACTACACCTCCCGCGCACCACGCTCGGCATGCCGACCTGGCAACGAGAAGGCTCGGGCAGCTGGGTGCCCGATGCGTCGGTGCCGGCGATCCAGATTCCGATCGATCCGCATCAGTTCCCGGTGTTCGGCGTCAGTGCCGAGTCCGCAGAGGCCTACGCGGCATGGCTCGCGAAGAAGGAGGGTCGCGCGTGGCGGCTGCCCACCGAGATCGAGTGGGAGAAGGCGGGACGCGGCACCGACGGCCGCGTGTATCCGTGGGGCGATCACTTCGACGCGACGTTCTGCAAGATGCGCGATAGCCGGCCGGGCCCGCCGCTCGCCGAGCCGATCGGCGCGTACCCGTGGGACGTCTCGCCGTATGGCGTGTGCGACCTCGCCGGTGGCGTCGCGAACTGGTGCAGTCCGGATCCGCGTCGCCCTGCGCCGCGCGAGTCTCGCGAGATCGTGTCGCGCGGCGGTGCGTGGTGCGACTGGCCGATCGACTGCCGGCTCGCCTCGCGCCGCCGGTACCTCGCGACCGAACACTCTGCGCGCGTGGGTATACGCCTCGCGCGCGATCCGTGATCTGATGGGACAGGAGAGCCATGGAGAACTTGCAATCAGGTGATCTGACGATCGAGGTGGCGGTCACACCGGAGTCGGTGTTTCGCTGCACCTGGAAGGGCAAGAGCAACGAGCGCAACCCGCCCGAGATCCTGAAGCCGTGGTTCGAAAAGCTCCTCGCCGCCGTCGGAGAGAAGCAGGGCTCGATCGAGATGCACTTCGAGAAGATCGAGCACTTCAACTCGTCGACGATCACCGCGCTGATTCGCCTGATCCAGATCTGTCGCAAGACGAACGTGAAGCTCGCCATGGTCTACGACCAGACGCTGAAGTGGCAGCGGCTGTCCTTCGACGCGCTGCGCGTGTTCGAGAAGAACGACGATCTGTTTCATCTGAGGTTCGCATGAGCACCGACGGCGATTTCGGGTTCTCGATCGATATCACCGTTCGCAACGAGTGGCGGAACGTCGATCTGCTCAGGACGTCGGTGCAGAACTGCTTCACGGCGGTGTTCGCGGACGTGGACGGCTGCCACGCGATCGCCATGGTGACCGGCGAGCTGCTCGAGAACGCGCTCAAGTACGGCGACTGGGTCAGCGGTGATCGTGCGAGGTTCCGGCTGCGCGTCCACGGCAAGGCGAGTCAGGTCGTCGAGGTCAGCGTGCAGAATCCATTGAAGGGCGACGAGCAGCACGCGTCGACGCTGCTCAAGGCCGTCGAGTGGATCAATGGCTTCGCGAAGCCCGAGCAGGCGTACCGTGCGCGGATGCTGCAGATCGCGCAGAACGACGAGGACGAGCAGCCCAGCCGCCTCGGTCTCGTGCGCATCGCGTTCGAGGGCAACTGCCGGCTTCACGCGAAGGTCGCCGACGGCACCGTGACGGTGACCGCCGCGCTCGATCTCACTCCGCAGGCGCCGGCGTGAACAGCTCGATCAGGTCGGTCGCGGGTGCGCCGCCTGCGATCAGCACCTGACCGTTCGGTAGCGTGAACGCGAGCGCTCCGGCGCGTGCGGCGACGGGCACGGTCGCGACCGGTGCGAGCGTGGTCGCGTCGAAGATCTCGGCGGTCGCGACCGGCACGTCCGCCGCATCGGTGCCACCGGCGATGACGAGGTAGCGATCCGTGCCTGCAACGGCGGGCCCGTGGCGCGCGGTGACGAGTGCGTTCGCGTGCGGCTCGGCGGTACCTGTCGCCGGATCGATGACCACGATGTCGCGTGATGGCGCACCGGGTGGGCCGCCTCCGACGATCACGAGCTTGCCGGTCGCAGGTACCGCGGCGACGGACGCGCGCGCACGGCCGGGCGTTGCGAGCGTGTCGAACGTCTCCGAGCGAAACCGGATCACGCCGGCCTCGCCGACGAACAGCGCCGTGCGGACGCCGTCGCGCGCGATGATCGATGCGCCCGCGGCGGGGAGCGTTGCGAGCTCGGTGCGTGGGCGTAGCTCGCCGCCGGCCAGCTCGCCGGGGGGAGTCCCCGAGACGAGGAAGCGATCGGGACCGATCGGCACCGCGATCTCGCCGGCGCGCGCGAACGAGGGCTGCTCGCTGATCGTCCGCCAGGCACCCGCCGGGGACACGGTGGTGTTGAACGACTCGAGCGTCGCGACCGGGTTGCCATCGACGCCGGTGCCGCCGATCAAATACACGAGGCCGTTCGTGGCCGCGCCGATCGCGAAGCCCGCGCGCTTGATCGGCATCGGCAACCCGCCGGCGAGCGTGTGATCGTAGATGTTGTAGATCACGATCGAGTCGCTCGGTACGCCCGCGGCATCGCGGCCACCGGCGAGCAGCGCACCGTAGGGCATCGCGACACCCGCGATCCCGCTGCGCGGCGGGCCGAGCGTGACCGGAGCGGGCGCGACGGAGAGCGGAGCGGCGACGTAGATCACCACGCGCGCGTCGGTGGGGCCGAGCGTGAACGGCGGCGAGACGCCGGTCGCGATGAGGGAGTCCGCGTCGTCGTAGCCTTCGACGATCAACGTGCCGACGTCGCCATCAGCGGCGAACGAGAGCGTGAGATCGAAGCCGCCGTCGCTGCCACGGGTCGCTACGTCCTCCTGCGGCGGATTCGTCAGGCGAAGCTTCAGCCGCTGCACCGGCTCCATCACGGTCGAGCCCGGGGCGGTAGTGAGCTCGAGCTGCACGGTGCCGACGGTGCCTTCGCAGCCGGCGGCCAGCACCGCCGCGAGGAGCGCGGCGCGCGTCATGCCGCCAGTGCCTCGACGGCGCTCGCCGCGACGCCACTGACGCGCACCGTCTTGCGCCGGCTCGTGGTCCCGGCGATGACCTCGACGGCACTCTTCGCGACGCCCAGCGCCTTCGCGAGCGTCTCGATCACCGCGGCATTCGCCTCGCCGTCGACCGGCGGCGCGGTGACGGCGACCTTCAGGCGGCCGTCGTGGATGGGGCCGACCTTCGCGCGAGACGCGCGAGGCTGCACGAGCACGTCGAACGTGACGGCGCCCGCGTGCTCTTTCACGATCACTTGCCGCCGCGGCCGAGCTCGCGCGCGCGCTTGGTCGCGGTCTCGACCGCGTTGATCAGCGTCGTGCGCAGGCCGCCCTCCTCGAGGGTGTGCAGGCCGGCGATCGCGGTGCCGCCCGGCGAGGTCACCATGTCCTTCAGCTGGCCCGGATGCTCGTTCGTCTCGAGCAGCATCTTCGCGGAGCCCATCACGGTCTGCGCCGCGAGGCGCTGGGCGTTGCGGCGTGAGAGGCCGACCTTGACGCCGGCATCGGCGAGCGCCTCGAGGATCAGGAAGATGTACGCGGGCCCGGACCCCGAGAGGCCGGTGACCGCGTCGAGGTGATGCTCCTCGAGGACAACGGTGATGCCGACGGCGTCGAACATCGCCTTCGCGGTCGCGAGGTCCTGCTCGCTGCCATGGCTGCCCGCGGAGATCGCGGTGGCGCCTGCACCGACGAGCGCCGGCGTGTTCGGCATCGCGCGCACGACGCGAACGCCCTCGGCGACCGCCGTCTCGATCGTCTCGGTGTCGACGCCGGCGGCGATCGAGATCACGAGCGTGCCGGGCGAGAGCTGGTCGCCGATCTCGCGGAGCACCTTGTCCATGATCTGCGGCTTGACCGCGAGCACGACGACAGCGTTCCTCGCGACGATGCGATTGTCGGTCTCGACCTTGATGCCATAGCTGGCCTTCAGCTCGTCGAGGCGCTCGCGCCGCGGACCCGAGGCCATGACGCGATCAGGTGCGATGTGGCCGCCGCGAACCAAGCCGCGGATCAGCGCCTCGGCCATGTTGCCGGCGCCGATGAACCCGATGGTGTGAGACGCGAGGATCGACACCCGCTGGGGTGTAGCACGTGCGGGGTCAGGCGTAGCGCATCCACGCAGCGATGTCGGAGAGCGCACAGACCTCGTCGATCGCACCCGCGTCGACGGCGGCCTTCGGCATGCCATAGATCACGCTGGTCGCGGCGTCCTGAGCGAGCGTCTTGCCGCCCACGCGCTTGATCGCGAGCGCGCCGGCCGCGCCGTCCTTGCCCATGCCGGTCATCACCACGGCGAGCGAGCGGCGTTCGTAGATCTTGGCCGCCGACATCATCGTGACGTCCGCGGCCGGGCGGCAGCCGTTGACCATCGGACCGTCGGTGAGCACGCAGAAGCCGCGCTCGTCGAACTCGAGGTGCTTGTCGCCGGGCGCGATCAGCACCGTGCCCGGGAACGGTCGATCACCGGTTTGGGCCTCGCGCACGCTGACGCGGCTCGCTGCATCGAGGCGCTCGGCGAGTGCGGCGGTGAAGCCGGCGGGCATGTGCTGCACGATCACGACTGCGATCTTCAGCTCGCCGGGCAGGGCAGGGACCACCTCCGAGAGCGCGGCGGGGCCGCCGGTCGAGACGGCGACCACGCACAGGCGCGGCGCACCGAGCGGCAGCGGAGTCTTCTGCGTGCTCAGCGTGCCCGAGTTGCGCACCGGGGCGATTGCCGTGGCGGCGCGCGGCCGGGCACTCGCAGCGACCGTGAGCTTCTGGATGAGGTCCTCGGCGATCTTCGAGAGATCGACCGACACCTCGCCGGCGGGCTTCGTCACGAAGTCCACGGCACCCGCGGCGAGCGCGTCGAACGTCTCCTTTGCACCCTGCTTGGTGTGCGCGGAGAACATCACGACCGGCGTCGGCTTCTGCTTCATCACCTCGCGGACCGTGTCGGCACCGTTCATGCCGGGCATGTTGAAGTCCATCGTGATGACGTCGGGCTTGAGCTTCGCGATCTGCGCGAGCGCTTCCTTGCCGTCCTTCGCCTGGCCGACGACCTCGAACGCGGGCGTGCTCAGGGTCTTCGTGATGGCGGCTCGCATGAACAGCGAGTCGTCGACGATCAGCACCCGGATCTTCTTGGTCATTCCACTTCCTCCGCGAGCGCTTCGACGACGTAACCGATGACGGGAACCTTAACGCCCTTGAGCTCGAGACCCTCCATCTCGCGCACCTTCGCGCGGTCCCCGAGGATCTCGCGGGTCGATGTGGAGATCAGCACCCCGCCGTGCGGCGACTTCTGCTCGTACCGGTTCGCCTGGTTCACGGTGTCTCCGATCACCGTGTAGTCACGGCGCACGACGCGCGACCCGAGGTCGCCACGAATCACCGGCCCGGTGTTGATGCCGATGCGCATCGACAGCTTGGTCCCGCGGCCCTCGTTGAACGCCTCCATCGCCGCCTGCATCGCGAGCGCCGCGCGGGTGGCGCGCACGGCCGGCGGCGGGGTGCCACGGACCTCGTCGAAGATCGCCATGATCGCGTCACCGATGAACTTGTCGATGTCCCCGTTGTTCTGCTTGACGATGGGGCACATCACGTCGAAGTAGTCGTTGAGCAGCGTGATCAGCTCCAACGGCGTCATGGTCGCCGACATCGGTGTGAAACCGACGAGATCGGAGAACATCACCGAGACGTTGCGCTGGTCGGCGCGGAAGGCCAGCGTCTCGCCGCGCAGCGCGCGATCCTCGGCAGCGGCGCGCGCCCCCTCGGAGATGAACAGCGACGACGCTTCCTTGTAGGCCATCAGGCGCCGCTCCGCGAGCGTGCGCTCGACGAGCGCGAGGCACTTGTCCTGCGAGAACGGCTTCACGAGGTACGCCGATGCGCCGGCCGCGCGCATCTGCGCCATGTCGCGCTTGGAGTCGCGCGCGGTCAGCATGATCACCGGAATCTGCCGTAGATCCGGATCGCTGCGCAGCGCGTGGACGAGCTCGAAGCCGGTCATCACCGGCATCTCGTAGTCGCTGACCACCAGCGCGGGGCGCATCTGCTGCGCCTTCTCGAGCGCGATCTTGCCGTTCTCCGCGGTCGTGACGATGAAGCCCTGGCGCGCGAGGCAGTCCGCGACGTAGTGCCGCTGCGCCGGCGAGTCATCGACGACGAGCACGCGCTCGCGGGACGCCGGCAACGACCCGAGCACCAGCGCGCGCACGCGCGTCGATAGCTCCTCGGGGATCACCGGCTTGACGAGGTAGTCATCCGCGCCGGCATCGAAGCCGCGCTCGAGGTCCTGCGCCTGTCCCAGTGAGCTGCAGATCAGCACGGGCACGTGCGCGAGCGCGGCATCGCCCTTGAGCGCCTTGCACACGCCATAGCCGTCGAGCTTGGGCATCTCGACGTCGGTGATCACGAGGTCGGGCAGCTTCTCGCGCGCGAGCGCGACGCACTCCTCGCCGTCGTAAGCGGAGAGCACCTCGTAACCGTCGTCCTCTAGGATCGGCACGGTGTGGCGATGGATCAGCGGCGAGTCGTCCGCGACGATGATCAGTCGCTTCGCGCGCGTCGTGGTGCCGAACACGTCGAGCACCTCGGCATCGGAGAACGGCACGAGCAGGAAGCCGTCCGCATCGACGTCGCGGGCGATCATGCGATCGGCGGCGGACACGCCGAGGACGATCGCGGCGGTCGGCTCAGTGCCGGAGCGCAGGAGATTCACGGTGTCGGCGAGCGATCGGTCGGGCAGCCGACGCGGCAACAGCGCGGCCCGAGGTGCGAGCTCGTTCATCCGCGCCTCGAGCTCCGCGACGGAGGTGACGGCGGTAACCGTGTGGCCCAGCGGCTCGAGCGGTCGGCGGGCGAGGGCGGCGAGCACCGGCTCGTCGGAGACGATCACGATATTCACGTTGCGTCTCCTTCGTCGGCGCCCGCGGCGTGACCGAGCAGCTTCTTCACGACCTTGAGCAGGAGCGTGCGGTCGTGCGGCTTCGTGATGTACTCGTCGACGCCCGCATCGAAGCCGCGCACGCGATCGATGCGCTCGCCCATGCTGGTCACCATCACGATCGGCGTCTCGGCGTACTGCGGCATCGCACGCAGCGCGCGGGTCAGCTCGTAGCCGTCCATCCGCGGCATCATCACGTCCGTCGAGATCAGATCGAACCGCTTCGATTGCGCGAGCTCGAGGCCGTGCTGGCCGTCGATCGCGACCGTCACCACGTACCCCGCGTCGGCGAGCAGCCGGCGCAGCGCCTCGCGGACGATGTCGGAGTCCTCGACGAGCAGGATGTGCGATCCCGACGTGCCCGAGGTGGCCGCGGGGCGACGCGCTGTTCGCGGGCCCGAGGGTTGCGCGAGCCCGCGCACGATGATCGCGGGCACGTCGAGGATCAGCGCCACGCGGTCGGCGAGCAACGTGGCACCGGCGACGCACTTCGCACCCGTGAGCAGCGGCCCGAGCGACTTGATCACGATCTCGCGCTTGCCGATCAGCTGGTCGCAGACGAGCGCGTAGCTATGACCCCCGTGATCGACGAGCACGAGCTGCAGCTCGGCAGCATCGGCGTGATCGTCGAGCTCGAGCACCTGCTCGAGGCGGATCAGAGGCACGTGCTTGCCGCGCACGACGCAGACCTCCCGGTCCCCGATCATCTCGATCTCGGTCGACTTGATCGTCAGCACGCGCTGAACGATGTCGAGCGGGATGCAGAACGTCTCGCCGCCGGCGCGGGCGACGAGGACCTGGATGATCGCGAGGGTCAGTGGCAGCTTGAGCACGAAGGCACTCCCTTGGCCGGGCGTGGACTCGACTTCGATCGATCCCTTGAGGCGCGTGACGATGGTCTGGCGCACGACATCCATGCCGACGCCGCGGCCCGACACCTCGCTCACCGAGGCGGCGGTCGAGAAGCCGGCGCGGAAGATCAGCTCGCGCGCGGCGCGGTCGTCCATCTGCTCGGCCTCGTCGGGCGTGATCACGCCCTTCTCGACAGCCTTCGCACGGAGCTTCCCCGGATCCAGGCCCTTGCCGTCATCGCTGACGCGGATCTCGACCTGGTTGCCGCGGTGCGACGCAGACAGGCGAACCACGCCCTCGGCGGGCTTGCCCGCGGCGGTGCGAACGTCGGTCGGCTCGATGCCATGATCGACGGAGTTGCGGACGAGGTGCATCAGCGGCTCGTCGACCGCTTCGACGAGCAGCTTGTCGAGCTCCGTGTCCTCGCCGACCAGCTCGAGCCGCGCGCGCTTGCCGAGGTTCGCCGACAGGTCGCGCACCGTGCGCACGTGCTTGCGGAACACGCCGGCGACCGGGACCATGCGCAGCCGCATCACCTGCTCGCGCAGCTCGTCGGAGATCGCATCGAGTCGGTCGGTGCCGCGACCGAGGTCGGTCGTGACCTCGGCGAGTACGCGCTCGACGCGCGACAGCTCCTCGCCGAGCGTATCGAGGCCGCGCGCGAGGTGACCGCCGCTCGAGCCGCGCGCGCTCGCGACCTTGCGCGCGACACCGCGATCCGCCGCGAGCTCTGTGGTGATCGATGACAGCGATCCGACCGCGCCGCGCAGACCATCGCGGCCGAGCACGAGCTCGCCGACGAGGTTCATCAGCCGGTCGAGCTTGTCGAAGTCGACGCGGATCGTGCCGCGCGCCTCCGCGCCGGCGTGCATTTGCGTCGGCGCAGTCGCCGAGGCGGGTCCAGCGGCGCGCGCCACCGAGACGACCGGTGCACCGGGATTGCGCAGGCGCGCGACGATCGGCGCGGGATCCACGGTGATCGGGACGCGGCCGCGCGCCTGGCCAAGCATGTCGCGCAGGCCGTCGAGTGCGGCGAGCAGCGCATCGATCACCGAGCCATCGGCGGCGCGCCCGGAGTCGCGGATCTGACCGACGAGATCCTCGGCCGCGTGCGCGAGCTGATTCACCGGCTGTAGACCCACCATCGCCGAGCTGCCCTTGACCGTGTGCATGTCGCGGAACACGTCGCGCAGGAGCTCGCCGTCATCGGGGCGGCGCTCCATGTCGACGAGCTTTCCGGCGAGCGCCTCGACGCGCTCGCCTGCCTCGTCGAAGAACAGCTCGACCATGTCCTCGTCGACCGCGGGCGTCCACGTGAAGCTCGCGTCGCCCGAGAGTGGTGCGCCGCTGACGGCGGGCGGCGGTGGTGGCACGAACCGCTTGGGTGCGCGCACGGGACCGGAGCCCACGGTCCCTAGCGCGGCGGCGTGCTCTGCGAGCTCGAGGTTCTCGACACGCGCGCCCGATTTGTCGGCGTTCGCGAGCTGCACGAACGCAGCGCGCAGCGTGCCGATCGCAGCGCTGACTGGAGGCGAGCCCGGGCCGCCTTCTCGATCGAGAGCACCTTCGATCGCGAGCGCGAGCCGGCCCACCTCCTCGGCGCCGATGAGCAGGCTCGATAGCCCGATCCGGAACGCGAGGTGCGCGAGACCGGCGAGCTGGTCCGGCGTTTCGACCGCGTCGGCGAGCACCTCGGTATCCGCGACGCCGGCGGCCACGAACCGCTGCCACAGCTCCTCGCCGGTCACGGCTGCACCTCCGACAGCCCATGGCGCGACAGCCAGCGACGCGCACCCGGGCGGGTGGTCCGCAGCGCGATCGCGATCCCAGCTGCGCGTGCTGCCGCGCACGCACGGCGTAGCACGGGTGCGAGCTCGTCGCCGAGCAGCTCCGCGGGATCGAGATCGATCACGAGGCGGCGCAATCCACCGCGCGCGAGCCGCTCGCCGATGAGGCCGGTGACGGCCTGCGCCTCGGGCGTGCCCGCGAGCACGATCACGTCCTCGTCGCCTTCGGCATCGATCGCGCGCGGCACCCCGGCAAGCGCGGGATCGGTGCGCGTCCGCGGCTTCGCCGGAACGGCGAGGCCCGGATCGGTGCGCGTCTTCGACGGAATCTTCGTGAGGAGCGGACCCGAGCCGCCGGAGGTACGGCGCTCGGACGCGACCGTGGGCACGGGCGTCCTGCGGCCGGCAGCGGGCAGCGGCGTGCGCTGCGTGATGCGCTCGACACCGGTGCCGCGCGCGGTGTCACCGTCGAGCGTGGGCACCGGTGTGCGCGCGTCATCGACCGGGCGCATGTAGAACACGACCTCGCCGGTGCGCTGCGGCTCGAGCTCGCTGATGTCGCGCAGGGACTCGCTGTAGCCCACGAATACGAAGCCACCGGGCACGGTCGCGCCGATCAACCGATCGAGCGCGCGGCGGCGTGCCGGCACGGAGAAGTAGATGAGCACGTTGCGACACCACACGACGTCGCACGCTTTCGGGGCCGCGGCGTCGATCAGGTTCGCGCGCTCGAACGTGACGAGGCGCTGCAGCGCGGGGCGAACGCGGATGCGATCGCCGTGGACGTTGAACGCGTCCTGCCACTCCACCGGCACGTCATCGAGCGCCTCGAGCGGATACTCGCCGCGCTCCGCGAGCTCCAGCGCCTCGGCGCTGACATCGGTCGCGTGCACGGTCACAGCGACCTCCGGCAGCGCACGCGACAGCACGATCGCGAGCGTGTACGGCTCCTCGCCAGAGGCGCAGCCAGCGCTCCACACGCGGATCGTGCGCTTGCCGCGTGCTCGCAGCGCAGGCACCACGACATCGAGCAGGGCGGCGATCTGCGGCTTGTGTCGGAATAGACTGCTCTCGCCGACGCGCACGGCCTCGACGAGCTCGCCCAGCTCCGCTTGACCGCGAAGGCTACCGATCAGCTCGACGTATGCCTCGGGCGTGGTGTCGAGCGCGGCGATCCGCGCGTTCGTTCGCGCTTCGACGACCCACGACGGGAGCTGCAGTCCCGCGTGCTCGGCGAGCCGTCGCGCTACGCCGGCGAGGATGTCGGGCGAGAGCCCCACGCGTCAGTCGCTCGCCTGGTCGCGCGGAGCAGGCTTTGCCTTCGCGATCTGCTTGTCCCCTGCCGGCAGCGTGCGCTTTCCGCCGTTGTCGACCCGCTTCGTCGCGCTACCGAGGCGGCTGCCATCGAGGTTGAAGCCGGCGATCGACTCCTCGAGCTCGAACGCGAGCTCGTGCAGCCGCTCGGACTGCACCACCGACTCCTCGGATCCCGACAGCACCTCGGTTGCGATGTGGCGAACCGCGTCCATGTTGCGCGCGATCTCGTCGGAGACCATCGCCTGCTCCTGCACCGCGCTCGCCGTCTCCTTGACCACCGTGATCAGCTGGCCGAGACCGGTGAGTGTGGACGTGACGGCCTCGGAGCCGCTTCCCACATCCTGTGCACCGCGCTCCATCGACGTGATCGCGGCCTGCGTCTGCTCCTTCACCGTCTGGATCAGCGCCTCGATGTCCTTCGCGGACTGACCGACGCGCCGTGCAAGCGACGAGACCTCGTCGGCGACGACCGCGAAGCCGCGGCCCTGCTCGCCGGCGTGCGCCGCCTCGATCGATGCGTTGAGCGCGAGCATCGACGTCTGCTCGCTGATCTGCCGGATCACCTCGACGATGTTGCCGATGCGCTTGCTGCTCTCGGCGAGCTCTCGCATCTTCTCCGCTGCATCGTCGACGGAGCTCTGGATCTGACTCATGCGAGAAACGGCCGAGTTCACCGCGGTCGTCGATTGCTCGGCGACCTGCGTGGCCTGCGCCGCGTTGCCCGCGACAGTCTGGATCGATGCCGACAGCTCGGTGACCGCGGTGGTCGAGCTCTCGATCTTCAACGTTTGATCCTTGAGGCCGCCCAGCATCTCGCGCGACGCCGCGCTGATCTCCGCGCTCGACGCGCCGACCTGGAACGCGGCGTTCTGCACGCCGCTCGCGAGCGTGTGGACGCGCGCGAACACCTGGTTGATGTTGTCGGCGAGGTCGGCGGTCTCGTCGCGCGAGCTCACGACGATCCGCTGCGTCAGGTCCGTGTCGCCGGCCAATAGATCTCGCGACTGCTTGACCATCTGCTTGATGGGGCGGGTGACCCAGATGGCGAGGCCCGTCGCGATCAACAGGGACAACGCGATGCCCACGCCGATCTCGAGCCACGGCAGCGAGCTCGCCGGATCGACGACTCGCGCACGGCTTCGGGTGATGAACAGCTTGCCTACCGTGACCGCGTCGCCGTTCTTGTACCCGTCGATCTCCTCGGCGAAGAAGTCGTAATCGTGATCCTTGAGCCGGATCACCTCGCGCGTGTCCTCACCGACCGTGACCTTGACGAGCTTGTCGGGCTGCATCGCGCGAGCTGCATCGGTCACGGTGCCGGGCAAGGCACTCGCGAGGACAACGGGTCCATCGAGCAGCACCGGGCGGTAGCGGAGCTCGTCGACCTCGTCGCTCTGCTCGGCGTACTCCGCTACCATGCGCTGCAGCTTCACGCCGACCAGAACGCCGCCGAGGATCGGATGAGCGCCACCCGGGGACATCACGGGGAGCGCGGACGCGACGTAGGCACTCGTTCCGATCACCTGCACGCGGTGGGCGAACGGCGCGCCCGTGCGTGCCTTCTCGACCGCGGCGATCGAGGTCAGCTGTTTCGGATCGAGCGTCGTGCCTTTGGGCGCCCACAAGAGCCTGCCGGTGACGTCGAACACGACAAAGAGGTCCGTCCGGATGCTGTTCTCGGATGACAGTCGGTCGTAGAGCGCTTTCCCGACGGTGGCGAGCTCCGTGTTGTCCTTCGCCTCGAGGACCGGGGGAGGGGCCGGGGGCTGTGGAACGATCGGTGTGGCTGGCCCGGTCCCTGCCAGCGCGCTGCGCAGCGCGCTGTCCGCGACGACGAGCTCGAGCGTGCCGGTGATCCCGCGCCCCACGGTCTCTTGATAGAACTGGTAGCGCCGCAGGTGCTTGACGAGGAAGTTGCCGCGGTTGGAGAACGTCGATTTCTCCTTCACCACGAGGGTTCCGCCGATCAGCAACAGCCCGGCGAGCAACAAGCACGCGAGCAGGAACTTCAGGAACATCGGGAACCGCAGCTGTTTCTTGCTGCTCATGCGGGCCTACCTTGTTCGTCGGACGTTTCCGCGATCGCGCGGAGCGGTTCAGCGGTCAGCACGGCGCGCGCATCGAGCACACGCACCGTGCCGGTACTCGTTGCAGCAACCCCGAGCAGCAGGCCCGCGACGTCGGTCGCGAGGTTGGACGGCGCCGGATCGAGCGCCTGATCGATCGTGCGCAGGTCACGGAGCCGATCGACGACGATGCCCGCGGTACCTGCCGCGTGCTCGACTACGACGATCTTGCTTTCCTCGCCGACCTCGGTGCGCGACAGGCCGAGCAGTACACCGAGATCGATCACGGGCACGATCTCGCCGCGCAGGCTGAACACACCGGCGATGCAGGCCGGGGTCAGGAACACCTTCGTCACCGGTTGCACGGGCAAGGTCTCGCGCACGTCACCGATCGGCAGCGCGAGCTCCTGTCCACGGAGCTCGAAGCACACGAGTCGCAAGGGCTCGGTCCCCACCATCAGCGGGGTAGGTTACCCGATGTTGAAGTCTTCCTTCTCGTGCTGTGCGCCGCTACCGTCCGCAAACCGCGCGAGCGACGAACGGCCGAAGATCTCGTGCGGCTGCTCGCCGGTGAGCCACTCGGCGTACAGCTTGCCAATGATCGGCGCCATCATGAAGCCGTGCCCGACGAAGCCGCAGGCGAGGAAGAAGTCCGGATGACCCGGCGCGGGGCCCAGGATCGGGTTGCCGTCGGGTGACTGGTCATAGGGACCGGCCCACTGGCGCAGGATCTTGATGTCCCCGAGCACCGGCATGAGCTTCACGAGCCGGCGCGCATAGGTCGCGAGGAACTCGAGCGTCGAGCCCATGTTGTAGGTCGACGCGTGGCCCGGGAGCGACACGCCGCCGACGATCTCGCCGCGCATCGACTGGCTGCAGTAGAGGCCGCTCGCGAGCTCCGACACCATCGGCCGCAGGAATGGCTTGAGTGGCTCGCTCGAGCAGATCTCGTGGCGGATCGGCCAGGTCGGCACTTGCACGCCGATCAGCTCGGCGAGCTTCGGCGACCACGCGCCGCACGCATTGATCACGCGGCGCGCGCGCACCGCTCCACGCGGCGTGTGCACGACGTAACCGCCGCCGGCCATCGGCTCGAGGCCACCGACAGGCGTTTGGGTAAAGATCCGCACGCCATACGCCGCCGCCTGGCGTGCGTAGCCCCAGAGGAACGGCCACGGAAACAGAATGCCGTCGCTCGGATTGTACGACGCACCGACGATGCCAGCGAGGTCGAGCTCGGGGACGATGTCGAGCGCCTTCTTCGGCTCGAGCATCCGCGTCGCGACGCCGCACCGATTCTGCAGCGCGATGTTCTTCTCGAGCCGCGCGACTTCCTTCGCGTTGCGCGCGAGGAATAGGTAGCCGCCCTGGCGGAACCACACGTTGACGCCGAGGTCGACGGCGAAGCGCCGGCACAGCTCGACCGACTCCTGCATGAGCCGGATGTTGATCTCCGTCGACCACTGCTGGCGCACGCCGCCGCCGTTGCGCCCGCTCGCACCCTCGGCGAGGTAGCCACGCTCGAGCACGACGACGTTCTCGAGGCCGCGCTTCGCGAGGTAGTACGCGATCGCGAGGCCGATCACGCCGCCGCCGACGATCGCGATCTCCGCCTGTTCGGGCACCCTGCCGAGCAGACCCTCGAGCGTCGCCGGGAGCTTGATCTCTCCGGAGGCGTCCGCGCGACTCTCGTCTTCCTCGTCCTCGATCCCCGCCTGCACTCAGCCGTCTCCTTCGGTCTCGTCGGGGAAGCGGTGCGCGCCGGGATCCCTGGCGAGGAGCTTCAGCGGCGTCGGCGCGAGGGGAGGGCGCGACGTGAACGGTGGGATCGCCCCCGGATCCTGCTGCGTGATGCGAGCGAGCTGCAGCGCGACGACCGCGAGGCACTCCTTGCCCTGACACGGGCCGGTGCCGAAGCCGGTGTAGCGCTTCACTTCCTCGATGTCGCGATAGCCGCGCGACACGCTGTGCTCGACGTCGGCGAGCGTGACGTCCTCGCAGCGACAGAGCACGATCTTCCCCGGCATTATCCTCTCCCCGCCGCAGCGATCACGTGCGCCGCGACGCGCGCGCCGTCTTCGCCCGCGCCCGCCGGTCCGCGATAGCCGGTGACGTCGCCGCACGCCCATGCGTTTGGTGCGCTCGTGCGTCCGTGCTCGTCGACGACGACGCGGAAGCCGCCCGCGGCCTCGTCGAGCGTGACGGTGCAGCCTTGCTGGCGCGGGCCTTCTGACGCCGGTGCCGGGCAGGCAGCGACGGCGACCAGATCGCAGTCGAGCTTGCCGCGCTTGGTATCGATCGCGGTCGTCCAGCCGCGGCCGCGCGTGCCCATCATCTCGGCGAGCGGAATGCGCGTGACGTCGGCGCCGGCGACGCTCAGAGCATTCGCGAGCGCGGCAACATCGTCGCTGCACGCCGGGCTCTCGACGATGCAGATCTTGTCGCCGGCGAGGATGCCGTGATCGACGAGCAATCGGCCGACCGCGCGAGCGGCGATCACGCCGGGACGGTCGTTGTCGGGGAACGGGAGGTTCACGACGTAGCCACCGGTCGCCCAGATCCACTGCTTCGCGTAGATCCGGTAGAGCCGCTCGGGAGCCGCGACAGCGAGCACTCCGCCATCGTCCTCGGGGAAGAAGCCGATCGCGGTGGAGCGCGAGAGCACGGTGACGCCGCTCTGCGCCGCGTGTCCCCAGCGCGTCTCCGCGACGCTGCGGCCGAGCCGAGGATCCGCGCGCAGGCTACCTCCGGGACGGAGCTGATCGTCGACGAGCACGGTCGAGAGCCGCGCACCTGCGGTCGCGGTGGCAGCCGCGAGGCCCGCCGGTCCGCCGCCGATCACGCAGACGTCGATGTCGAAGCGCTGCACGTCGGGCAGCTCGGTCGCCGCGACATCGGGGAGCTTGCCGAGACCGGAGAGCTGGCGCACGACCTTGTTCGCGAGCTTGTTCAGCATCGACGAGCTGGTCATCAGCGTGTGGTGATCCATCCCGCGCGAGAACAGGAAGTCGACCGCGCCGAGCAGATCGATCTCCGCGGACGGGAACGCGTTCTGCCCCTCGACCTCGGCACCCGCGCTGCACGGCGCCTGGCACGCGCGCAGGTTCGGCACGCCGCCGAGCCGGACCAGGCACCCACTGCAATGGCCCTCAAAACAGAAGAACGTGCGCGGCCGGTGGTACTTGAGCGAACGCGAGAGAACGCGGGTTCCGGACGCGAGCGCCGCCGCGGCGATGCTCTCGTCTCCATAGGCCCGAACGGACGAGCCCGCGATCCGAACCTCGACCGCCTCACCCCTCACGGCATCGTGTCCGGGAAGCCGGCGAGCCACGCGACGTATTTACCACGGACGTAGACGATGGAGCCGATCCGGAACCGGGCAAAACGTCCTCACTTCGTTGCGCATCGAGGGAGGCGTGCGATACCGTTCACCCTCGAAAGGACAGGGGATCCCGAATGGCGACTCCAACTAGGCCGTGTCCGTACTGCGGAGCCGCAGTGCTGATGAACGCGCCTGCATGCGGAACGTGTGGTCGGCCGATGCCGCCCATGCAGCAGGGTGCACCAAGTGGTGCGCCCGCGAAGACGATGTTCGGTGTCGCGGCACCAATGATCCCGGGGCGTGGTCCAGCAACCCCTGGCGCTGGTGGTCAGGCGCCGGGTGGTCCGCCACAGCCCGGTCGTCCGGGAGCTCCGCAAGGGTTCGCGCCGCCAGCGCAGCAGGGGTTCGCACCTCCGCAGCCCGGTGGATTCGGACAGCAGCCGCCCCCTGGTCAGCAGCCGGGCTATCC
>JACCRC010000356.1 GCA_013813765.1 Deltaproteobacteria bacterium | reverse complement strand
CGCCTCGCCGGCGGGGCGACGCCACAGCAGCTCGGGATTGCCTGGCGATCGAGAGCCGCGACCGAGGACATCTTCGAGAACCTGAGAGAGTCGATGTACGAGGACGCGCCGTACCAGATAGAGGAGCTCGCGACGCTCCGAGGACCGGAGCGCTTCCTGGCGGAGACGATGATCGTGTTGCGGCTCCAGAAGCGGGACGAGCGTGTGCCCGACGCTCTGGTCAAGCTCGGCGCGGCCTGGACCGTGCCTGCGCTGGAAGAGCTAACAACGTCACCGACAATGTCTCCCGCACTTCAGACGAAGCTCACGGACGCCGCGCGTGCACTCGCTGCGACGGTCTCTCTCAACTAACGACGCTAGAATGGTGTCCAGCCGATGAGCGCACTCAACCAACTGCTCGAGCAACTCGCGGCTCCGTCGGGAATCGCGTGGAACGAGGAGACCTACGACCTCGGGCTCGCACGCTCGCTCGACGTCACGGATCGCGGCACGTACGTGGCGAAGCTCATCGAGAACGCGGGACAAGGTGACACTCACGCGATCCTCACCCTGGGTCACCTGCAGGCCACCGAGGCGCTCGCGGTCCTTCGCGTCGACGCGGGTAGCAGCGCGCCGTGGGCGGCGACCTCGCGCCGGGCGCTCGTGCTGCTCGGGCATGGCGACGAGGTGATCGATGCGATCGTCGAGGACGCGCTTCACGGCAAGGCGCGCATGGGGCGCGTCGCGGCGGTAATGGCCCTGCCGAAGATCGGCGGCGCGAAGGCGATCACGGCGCTCGGTCAGGCGCTCGACGATACGGACTCGTCGGTGCGGATGATCGCCTGGAATGGACTTGTCGAGGCGCTCGACCTCGAGCCGCTGATGCGCAGCCCGGAGGGGAAGCTCGAGAAGGGGACGCGGCTCGAGCTGTTCAAGGACTTCCTCGCGAGCGACCTAGCGGGAATCGTGCGGGTCGGAGCCGAGGGAATGCGAGCGACGCTCGCGATGCTCGGCGCGGGCGTGAGCCCGGTGACGCTCGCCATCACGTACCAGCCCGATCCGGCGCCGGAGGTGAGCGACGCGATCATCCAGGCGATCGTCGATCCCGACGTAGCGTATCCGGTCGAGGAGATCGGAACGCTGAAGGGCCTCGCGCGGCAGTGGGCGGAGGCCGGCCTCGCGCTCCGGATCGAGAGCGGCGACGAGCGGGTTCCCGACGCGCTCGCGCGGCTCGGCGCGCGCTGGACGGCGCCGGCGATGGAGGAGATGGCGGCCGCCGAGTCGACCTCTCCGGAGCTGCGCGCGAAGCTGACCGAAGCTGCGCGCGTGCTCACGACCTCGTGATCGGAGGAGTGCCATGTCTCTCGACCTGCTGCTGCAACAGATATCCGATCCGTCGACGCTCTCGTGGAAGGACGAGACGTACGACCTCGCGCTCGCGCGCGGCCTGTCGCCGGGCGAGCGCGACGCGTACGTCGCGAAGCTGATCGACAACGCGAAGCAGGGTGACGCGCACGCGATCCTGACGCTCGGTCATCTCAACGCGACCGAAGCGCTGCCGGTGCTCCAGACGGACGCGAAGAGCACCGAGCCGTGGGCAGGGACGGCGCGACGCGCACTCGTGCTGCTCGGCAAGGGTGCGGACGTCGTCGAGGAGATCGCGCGCGACGCGGTGAGCTCACCCGCGAAGATGGCCCGTGTCGCGGCGATCATTGACCTGCCGAAGGTCGGCGGAGCGACCGCGATCTTCGCGCTGCAGCAGGCGCTCGTCGACGAGGACGGCGACGTCCGTGTGATCGCGTGGGATTCGCTGGTCGAGACGCTCGGACTCACCAAACGCCTGCAGAACCCCGAGGGAAAGCGCGAGCTGACGACCGAGGTCGAGGTCATGCGCGTGTTGCTCGGCAGCGAGATGCCCGCGCTCGTGAAGCTGGGTGCGGCCGGGATGCGCGAGGTCGCTCGACGGCTCGGATCAGGCGCGACGGCGCAGCAGCTCGGCATCGCGTGGCGACCGAAGCCCGCGGAAGCGGTGTTCGACAAGCTGCGCGGAGCGCTCGTCGACACGGACAAGGCGTTTCCGATCGACGAGATCACCCCGCTCACCGGCGTCGCGCGGCAGCTCGCCGAGACGATGATCGTCCGGTGCCTGGAGGAGTACGACGCGCGTGTGCCCGATGCGCTGGTCGCGCTCGACGCGGCGTGGACCGCGCCGGCGCTCGAGGAGCTCGCGAGCTATCACCTGACGCCTGACGATCTCCGCGAGAAGCTCGCGGAGGCCGCCCGTCAGCTAAACACGACCTAGTTCTCGATCGTCGAGAGGTCGACGGTCTCGAGGAACTTGACGAGGTCGTCCTTCTTGATCTTGTCCTTGACGCCCTCCCAGCTGCCGAGCGAGACAATCACGTGGCCGACCTTGATGACGACGTGCGCGTCGTCCGGCTTGTCCAGGCGCGGATAGTTCTTGAGCTTGGGCCCGTCAGCGGCCGGGGTCATGTAGCAGTACTCGTAGTCACCGCGCTCGCCCTCCTTGACCTCCTTCGCCTTCGGAAGGTTGCAGTCGGAGAACTTCATGCCCACGAAGCCCTTATCGCCTTCCATGTAGTTGATGAGGCGATTTCCGTCCTTCTCCGCATACGCGGGCGACCAGCGCGCCTTGTCGGGTGCGGACACGCCCGGGAACGCCGGCGGGTCGATATCGAACAGCACCTTCGCCGAGTGGACCGGACCCTCGCCGACCTTCGGAGCATCGGCCGCCGGAGCCGCCGAGCCCGCTGGAGCCGCCGAGCCTTCCGGGGGTGGTGCCGCGGTGTCGCCGCCAGCGCCCATTGCCTTCGCCATGCACTCACCATACTTCGTCCCGACCTCCTGCATCTCCTTCATCGTCTTCTCGTCGGGCGCCTCCGCCTTCTTGTCGCCGGCGCTCTTCGCGTTCTCCGCCGACCACTTGTTCATCGCATCCTGAACTTCGTCCGCGCACTTCTTGTCCTTGCACTCACACATCTTGTCCTTGAACTCGGACATCTTGGCCATCGCCTCGCCGGCGCCGCCGCCCTTCTTCTTGCAGCCAACCGATGTGAATGCCGCCGCAGCCATCAGCGCGATCGTTAGGTTCTTCATGGCGCGAAGCGTAGGCCAAGGAGCCCCGCGTTCGCCATTCCTCGCGCACGGATCGTCAAGATCTCGATCGAGCGGAAGGCCGTTCGGTTCATGGGCCTGGTCCTTGCCGAGAACGACGGCCTGGCGGTTTGCGAGACCTCCGGAGCGCTGCGCTGCCGGTTCGCGCTCGACGGCGCGCTGGACCAATCTGGCTCCAGGCAGTTGAGAAGTTGCAGCAGCGGGCCATGAATCTCTGCAACAGCGACGAGCCCCGGCGATTGTCGACCGCCTACTCGACGGACGTGCCACGGTACTCGAGGCAGATCCCCTTGAGGGTCTCCTCCGCCAGACGCGCATACGTCAGGAGCTGGTGCGCGAACGCGGCTGCTTCCTCGGCCGGATCGTTGCCACTGGGCCAGGCTCCGGACGTCAGCGCCTCGGTGACCCGCACGACATCTGCGGTTCCTCCGCCGTGCTTCACCAGCGCACGTGCTGTCTCGTCGGGCTTCTCCTCGACCATCGTCATTAGCATCGGGAGAATCTGCGGAATCGACTCCGAAACGATCAACCGAGTTCTCACCTTGATGCCTTCCGCGTCGACCTCTTCTTCGGCCGACCCGAATACGCCAAAGTCGGAATCGGTCGCGGACACGAGAAAGGCGTCCAGGTACACGCCGGAACGCAGCGGAAACTTCTTCCAACCCACACTACGCTCTCGGCGCTCGGTGAGGAGCATTCCCTCGAACTGGTCGGGGTCTTTGGCCGCTGTAGTGATGATCGTGACCGACGGCTCCACGGGCGCAATCATGGCAGCAGCGATCGCGTTAAGGTGGGGCACGAGCCCGATGTCTGCGCTCGATCAGCTACTACAGCAACTCGCCGATCCGTCGGGGATCTCCTAGACCACGATCGTTCCGCGATACTCCCAGCAGACTCCATCGACGTCGCCTTTCGCGACGCGCGCCTGCTTCAGCAGATGGTGGGCGAACGCGGCGGCCTCCTCCGCAGGATCGCCACCCTCGGGCCACCCGTCAGAGCCGAGAGCCGCGAGTACACGCGCGAGGTCGGCGCGATTTCCATCGTGTGCGACCAGCGCTCGCGCCGTCCTGTCGGGGTGCTTTTCGACCAGCTCCTCCAGGTTCGGGATCACGCGCTTCACATCGCCGCGGGTGATCATGTTCGTCCGAACACTCGCACCCTCGTCGTCAACCAACTCGATACCGGAGGCAAAGACAGCGAAGTCCGAGTCGGTCGCGGCCATCAGGAAGGTGTCGAGCGCTCGACCAGACCGTACCGGGAATACCTGCCACCCACCGCTCGCCTCCCGCCGCTCATCGAGACTCATCCTCTCGAAGGAATCGGGATCGTCTGCGCGAGTGCTGATGATCGTGATGGTCGAGTCCACCGGCCCATCATGGCAAAGGCGGAGGCCCATGTCGCGCTTGCGTTCCTCACAGGAGCCCGAAGCGAACCCGACCGCGCGCGGAGGAGCATGCGAGGATGTGAGACACGATGAGTGACCTACCGATCAACGATCTCGCGAGCGAGTCATTGCAGACCCGTCGTGGTGCGACAGAGGCGATCGCGGATTCCGTGGATCGCGGTACGCCGCTCGATGCGGCTGCCGAGGCAGTGGTCGCGAGGTTCGCGGACCCCGATCCCGGGATCCGGCAGCTGGCGACGTACATCCTCCAGACGGATGCAGAGCGTCCCTCGGGAGGACGAACCGTCGCCGCGTTGCGTGCCGCCCTCACGAGCGACGTGGCAGACGAGCGCAGGGGGGCAGCGTTCGTGTACGCCGGCTGCCTCGCGCGGCAGGAGCAAGGCCACGCGGTCGCGGCACTGATCGACAACCCCGATCGCATGGTGCGGGCCGGAGTGCTGAAAGCGCTCGCGGACGGCGCCGTTCCCCGCGCCCAGACCGACGCCGTCGTGACGGCGCTCGTGCGTGCGCTTGCGGACAACGATGTAGCCACGCGCAAGGAAGTGATCTGGGCGATCTACCTCCTCGGATCCGAAGGCGCCGCGATCGACGCTGCCGTGCCGCAGCTCGAAGAAGCTATCGGCATCGCCGCGACGCAGGCCAATGCCGCGATCGCGCTGTCGCTCGCCTGGCACAACGCGAACGAGAGCGATCGCGCGGACGCGCTGTACGCGAGTGCGAGCGGGAATGTCCAGATGGGCGCCGCGTGGGGCGCGGCGGACGTGTACCTGAAGCGCGACGATCTCGCGGCGCTCAAGCGGATGTTCGCGCACGATAACGACAACGTGAGACGCGGCCTCGGCGCGTTCCTCCATCACGCCCGCGGACAGAAACGCGATCTATCGCTCGCCGGTCAGGCGTTCAGCGAGCTCGAGCGCGACCACGCGACGGACGGACTCCTGCATGCGCGGCTCTACGCCGTGGCGGATCTCGCCAAGCGCGGACCGGGCGGCTAACCGCAGGTTCGGCGGACTAGTCCTGATGCCCTCCGACGAGGAGCCGCTGACGCCGAGGGATGCCTGCAAGAGCCTCCGCGCGAGGTGAGCGCAGCCCTCATCGGGTATGATTCTGCAAGGTGGCTAGCGAGCGGAAAGTCGTTCGGTTTCTGGGCCCAGCCGGAGGCCTGTTCGTGGCCGACAACGACGGCGTGGCCGTCTGTGACGCATCCGGGGCCCTGCGCTACCGGGTCGCGATCGAAGGCGTGCTGGACGCCGTCGGCGTCGGCAAGGAGCTCTGGGTCGCGACCAGCAGCGGCCTGACGCGCATCGCGATCGACGACGGCGCGATCCTCTCGACCGAGCGGATCGACGGCCTGCACGCCCCGGGGCGGTTTCTCCAGTCGAGCACGCTACCGAGCCAGCCCGTGTGGCACGGCGACTCGCCGCGCATGATCTCCGTCGCGCCGGGTCGTGCGGAGTCCCCGCCGGGACCGGCGTCATCGATCGCGCTGCCAGTCGCACAGGGACGCTGGCTCCTGTGGGAGGCCGGTCAGCTGCGGTACTGGCGCACCGGCATCGGCGAAGCGTGGCGAAACGCCGTCGGCGATCCGACGATCGAGGTGATCGATGCGCAGCTGGTGCTCGAAGGCCGGCTGCTCGTGCTCGTGCAGCGCCGCGGTACGGCCGGCAGCGACGCCGCGCCGCGCCTCACCGTCGCGCAGTCGACCGACGGCGCGCAGAACATTCACGTCCGTCTGCCCAACGGCACGCGGGTCTCGATCGCGTCGCGCAGCGGAGTCGCGCTCGCGTGGGCCGGCGAGCAAGCACGGCTGTTCAACCTCCGCTTTGGCCGCTGGATCCGCGACCTCACGCTGCCGGAGGGCCTCGAGGAGGTCGTCGTCGATGACGGCCTGCAGCGCATGGCGCTCGTGTTCCCGAGCTCGATCGAGCTCACCGACGTCGCGTCCCTCGAGACCGCGAAGCAGCGCCGCGGAGAGACGAACGGTCACGCGGAGACCGCACCTGCGCCGAGCCAGATCTCCGCCGTCCCCGCCGATCTCCCGGCGGAGGCGCCGGCCGTCCAGGAGGAACCACCGCCGCCGGTCGTCGTCGCACCGCCGCCGCAGGGACCACTCCCCGACGATCCGCTGATCCGGTTCGAGCTGGTCTCTGCGACGCCGTCGGCGACGCCCGAGGAGCGCACGCTCGCGCTGGAGGCTCAACTCCGTCTGATCGGCGCACTCGCGAACGTCGCGATCGCCACGGCGTGGGATGAAGGCCGCATTGTCACCGCGGCGCCGCACCGGCCGCCGTTCGCCGAGGAGCTCGGCGGCCTGCTGCGCATCACGCGCGGCCTGCGCACGGTGGACCTCAACGATGCCTACGATCGCCTGCGCGACGCAGATCAGCGCGTCGAGCTCGCGCGCGTCTCGCGACAGGGGCGCTCGACTCCCCTCGAGGCGCTGACGCGAGACTTCGGATTGTCGCCGCGCGCGAGCATCATCTTGTTCGCGATCGCCGCACCGCGGTTGCGCGGCGAGTTCGCCCGCGTGTACGGCATCCTCACGAATGATCCAGGCCGCCCGCTCGTCGACGAGCACCTGCTCTCGCTGCTGATCGGCGAGAACCCGGAAGCGGTGTCGGCCGAGCTCGATGCCGATCGTCCGCTGCGCAAGCACGGGCTCGTGCATCTCGGTGCGGGAACGCGGCCGTTCGCGTCGCTCACGGTCGAGCCGCTCGTCGTCCGCCACCTGGCCGCGCAGGACCTCGACGGAGAGACCGACGAGGTGCTCACCGCGCGTCGCGCGGATCGGAGCCTCGAGGAGCTCGACCTCCCGAGGACCGCCATCCTGAAGGCGATGCAGTACCTCGCCGCACAGCGCGACGAAGAGGACGCGCGCGTCGTGATCCGCGGCCGCACCGGATCCGGCCGTCACACGCTGCTCGCATCGCTCGCGCAGCGAGTCGGCCGCGCGGTCGGCGTCATCGATCTGACTGCCGTGCCGCGCGACCCGTCGCGCATTCACATGATCCTCGAGGTCGCGCTGCGGCGCGCGAAGCTGCGCGGGCTCGTCCCGTGCGTCGATGGCCTCGAGATGGTCGCGCCCGACGATCCCGACGTTCGTCTGCAGATCACGAACGTGCTGCGCCGTCACCCCGGCCCGCTCGCCGTGCGGCTGCCCCCCGAAACGCTCCCTCCCCTCGATCCGGGCTACCTCCTCCTCGATCTCCCGGCGCGCACCGAGCACGAGCGCGCGGTGTCGTGGAAGGTCGCGCTCGATCGCCACCACATCGAGCTCGCGGATCCCAGCGACCTCGCGGCGCGGTATCGCGTCGGGCCCGGCATCATCGAGCGCGTCACGTCCGAGGTGTCGCGCCGACCCGACCAGCCGACGAACGCCGCGCAGTGGATCAGCACGCTCGACAATGCGGTCCGGCAATACCTCGTGAACCGCATCGGCGCGGTCGCGAATCGCGTCGCTCACCTCGCGAGCTGGGCCGACATCGTCCTGCCCGAGGACATCAGCGACTCGCTGCTCGAGATCACGTCGCGCGTTCGTCACCGCAAGACCGTGTTCGAGAAGTGGGGCTTCGCGAAGTCGATCACCACCGCACGCGGCATCACCGCGCTGTTCCAGGGCGCCCCCGGCACCGGCAAGACGATGGTCGCCGGCGTGATCGCGCGCGACCTCGGGCTCGAGATGTACCGGGTCGATGTCTCGCGCATCACGTCGAAGTGGATCGGCGAGACCGAGAAGAACCTCGGCGCGCTGTTCGACGCGGCCGAGGAAGGCCAGGTGATGCTGCTGTTCGACGAGGCCGACTCGCTGTTCGCCAAGCGCACCGAGGTCAAGTCGTCCGTGGATCGCTACGCGAACATGGAGGTCAACTACCTCCTACAGCGCCTCGACAGCTTCGAGGGCATCGCGATCCTGACGACGAACTTCGGCAACTCGATCGACTCCGCGTTCAAGCGCCGGCTCACCTACCGTGTGACGTTCCCGTTCCCCGACGAGGAGATGCGCGAGCAGCTGTGGAGCACGCTGATCCCGTCGCAGGTGCCGATCGCCGGCAAGCTCGACTTCGCGAGCCTCGCGCAGAAGTTCCGCCTCTCGGGCGGCTACATCCGCAACGCGGCGCTGCGTGCGGCGTTCCTCGCGGTCGAGGAAGGCAGCGCGCTCACGCAGTCACATATCGAGCGCGCGATCAAGATGGAGTTCCGCGAGATCGGCAAGCTCGCCGAGACTGGCGCGCTCGAGTAGGAAACTTCGTAGGGCAAATCGCGCGCACCTCGTATCGATCGCCGCGGAAGCCCCCGACGAATCTCCTTTGGCCCGGGCGGTCCGTTCGCTATCCTTCTCGCCCTCGATGAAAGAGAGGGAGCGGCAGCCAGGTCCGGCTCGGGAGCCGGGGAAGGCAACGAACACGATCGCTTCCAGTGCCCCAGGGCCTGCCGAACCGGGCAAGCGCACCCTCACGAGTGCCGCCCCGTCCGCCCCCGAGGCCTCAGGACAGTCACCTCCGCCCCGAGCAGCAGGTCCACGGTCGATGGCCGCCTCCGGCACGATGGATGCCGACAGGCAGTTGCCGTACCTGGACAGGATCCGGAGCTCATTTGGACGCCACGACGTGTCCGGAGTGCGCGCCCAGATAGGTGGTCCGGCGACCGAGGCGACGGCCGCCCTCGGCGCGAGTGCGTACGCACACGGTGATCAGGTTGCCTTCGCCGACAGCCCCGATCTGCATACCGCCGCACACGAGGCGGCGCATGTCGTGCAGCAGCGCAGCGGCGTCCAGCTCCCCGGTGGCGTCGGTGAAGCCGGAGACGCCTACGAACGTCATGCGGACGCCGTCGCCGATCAAGTGGTCGCCGGCGGCTCGGCCGAGGCATTGCTCGACGCAGCGCCGGGAGGTGGTGGTGGGATCGGGGTTCAGCGCAAGGAGCTTCCCGGCGCGCTGCCGAGCCTTGCACTCGGTGACGCGCTCGGCGCGAAGCCGGCGGCGGAGGAGACGGCGATCTCGTTCTTCGACGGTCACGCGAGCCTGATCCGAGACAGCGTCGTGAGCCTGATGTCGACGAACAATCTGCAGATCAGCTCGCCGTATCTGTGCTGGGCCGTCGGAACATTCGGCGCCGATGTGGCGAAGGCGACGTTCGGCATGGCGACAACGTACGCGGCGCTGAAGCGGACGTTGATCGGCGATGACTTCGATGCCGCCATGGAGCGCGGCTACGCCGACGAGAATGCGATCCCGTCGATGGCGCTCGAGCTCAAAGGTCTCCTTTTGAGCCGGATCGCAGCATCTCTCAAGCGGATCAGCCCTCGCTATGTGCTCGCGCGACACCAGGCGCTGCTGCGCGCCGAGGAAGCGGCGAAGAAGCCGATCGCCGCGGATGCGGGACCGCAGCCAGCTGCGACGGAGGTGCTCACGTCGCATCCGATGGACAGGCACGTGCTGGACAGGTTCCTCGCAGGGGCCGTGAAGTGGAACGACGTGGAGCGGTTCAGGAAGGAGCACCCGGAGGAGAACAAGCAGCACAAGCTCGCGACGCTGCGCTCTCCCATCACGCTGAGTGTGCAGAACAGCCGGTGGGTGCGGGTCAACGAGCCCCTCGACGCGAGCGCCGAGGAGGTGTCGAAGGAGCTGTTCGGTACGACCGAGGGCGCTACGTACCTGACGCGCGCGGAGCCCTTATTCGGTATCGATCCGAAGGCGTGGCAGGCATATCCGCTCAGCAAGTACGTGCCGAAATCACAGAGCGCCGCCGAGATCGCGCTCGATGCGCCTGCCGGACCATTGACCTCGCCGAACAAGGATCCCGCAGCGGCCAACGCGCCTGCCGGCCTGGCAGGTGTCCCCGGCGTCGATCAGATCGCCGGCAAGCAGTCGGAGACGCTCGTGGCCGAAGGTGTGGGCGCGAAAGGCGTCGCAGCACGCCTGGCGATGCTGCGGTTGACGATTGGCGACATCGCCAAGTCGACCACCAAGCTCGGTCTGGAGCACACGGTCGCCGCGGTGCTGGGTAGAATCGAGCAGCGGGAGAAGGAGCTAGCGTCGGGCGTCCCGTACTCGAACGAGGTCATCACCGGCTGGGATGCGAACAGCAAAGCACAGCTCGCAATCGTCAACTCCGCGAATACGGGCGTGACGCAGGCCGTGCAGGCTGTCGCGTCGGTTGCCGCGCCTCCACCAGCGCTCAAGGGAGGAGGCGCCGCTCAGATCACGTTCGACAAGCTCGTCGCTCCTGCCAGAACGCTCGCGCGCAGCTACCTCGACGCGATCGCGGTCTCGGATCTTCCAGAGACGGCCGCGACGAAGCTCGCCGCCGCCGATGACACCGCTGCCGTGTTTCCGATCGAGATGGCGAATGCGCTTCTCGAACAGGTGCGACGCATGCTCGAGGACGCTGCGCGCATGGCTGCCACGACCAAAGGCACCGTCAGCAAGGGCGGGGATGGCATCTACGCCGGTGGCGACCTGGAGAAGCTCGTCCGCGCAGATCTCGTCGAGTTGCGCGCGACGGTGATCTCCGACCCGAAGGGTGCGCAGACCAAGCTCATGGAGCTGCAGGGGAAGATCCAGGATCTGTTGCTCCTGGCGCAGACGGCGGTCTCTGTCTGGAGCCTCGAATCACTGATCCAGCAGCTGGTCGACCACAAGACCGCGACCGGCAGCATCACCGGCAAGAACGCCGACTACGACGCGGCGATCAAGAAGCTCGATCAGTTCTCGCTGCAGTTCCACACCGACGTCTTCATCCCATACACCACCGGCGACGTGCTCCAGAAGAAGGCGGCGGCGAAGAAGTTCGAGACGTTGAAGTCGAGTCCTGTCCTCGTCGATCTCCAGCGAGAGATGCCGGAGTTCATCAAGAAGCAGGAGGAGTACGAGCACTGGGCGAGCTTCTTCATGATGCTCGGCGTCGGCTTCGCCAGCGCGGGGCTCGGCGAGGCGGTGGGCGCTGCGTCTGGATTCGCGAAGGGGAGCTGGCAACTCATCCTCACGGAGGCCGGCGTCGAAGCCGCCGCGAGCACCGCGTACTCGACCGCGATGCAAAAGGATCCCACCGTCGGAACCATGGTGCTGGGGTTCATGCAGAGCTTCGGGAACACGGCCTTCATGAAGGCGACGATGCCCGCTGCCAAGGCCGCTCTCGAGAAGCAGATCGGAAAAGGAGCGACCGAAGTCGCTACGCTCGCGACGCTGTTTGCGACAAACGCAACGCAGAAGATCGCGATCGCGATCGCGATGAACCCCAAGCTGACCGACGAGGAGCTCGCCGAGATCCTCCGTGACACCGCGGCCGAGACGCTGGGTGGCGCGATGTTCAATCACTTCTCGGAGAAGTTCCTCGCACACCTCGGTCCGAAGGTCGCGGCAAACGCGAGCCTCAAGGGCAAGTACGCCGAGATCGAAGCACACCGCCAGGCGCTCGCCGCCGAGAGCAAGGCACTCGAGACCAAGGGTGCAGCTGGCAAGAAGGTCACCAAGGCCGACAGCGACAAGCTGATCCAGAAGGCCAAGGCCGAGCTCGCCGACGAGCTTCACTTCGTCAACGGTGCACTGACCAACGCGGCGAATGATCCCTCATCGGGAATCTCTGGCGAGATGCTGACGACGGTCAGCGAGTCGTTGCAGAGGACGCAGTATCTGCTGAAGAAGCAGTCGGTGATCGATCGCCTCAAGCACGTGACCGGCGACACGTATCTTGCCGATCCGCACGAGTTCCAGCAGCTCTCGCAGGAGATCCGCGACCTCGGCTACACGGCGGTCGGCGAGGAGGTCTTCGAGCCCGTTGCGAACCACAAGGGCCGATCGCTGCGGTTCGAGCCGAAGAAAGGTGCCGGTGCTCCGCTCGAAGAGGCGCCGCGCCCGCTGCGCATCTGCGAGAACGGCGATCCGGTCAAGACCACATCCAAGATCACGCCCGAGGCGTTCGCCGATGTCGTCAAGACGATCCGAGCGGGACGTGTTCCGCGCGTCGTCGATCTCCCCGACACGGTCTCGAACCTCAAGGGACACCTGACCTGCGAGAAGATCGCGCGCGATCCGCTGCTGAACGAAGGCTCGCTCGTCGATCTCCGCACGCAGTTTCAAGTCGAGCTCGCGCTGCGACTGTCCACGTCCCCGCCCGAGACCGATCTCAACGGCAAGATCTGGGAGGTGCTCGGTACGCCGGAGGGCGTGGCCAAGTACCACCGTAAAGGACCGCCCCTCACCGATACGAAGCAGATCAAGGAGCTTGGTGGCATCTACAAGCTGATCTCGTTGCGGGCCCTCGTCGGCAACAAGATGTTGACGCAGAAGTTCTACAAGACGGTCCTCGATGCCGCCGGCCCCAACGCTGGATTCCCGACGAGCGTCGACGCGATCCAGTGGAAGCTCGAGCACCCGCAGAAGATCGCCGACTTCATGGCAGCGAAGCGGATCTTCCCGGGCCCGCAGGACTTGAACCTGGGTGCCACGGTCGAGGGCAAGGGCGCGGGCTCATCCAGCTGGTGGATGTCTGGCGCCGATGCGATGACCGGTGGCGTCGGCAAGACAACGCTGAAGCAGTTGCACGACTCCGCGGCGATCTATGGCGATTACATGCAGGGGTCGTTGCTCGTCGAGCTCCCTGCCGATGTCGCCACGGGCCAGAAGAAGGTCTCGACGGGGATCGGCGAAGAAACTGCCGTCGCTCGTCGGCCGACCGTCTTCGACGGCTTCGGCCAGGATCTCTACGTGTCCAGCACGGATCCCACAGCACCCACCGGGTCGACGGCGCCCGATCCAGCGAGCGGTCGCAAGCCAGTGCGCGAGGTCATCGTTGGCCCGATCCCGCTCGGTGCAACAACGATCCTGCAATTCCTGGAGCCCTGATGCTGCTCCATGGACGCAACCTCGCCGCGATCACCGACTGGGTGCAGTACCTGCGCGATCTGATCGCAAAGCCCGCGGCCCATCCCGAGCTCAATGCGCGCGACACGATGGGGACCGCCAGCAGCCTCGGTGCTTTCGCCGCGCAGCTCGCCGGTACACCTTTTCTCGAGCGCCTGAACGCGGCGGGACTTGTACTCGTCGAGCAGGGCACAGCCGACGAACGCGCGATCGCCGGTACTCTCCCGTTCGGCGAGGTCGAAGCAGAGCGGGTCGTCGAGGTGCTTGCGCGTGGGGCAACGACGCTCCCCCAGCCGGTGTTCGATTCGCTGCTGGATGCGGCTCTTCGGCATCGCGCCGCGGATCGACGCGTGACGACGATCATCGAGGCCAAGGCGCGTCAGAGCAGCGAGCAAGCGGCGGAGATGCTCCTCGCTGCTCTGCCCTATCTGCCCGACTGGGTGATCGCCCACGTGGGTCCATACGCGGGCGCTGCGAACGACCCGAACGGTGAAGCGCTGGCCTCGCTCCTCGCGCGCTCCCCGGCAGAGGTTCGCCGGCGCTTGCTCGACGCGATCGCCGCTGCCGGTCCCGACCATGTTGCTCGGACGCTCGCCGGCGTCACCGCGCCGTCGTTCCACGAGATCGCGCGCGAGCGGATCCGCGCTGATCTCGCGGCACATCGGGCCTTCGATCATGCCACCGTCTGAGCTCGGAGCCGCGTCGATCCTCGGGCCGAATTCGACGTGCCACGCCTCCGGCGTGACGCCAATCGACATGCGCCTGCCCGCGGCGGTGTTCGGTGCGCCCGGCGTGGTAGCCACGTGGCAGCAGAAGCGGCGAAGGAAGAGGTCCCCTGCGTAGGTACCGGATTTTTCGGGGCGATCGACGGGGCTTGAACCCGCGACATCCAGGACCACAACCTGTCTCCGCGCGCCGGAGAAACTCAACTCTCTCGCGCGCCTGCAACGATCACACACGGTTGCGCGGAGCGGTTGTGGTGCCTGGTGTCGTCTTGTCCCTCTTGATCCTTCCACGTGTGGCAGCCACATGGCAGCAAGTCATGGGCGTTACCCTCTTACGCGCGCTCCACGAACTCCAGCGCGATCACAGCGTCGGCAAGCTCCGAGCAGTCAACCTCCTCGATATCGCCCGACGTTACGCTGCGAAACCACGGGTTGCTGGCGATTGGCATCTCCAAGGTCCAGCGATCAATCGGCGAGATAACGCGTCCGTCGAATACATGCCCGGTGAAGTCGTTGGGAGCGGAGGTCGTCTCGTTACCGTCGAGATCGAACGTGCGATTCGTCGCCTTCCGGCCGCGCTCGAACACCACCGGCGTTGTTGGTACGTGCCGCTGCATGCCAAAGAAATGGGTCGACAGGCTGCGGCTCGCAGCGAACCGCAACACATGCCGACCGATCGGCAGAGAAAGCTCCACGGTACCCGTCGTCGAAGACCCGCTCGCCGAGCCGGTGGTGCACTCGATCGCGAGACCCGATCCTGTAGGAACGGAGATCGTGATCGGCACAGTACCGTCCGCTCCTGTCTGACCGGCGACCAGGCTCGGCGTCACAACCAAAGGCGGCGTCGTCGCATGCTGTCCTGACACGACCACCGATGCGCGGTACTCGGTCAGGCGGTGATCGTGGACGAGCCGAGCGCGGATCTCGTAGCGCCCCGGCCGTGCGTACGCGTGCTGCACGTCGCCGCCGGCAAGCAGCTCGGCTCGGTCGCCAAGATCCCAGCTCACCTCTGCTGCGGCAGGCCCAGCCGCCGCCGAGTACAGGCAGCGCATCACGAGACCGTTGGTCGAGAACACGAGATTCGGGAGCGGTGTTCTGACCGTAACGATTCCAGGAGCCACCTCGAGCTCGATCGCGTAGCGGCAATACGACCGACCCAGGTGCGGCCCGTCGGGCCTCAGAGGAAGGGCGATGCTGAGATTGCGTAGCTCTGCGGGCGTTCCGGCAGCAGACAGATGGCGATCCACGATGGATAGACTCATCCGCCCATAGCGCACGAGGCTGTAGTAAGCGTCGGGGAACATCCGGCGAGCCGACAGCATTCGCGTGGTCGTCCGGCTGGACGTTCGCGCGACCTGTGACGTAACCGCGTGCTTGAATGTAGGATCGTGCGTCCCGCCGAGCACGAACGTGAGCAAGCAATCGGCGAGCGTCCCCGGCACGATCTGATTCTCGGCAGCCGACAGATCGAGGCGCCAGCTCGACGCTGCCGGCAAGCCCTCGAATGCGCCGCGCTGCTCCGCCGTGATCGCGCTCGCTGCGGCGGCCTCCGCTCGCGCCAGTCCGGTGAATAGCGCGCTCTCGGGCGCCGCGATGCGCAGCTTGATCGGCCAGCCATCGCCTGCAGTCCCGAGCCAGTCACCACCGGGCAAGAGGTCGGCTGCGTCGAGCGGCGAGCCGCCGGGTTGCTGCCTGAGCCGGATCGCGCCACAGCCAAGCTGCGTGAGCTCGGTGGTCACCCGTGTCGGATCCATCAGTGCGAGCGGCTGCAGCTCGACGCTGGTGATGCGCAATCCGATCATGCCGGGGAAATGGCGCTCGAGCTGCTCGAGCCGGACACTGAAGGTCACGCTGCCGTCCTCGGCGAGGGTCCTCAGCGCCTCGGGGTAGTCCCTGGCGAGCGACACGACATAGCGCAGCTGCTGGAGGCGCGCCTTGTTGGTGACAAGGTGATCCTGCTCGAGCGTGTCGAGGTCTCGTAGCAGGAAGTCAGCCGCGAGCATCGCGCCAAGATCGCTGACGTCGTAGTCGAAGCGGATCACGTCGAGCCGCTTGTCGGCTTCGAAGTTGTAGGCTTGCTGCGCGAGGAAGGCGATCTCGATCGCGTAACGAAGGTAGATGTCGGCCACGCCGCGGATCGCCGCGGCGAGCCGATCCCATTGCTCGGCGTTGAGCGAGCGGTTGCGCATGAACTGCAGGGTCTGCAGCGCCTGGGCGTGACGGAGCAGCGCAGCCTGACGCTGGAGGCCGGCGACGACCAGACCGGCCTTGGCGACATCGAGCTGCGCCTGCGCGACACGCTTACCTTGCTTGGCCTCGCCGATCGCGAGCTCGAGGTTCTTCATCTCCAGGTCGCGCTGTGCCGCTGCCCGGTCGTTGCCGAACGCCGAATGGACGACGCCGACGAGTCCGCCCACGTCGCCGGTCGCGCCGGCAACGGCACCCGCGACGAGCGCCGCGCCGAGCGTCTCGAACATGCCCGAACGGTTGCTCGCGCTGTCGAACTCGTCGTAGTCGTCGAGTCGCTGCTGGGCATCGCGAGCCGTGAGGTCCGCCATCGCCGCGCTCGCCCGCGATGCCATCACCTCGCGGCTGCCGTGCTCGACACGGGCCGTCTCGATCGCGACGTTCGCCTTCTCGAGCTCGACATTCTGCGCCGTGCTGAGCTCGCGGAGCTCCTCGTTCTCGGCGTTCGACAGGAAGTTGAGGTAGTCCCGCTGCGCGTTCTTCGCGTGCTCGGCGAAGTAGCGCGCGCGGTCGAGCAAGAACGCGAACCGCCACGGCGGCGTGTAGCTATCTGGATAGCCGAGGTAGTTGAAGCCCGACCAGATCTGCAGCAGGCGCGCCTGTGCCTGCAACAGCAGCCCGTACACCCGCGGGTTCGCCTCGCGCATCGGCGAGGCCGTCGGCGGGATCATTTCGACAAGCGCTTCATGCGGATGTGCGCCGCTCGCCGATGTCGCGGGCCGGAGGTTCACCGTTGGCAACGTGATTCCGCGCGCCGCCGCCTGAACTTCGGCCGTCCCTCCGGCGACCGCCACGGCTCCAACCGCGGCCGACAGATCGTCGAGTGCCTGCGTTGCGCGCTGCGCGTACTCGCCATCGTGCTCGATCGTCGCAAACACCTCCGCGTAGGTGATCGCCGCCGTCAGGTGTTGCAGCGGTACCGCACCAGGCTGCGGGTCCGCGGGGACCAGCCGGGCCGCGAGATCCGCCGCGATCACACCGAGCCGGTCCGTCGCTGCCTGCCGCTCGGCCTCGGGGAGATCCTCGACGCGTGTGCGGGCCTTGTACTGCGTCTCCGCCTGCTCGAGCAGCGTCTCGATCAACATCAGCCGCGCGAACGGGACCTCGATGCGCTCGCACAAGAGGCCCGGGGTGAGCTGCAGTGCATCGCGGCTGTCGGCTCGAGGGTCGGGGATCCGGCGCCGTAGCACCAGCTCGAAGTCGCGCCGGGCGGCGGCGTACTGGCGTCGGAGCCGATTCGCCTCGCCTCGCGCGAGCGGAACCAGCACGGTCGCGAGGACGAGCATTCGCCCATCGAGGAGCGAGATCCGCGTACTCGGGTTCGTCGGCCCGTCGACGCCGACCAGGTTCGCTCGCAGGGTCTCGTAGATCGCGCCTCCCGCGCGGATCGGCGGAGTCCTGAACGGATCGATCCAGTCGACATCCAGCAACTCGCCAAGCGATATCAGCTGGCGCCGCCACTCGATGTGTTGCCACAACTGCGGCCAGCTCTGCCGGCCCCCCGCGAGTAGCCAGAGCAGCTCGTCTACGCGTCGAGCCAGCGTCGAGGTGGTGTAGCTGACGTGATAGAGCGGATTCCACGCGAAGTACGCGAGCGCCGCGCGCTGACACGTCTCGTAGGCGGCGGCCGCCGTCGCGTAACGTCGCTTCGCGAGCTCCGCGTTGCCGACCTGCCACGCCTCCACCGCCGCAAGCCACGCCTCCGCTGCGTTGGCGAGCCGAAGCGATTGCTCTCCATCGGGCGGATCCTGCGGCTCCGGTGGCGGATCGAGTGGTGGTGGCGGTTCGACTGCCGGCAGATCGCGAGTCGAGGCTCCGGGCTGCATCGGCCGCATGAAGATGATGCGCCCGGTGCTTCCAGCGGTTCGCATCCGGCGAAGCTCGTCGATGTCGGTCTGCGCCATCAGCGGGTAGCGATACGTATAGTAGTTCTCCGGAAACGGCACTTCGGGCTCGGCCGCGCGTCCGCCGTCGAGGACGGCCGAGAAATCGCGGCCCCACAGATCTTCGATCCGGGTGCCCACCGCTGCAGCGACGTCGAACGCGCCAGCAGCTATCGCGAAGCGAGCCAGCCAACGATCGTACTCCAGTGAGTCCGCGACCCGCCCTCGCGCCTCGCCGAGCTCCGCAGCGAGTCGAGCGGGTTCCTCGCTCGTTGCAACCAGCGCCGCAAGCGCCAGCACACCGCCGGTCGTCGGATCGAGGTTGCCGTGCTCCGGCAAGCGGTAGCGCCGCTGAAACTCGGTCAGGGCAACGGCAGTCGCAGTTCCGAAGCCATCCGCCGTTCCTGCGGTGACGACTCCGACCGTCGCGAGCTCGGCGTGGAGCCGTTCGACGACGCCAGTTGCGGGCGCGCCGGCCCCGTGCTCTCCGTGACCTCCAGACACTGCGCGCCGCGGCACGAACGTTTCCTCAACGTATGGCATTCAGGTTCTCCATCTGATCAGGCATCTGAGCCAACAGGAGACGTCGTGTAGTCGTACGCAATTTCGCGTACCTCCTCGTCGTGGTGCGCCGCACAGCGCGCCAGATGAGACTGGAGAAGTACCGGATCTATCTGTTCATACAGCTCGGCAATTCGCCTGTATTCTTCGCCCGTGCCCTGGTCCAAGAGCGGGACGACAAGCGGTTCAATATTGGCAAGCAGCCAGTCCTTGCGCACAGACACGATGATCGACCGCACCAGCGCGATATCGGAGTGACCGACCGCAGCGAGAGCCACCAACCTGGACATGTGTCCCAGGACCTTTGACTCTACGGAGATCGCCAAGACGCGCAGTGCCGTACCGCGCTCGTGCGGGATACCGAGCGCTCTGTCGATGAGCGCGATCCACGTCCGCAGCATTTGCAAGGAGCTTGAGCCTGGCATCGAAGTATCCGTTCTCGGCCAGATGGAGGTTCCTCCACAAGATGTCATCTGCGTCAGTGGTCATGTGCTCGCCGTGTTCTTCATTTTTTTCCCCCATACACCCATGGCAGGTTCATGAACTTCTCCACGAACTCCGAGAAGGGCATCGTTCGATTTGGATAGATTGTGTGATGCGTTGGAGGATAGGGGCCGCCAACATCCACGCCGTCTGCCCTGACCGATACCCCCTCGGGCATTGGAGTGCCCTCTGGGATCTGGTGATAGTGGCCCGTTAGCGGCGCTTGATTGACATCCCCGAACGTGGACGCGCCGGACGGTGGAGTGGTCGGATGCACGTTGCCCGCTGCATCGACGGCGAGGTCCGTTCCTGCACGCGGCGCGGGGGGCTCCGTACCTCCCGTCGACTGGCAGTGCGCTCACTCCTCGAGCTGCTCGTGCCAGGCGCACGCCGAGATCGTGATCTCGCTGGCCGTGGAATTCGTCTCGATGGTGAAGCTCTTCAGCGCAGGGAGATCCACCCCCAAGGCGTGCCACTTGCCTCGGATTCGTCGCAGCTCGTCGGTGTCGGTGCGCTCGATCGCCGACCTCACCGTCTCGGCGGCAACGACGACGCCAAAGTTCATCCTCGCCTCAAGCGCGTAGCATTCAAGGAACCTTATCTGCGAACGTCGATCATTGGGCCAGAGCATCGAGACACAAACCTCGTCCGCAGCTCCTGGCCGTCTGCGATCTATCTCGACCGCCAGGATGACCGCGTCGTGCCATGGCAGATCTTCAAACTGGCGGCTCATCGTGGGAACCCCGGGTTCCGATCCCCAGGTCGCGGGCTGTAGTGGGTCCGGCCTCCATCGAGATGGTAGTGACTGTAGTTTGGACCCTTCGTTCCGGGTGGCGTGGGCGGATCGATTCTGAGTCTCTCAACAAACTTCCCATCGACGATCTCCCCATAGCTGCCGGTGCGGTGCGGATTCTCCACGAAGCGCGAAGGGATCTGGTACTTGCCTTCACCCGGCAGCGCCACTCCTTCTGGCGTGACCTGGAACGGAGCCCTGGGTGCAGCCTCGACGGCCCCTCCGGTGCCCCTTGCGGCGGCCCGCTCGGCTCCGGCAGCGAGTCGCTTCGCTTCGGCGGCGGCGACGCGACCACCGATAGTTGCCGCGTCGTCGGCGCCTGCCCCGGGCGTGAGGAAGAGTTGCAGGATGTCACCGGAGGTCTCGCCGAGAGCTACGAAGTCGCCCGACCAGATCTGTGCGCCGCGATCATAGATGGCGTTGCCGACGGCTTTCGCGCTCTGGATCGGGTGGGTGATCACGTAGTCCGTCAAGCGAATCAGTCCCTCGGTCGTCTGAACCGGGTGCCGGACCATGTGGTACAGGCCGCTCACCGCCTTCGCGCCCGACTTGGCGACGCCGAAGGCGAAGTCGAGCTCCTTCTCGAAGAACGATTGCTTCGACAGGTCCCGTGGCTTCGTGTCTTGGATGTACAGGTACTCCGAGGCGTCCTCGAACCACCCGCCGCCTCGCCACTGGAACCATTTACCGGTTGCCTCGTCGTTCAACAGCCAGGTGTTGCGCCTCGGGTCCCACGCCAGGCCCGAGTCACCTGGCTCCATCGAGGGATCCCTCTCGCGGACGCCCTCACTGAACGTCGCGGAGTCGCGCCCGCCCCGATCGTGTCTGCCGATCGGGTTGTTACGGGCATAAGCGAACGCGTTCAGCCCGTCGATCGGCCCCGCCGGATCCGGGCTCGCCCACCGTGCAATCCACGACGCGTAGTAGCGCGCGCCGTGATAGGCGAGCCCGCTCTCCTCGTCACGCTCCATTCCGGTGAACCGGTAGCGTTTCCGCGCGAAGCCACCGAAGCTGGTCTCGCCGTAGGGCGTGAATTCCTCGCGCTTCACGAGCGCACCGGAGTTATCAAGCACGACGGCGCTGCTGCCGAGGTGGTCGCCGAGCTGGTACTGCACGGCGGGGGAGGCGTCGCCGGGCGCGGCGACGCCCACGCGAACGAGCGCGATGCGTTGGAGGTCGTCGGCGAGGTGAACGTGGTTGTTCTCGCCGCTCGCCCACCGGTGGTGCTCGAACGCACCGTCGATGTAGTGCGTGACCTCGATCGAGCCGCCCTGCTTGCGCACGAGCTTCTTCGCGCGTTGGCCGGCGCCGTCGTACAGGTACTGCGCATGCACCGAGGGCTCGGCGGTTCCCGGCTGGGTGCGAAACGCCTTGAGCTGGTCGCCGAAGCCCCATTCGAAGTGACGAGACGCGGACTCCGCGAGCGTGTTCCCGTTGGCGTCGGCGGCGTACGACAGCGTTGTCGCGCCGATGCGTACCGCGTTCAAGCGATTGCTCGTCGGTTCCACGCCGAGCTCGCGCACGTAGCCACCACCCGTCGTGGCGTGATGCGAGAGCAGCCGTAGATTCCCCGCGACGTCGTACTGGTAGCGCTCGGTGTACCCGCGCGTCCTCGTCAGATCCGTACCGCGAGGTTGATCCAGCCACGGAGGAGCGTCGCTCGGCAGATCGCACTCCCTGCCGGTGGCCCGCGTCAGGCGATAGATCGGGTCGTACTCGAACGCTCGGATCAGCTCGTCCGGTTGGCCCGAGGTACCCGACCCGGGCGCGCGGTCGGTGATCGACAGGACGTTTCCGGAGAGGTCGTAGGCGTAGGCAGTGTCTTGCACCACGTGGCCTTGGGATGCGTAGGTCAGCGCGTCGGGTTTGACGTACCGCTCGCTTCGCATCCGCTGCAGCCGGAACGTGCGCGGATCGTATGCGGAGCGCGTCATGACTCCGTTGCCGTACGCAATCAAGGTTCGACGCCCACCGGCATCGTACGCGATGCGCTCGACATAGGGCTCGTCGTCGATCGCGACCTGTTCCAGCGCCCCGGCACTGTTGTACGAGGGGATGACCGTCTTGCGCCCACCCTGGACATCGCGCGGGAGCTGCACGATCTTCGCGCGCCCCAGGCCGTCGTAGCTCGCGTCGGTTTCGTAGCGGGTGGCCTCGAGTAGTGACGCGTCGACGTCGCCGGGCGTCGAGCCGGGTCCCGGCTCCCAGTCGACGACGAATGGCTCGATGCGCCAGGCTCGGCTCTCCGCGCCAGCGAAGGTCTTCGTCAGCGCGGCATCCGCGATCATGCGCCGCGACTTCGACGTGATGTTGCCCGTGAAGTCGCACGCGTGAATGGCAAGGACACCGGTGCCGTCGTGCTGCTCGACGAGCCTCCCGATCAGATTCGCCGCGCGCGCCACCACGCGGTCGCCTTCGTCGCCGTAGGTGTTGCGCTCGCGGAGCGTCACCGGGGCGGCCGCATCGTCGCGCGCCCACATGTGGCGCGGCCGATGCGCGGCATCATAGCTAGCGAGCGACAGCGCACCCCTCGCATCCCGGCTCTCGACCGGAGCGCCGATGACGTCGGGCACGGTGTCGCGGCGACCGGCGTCGATCGACTCCACGCGCCAGCGGCGGTTGGCCAGATCGAAGGTGGATCGGAACGCGGCACGGCCGAGCCCGTCGATCAGGGTGACTACGTTTCCGCGGAGGTCGTATGAGGATCTCGTCGTGATCCAGTCCGACGGATCCGGCCCGTTGCGCGCGACAGCGGTCACCGGTCGGCCAAGCGCGTCGACGGTCAGGCTCGACGGCGTGTTCCAGTGGCCCGCGAACGAGCCCGCCGCAGTCTCGTGCGTGCGCCCGGCGTTGTCGTTGGCGTCGTACGTGTAGGCTTCCCAGGGCGTGGGGTGATATTCCCCGGGGGCGGCGAGATGTGCCGGGATGCCGCGGACGACGAGCTGCTCCGAGCCGTCGGGGTTGACCGTGCGCACCAGGTGGCCACACGGATCGTAGAACAGCTGCGTCTTCTGCCCGCGTTGAGTGTCGGCGGAGACCTGATAGTCCCAGCCGCGCGAGAAGAACGGCTCGTACTTCTCGACGACGCGGCCTTTGTTGTCATGCGTCTGCCAGCCGCTCACCACGACATGGTCCGGCGCCCCGCGCCCCGTGATCGAGGACGTGGCGAGCGTGCCGCGGCCGAAGACGTCATCTCCGAACAACAGTTCTTCGGCCTGGGCGCGGGCCTGCAGCAGGCGCCCGAAACCGTCGGAGTACTCGATGCGCTCGATCGTGTCATCACGGCGGTCTGCCGGAACGTCGAGCTCGGAGTCGCGGTGGACGCGCCGGATCGTCCTGATGCTGATCGGCTGCTTGCGCTCCGCGAACGCGTGCAGGTCGTAGACGAACCGAACGCTGGGATGCGCGACGTCTCCTTCGCCGTGCTCGCCGCGTACGTACTTGCTCGTGACGAGGCCGGCGGGTGAATAGGTCGCGCCGGTCGTCGTGCCGTTCGGATCGGTGATCGTCGCCGCCTGCATCGCGCGGTAGTCGTGCGTCGCGATCGTCTCGAGACCCAGCGCATCGGTCACGCGAACCGCGAACAGATCGTAGGGATCTCGCTCGACTCTGGTCTCGGCTCCAAGCGGATCGCGACTCGCGCGGACGTTGCCGCGTGCGATGGCGCCGGCATCGTGAAAGTCGTAGCGGTGGCGCGCTGCCACCGCATAGTAGCCGCCGGGCGAGCCAGGTACGTCGCTGTCCGTGTGGTGGGCGTAGCCTGCGAGCGGTGACAGCTCGGCACGAAATCGAGCCGGGTACTCGGCCAACCATGTCGTCTGTGTTGGGTCCAGGTAAGGAGGCCGAGAGGTGCCGGCGAGGAACGCATCCTCGAACATCAGGGCTTCTCCCCGCACGGCCGCGCCGAAGTCGCCGAGCTGCCCGAGCGGCAAGCCGACGAATGCATCACCGTCGTAGTACGCGCGTGCGTGACCGATCACGCGCGCCTCTGCAATGCCGGCGAACACGGCGTCGCGCAATGCGAGCGCGCTCGCGCGGCCATCATCGATGATCTCGTACTCCGTCGTGCGCGCGACGCGTTCGACGATGTAGCGCTCGCTATCATCACGGCGCGCGTACTCGGTGACGGCGTACTTCGCGAGGTACGGCTCCGGCGGCGGATCTGCGAGTGACACCAACGGGTCGCGCCCGCGTGGCACCGCGATCTCGAGCTGAGATCGCGGCATTCCGTATTCGTCGTGACCGCCGACGAACGACAACCGGGTCATCGGTTCGTCGCCGCGTTCCCACTCGGTCGTGCGGTTCGCGATCTGGAGCGCAGCGTACACGCGCTCGATCGTCTCGCCCAGTCCTGCCGACGTCGCGATCTCTCGTACGTCGTACAGCGTTTCGGTGACCGAGTACGGTCGGTGTTGTCGCGCCGAACCATCGAGCGCGTAGAGCTCGCTGCGCAGGATCGAGCCGCGCAGCGCGCGCAGGGCGAGCGCGAGCCTTTCGTGGCTCCCGTCGAGCGCCGCGGCACGTTCGATCTCCCGCAGCTCGGTACGCAGCGTCGTCGCCAGCATGGCCGGGTCACCAAGGGCGGCACCGGCCAGGGACCCTTCGCTCCGGATGCCGGCGCTGTCTTCGACCTCGCCTTGGTGAAACCAGGTACGGGTCAGCGTCGGAGGCGAGAAGCGCAGCGGCTCGACGGCCGCGAACACGGGCACGCCCGGGTCGGTGCTGACGCGCCCGAGTCCAGACTCCGATTCGCCGCCCCAACCAGGGAGGGTGCGCTGGTGATCGTGCGTGGGCGGCCAGCTCCCCGCGGCCGGCTGGTGGTAGCGAGCGAAGGTCTCGGTGTCGAGCTGCTCCACCAAGCCGAAGCCGCGAAACTCGCGCTCACCGGGGTCCCAGTGGCCCTGGTGATAGCGGTGCTCGGTGACGCGCTTCCCGCCGGACAGCTCGTCGATGGTCTCGACCTTCGCAACGACTTGGACCGGGAACGGCAGCCGACCGCGCCACTGCCGCTCGGGATCGAGGCTCCGTTCGTCTTCGAGGCGGTAGTGAGTCGACGATGCGTACTCGATCCGCGTGCGCGCGCCCGAGTGGTTGTCGCGCTCCGACAGGAGGTACGGCTTGGTCCCGCCCGTGAGATCGAGGAACTTGTAGCTGCTATCGGCGACCGCGCCGAGATCGTAGCTCCAGAGGATCCCCGGCGCCCCGGTGCCGAGCACGTCGGCGATGCGCACGCTGTCGATGTGGCTGACCGGAGGCGTGCCGTTGACGGTGATCGGCTGGCTCCAGCCATTGCCGCTCTGGTTGAGCCAGATCGTGCAGCGGTGGTGCTCGACGTAGACCAGGTCCGCCACGCCGTCGCCGTCGATATCTCCCACCAGCAGTCGATCCGGATCGAAGCCGATTCCGCCTAGGCTCGCCGCATCCGGAAACGCAAGCTCTCCGCTCATCGTGACGCGCTCACCCCAGCGGCCATTGCCGAGGTAGGGCCAGTAGTCGACCCGACCTTGATCGACGAGCACGATGTCGATCAAGCCGTCCCCGGTCATGTCTGCGAGCTTGACGCGCCGATCGCTGAATCGAACGTCGGGGAAGCGATCGATCGGGCCGCGCTCGCGTGTTTCTGTGCTTGTCCAACCGTGTTCGCGATCGTGGAAGTACAGCTCGAAGGCCGCGCCCGTTCGCAGTGCATCGGTGACGCCATTGCCGTCGAGATCGAGGAGCCGCACCTCGGGATCCTCGAACGAGAACGGCGGCGCGGCGCGGTAGGCACGAAACGCCGCGCGGTCCGCCGTCTGCTCGGGGGCGAGCGGCACGTACCCGGCCAAGGGCGCCGAGCTCACCAGCATGTCGACGTGGCCATCGCCGTCCATGTCGGCGAGCAAGACACCGCGATCACCGAGCGCGAGGCCCGGCGGCGTTCCGGCAAACGTCCGCGGGACATCGAACCGTCCACCGCCGAGGTTCTTCCAGTAGCGGCTTCCGTTTCTGCTGATCTGCACGACGTCAGGCAGACCGCGCCCGAATAGATCTGCGAGCTCGAAGTCGGGATGCGCGAGCGAGCGCTCCGGAACCTCCCGCTCGGTCGTCGGCCCTATCAGCGGCCCGTAGACCCGCCGCTCCGGGTGAAAGCCGGTGTAATGGAGCTCCAAGGGTGGGAGTGCCTCGCGGGTGTCGCCGTCGACACCCTCCACCTGGATCCGCCGCAACAGCGACAGCGCGTTCCGCGCAGCCGACTCCGGCGCGAGCTGGTCGTCGTAGAACAAGCGATACACGCGAGCGAGGCGCGTCTCTTCCGCGTGAGTCCGCACCTCGATCCGCGCACACCGCTTGGTCGTCCGGATCTCGAACCCGGCGCGCCGGTTCGAGAAAGGATCGGGTCGATCTTCGTGGATGAAGTCGACGGTCACGAGAAACTGCGGAGCACTGCGCGGGCCGTAGTCCGCGTAGCGGATCTGCGACAGCCGGAGCTGATCCCACTCGTGCGGACCGGCTCGGGTCACGGCGTCGCGCTCGTACGCGTACTCGACGAGGTTTCCGAACGCATCCGTCGTCGAGGTCAGCTGCCATGCGAACACCTGACGCGCATCGCTCGGGTTCCGCACCGTCGCCGAGTCCATTCCGCGTGCGCCCGCGTGGCCGTAGCGACTTACCAGGCCGCCCTTGGTCCGGACCTCCCAGTAGTCGTCGAGCTCCGCCTCTCGGTGCTCGATTCGCGCGAATGCACCCTCGGTGCGCGGCTGATATCGCGTCACCGCATCGGCGCCACCGATCGGCACGAGCCGCTCCATGCCGGAGAGTACGAAGCGGTCGTCGCGGTCATACCGGGGCAAACGTCCAGCGGTGTCACGAGCGACGCCCGGGATCGAGAGTGCCCAGCCCATCCCGAACAGGCCGTTACCGTTCCCGGTGCTGTAGACCAGCTGAAGCTCGGGCGCGAGCCTACCGGGTGGAACCGCGATCGGTACCGTCATGTTGCCGGTGCCGGTGTGCAGATCCGCCGAGAAGCTCTCGCCCATCCCCGCGAGTGCGCCGCCACCGCTCGGCAATGACACCGCGGTCTCTCCCACGCCCGACTTGTTCATGTCGTCGCGTGACTCTAGCGCGGCGCTGGTCTTCCTTGCCGGCAGCGGCAGGGATATCCCCACCGTCTATCGATCGCGCGTGAACGAGTCCGACCATGGTGCATCATTGCGCTGCACCCATGCCCGGTGCAGAAAAGCGCATACGTGAGCACCCGCTGCTCGGAGCCTCCTAGACGCTCTTATGCGATTGGCGGATGAGGCGAAGCTCGGATCACCCGGGTGTTTTCGTGGTCAGCAGTCGCTCGGACCGAGCGTGGACTCAAGCGAAGTTCCCAGCGTGCTGCCTGGACGTGGACAGCGATGATCTCCGCGCTCGAGGAGAAGGCCGATGGCGCCGCGGTCGATCCCTCCCGGAGACGCCTATGACCGCGTCACCAATGAATCGCCGCAAATGCGGCGTCACCACGAAGGGCGAACGATCGAGCGTCGCGCGGGCTTGGCCCGCAGCCAAATACACCCCTTGTCTCCGTTGAGCAGTTCAGCCGCCGTTCAGATGCTGCGGGTCAGTCCGAGGCCAAAGGCGATACCCAATCCAGGGCGTCTTTCGGGCAAGTCCGATCAGGGCTGCTGGGGGGTGCAGGCGTCGAGGTGGTGACGCAACCGACGTGCCAGGAATCTACGACACCCTCGCGCTTGAACGCGTCGCGGGCCAGAACGACCAGATCCATCTGGTTGCAACGCCATCGGATTTGCACTGCTAACCGACGGAGATCAACTCACGTCGTGAGAAGTGGGCTCCAGCGCGCCCATATCTTTGAGGACCATCCCATGTTCGAGGACATCGTCTGCACAGTCACCAAGTTCGTCCGCGGCACCGTGCGCGCCATCGGCTCTGTCACGCGCCGCGCACCGTGGCTGACCGCCGCCGCGATCCTCGCGGTGTTCCTGGTCTGGTAGTGCCGATGGCAAGGCGCAACGAATAGCGCCCCGCGGCCGACATCAATGGAGATCTCGATGAAGTTCTCGACGCCCGCGGTGTGATGGCGCTCCTCGGCCTTGGTCGCAACGCGATCTACGCGGCATGCGCGCGGAACGAGATCCCACATCGTCGGATCGGCAAGGTTTTGCGTTTCCGGAAGGCGGCGGTCATGCGATGGTTGGACTCGTGTGGTCGTTCGCGGAGCGCGCAGGAAGGGCAGTAACGATGCCAGTCAAGCGCGACATGCGAACCGGACGGTGGTTCTTCCGAACCGTCGTTCAATTTGCCGATGGAAGACGTGAGCGCGTGTTCGGGACGCCGGGAATCGCCGGGCCGTATCACGACCTGCCTCAGTCCAAGCTCGGTGCACAAGCGGCCGAACGCCGCGCGATAAGCGTTGCCCTCGCGGGCAAGCCGATCGCGCCGCCGCCGGCCTCGGCAGTGGAGGTGCCGAAGACGATCCGAGAGCATGCAACGACGTTCCTCGAGACGTACAAGCCTGGGCAGAAGCCGAGCGAGAAGCGCGAGAAGCGCAGGGTCCTCGACAGTCGGCTGTTGCCGTTCTTCGGCGACATGACGATCGAGGCCTTGAAGCAGACCGACGTCGACACGTTTGCTCGCAGCGAGCTCGATCGCGGGATGGCGGTGACGACGGTGAACAACCAGCTCGCCGTTCTTTCGACGATGATCAAGTACGTGAAGGGCGAGCGCTCGAAGCTCCGGTTCAAGCTCGATGGCTTGGTCGCGGAGATCCGCGCCGTCGATCCTGGGGACGTCGAGAAGTTGCTCCATCCCGACGTGGTCGAGGACACGCGCTATCGCGTCGCGATCCTCCTCGCGTCCGAAGCGGGCTTGCGGGTCGGTGAGATCCGCGGCCTGCAATGGACTGATCTCAAGGACGGCCGGCTGACCGTGCGGCGTGCGCTCGCAAGATGACGAACGAGAGCGTCGCGCCGAAGCACAACAAGACGCGGACGGTTCCGCTGTCGCCTCGCCTTCTGGCGTCGCTGACAGAGCTACCGCGCCACGGCCTGTGGGTGATCGCGGAGAACGACGGCGCGTTCGTCACGTACGACCGGATGAGCGAGATCGTGAACGAGATGTACGCCCGGGCCGGGGTGGCGCGTCCGCCGAAGCCGCTCCACTGTCTGCGACACACGTTTGGAACAGTGATGGCTCGGAAGGTCCCGCTGCCCGTGCTGCGCGACCTGATGGGGCACGCGGCGATCTCCACGACGATGCGCTACATCGACGTGGGCGAGGACGACAAGCGCAACGCCATCGCGGCGGTGTTCGGTTCGTCCGGCGTGGCAGCCCGGTGGCAGCAGAAACGGCGGAAGAAGCAGGCCGCTGCGTAGGTAACGGATTTTTCGGGGCGATCGACGGGGCTTGAACCCGCGACATCCAGGACCACAACCTGGCGCTCTACCAACTGAGCTACGACCGCCGTGAGGGCTCGTAGTTACCCGAGACGGACCGCCACCGCAAGCGTCGAGGTGGAAATGCCCGCAGATGCTCGTGGGTTGGGCCGGTTGCCCCCTACGATAGGGGCATGAGCGGGCGGCTGCGGGTGGCGATCCTGTTCGCGGTCGCTGCGTGTGGCAACAAGGACGCTCCCGCCGGGTCGTCGGGGAGCGGGGCGATCACCGGAGCCGAGAAGTCGGACGCACGCGACGACTGGCGAATGGCGCTGCACCGCAGCCAGACCGAAGTCCTCGCAGCGCTGAGGACCGCGGAGACGAGCGGGCTGATGGTTCCGGTGGTGGCGGTTCCAGAGCCCGCGTTCGCGCTGGGGCCGGCCTACATCTGGGTCAACAAGGTGGGCCTGGTCACGATCGACGGCGATGCCGTGACGCTCACGCGGTTTCCCGATGCCCGGGTGCGCCGGCTCACACTGGCGAGCGACGGCTCGCTGCTCGTGGCGGGCGCGAAGCTGCAGCGCGTTCGCGGCGATCAGCTCGAGGATCTCGCTGGCAAGGGGGGCCCGCTGTACGTGAGCGAGCTCGCGGTCGCGCCGGATGGAACGATCTGGGCAGGGAGCGTGAACGGAGTGTGGAAGCTCTCCGGCACGACGTGGGAAGCCGCGCCGCCGCTCGGAACCCCGGAGCACATGGAGTCCCTCGACTTCGACGGCAGCGGCCGGTTGTTCGTCACGAGGATGCACTCGATCCTCGTGCTCGATAATAAACGCTGGAAGCCGATCGTCGACACGGATGAGCTCGCGAAGCGAATCGGGACCGGTGCTCCACGCTGGACGCAGACCATCGTGTCGCCCACGGGGGAGCTCTGGCTGCTCGGCTGCACGTACCTCGTGCGCGTCGCCACGGACGGCAAGGTCACCGCCGAGCTGGTGCCGAAGGACGGCCTCGCACGCGGCCGGTTTGTCGCGGGGGAGCTGCATGGAGTTGGCTGCCTCGGCGGCGACACGCTGGTGCGAACGAACGCCGATGGCGTGCTGACGTTCACGCCGACGAAGACACCGGCGCGCGCGAAGGTGGGGCCGGTGATCGACGCGCGAGGCCGGCTGTGGGCGACCGATCCCACGAAGGGGATCGCGATCGTGAATCCCGACGGCAGCGCGACGACGTACCCGCCGGGATCGATCCCCGCGATCAGTGGCGACGTCACCGCGATCCTCGTGGTCGGCGCGGGTCCCGACAAGTTACCGATCGGGATCGAGATCTCCCGCGGCACGATCACCGGGACGGTTCACGATCGCGGCGTGCCGGTGGCAGGGGCCGCGGTCGAGATCTGCCGCTATCCGTCGGGGGCGTCCAAGACGACGCCGTGCGCGAGGTCCAGCGACGTCGTCCGCGGCGAGACCGACGACAACGGGGTGTTCCGGATCGCGGCCGCGCTCAAGACGTATCGGGTCGCGATCAAGGTGAACGACCGCTGGTACAGGCTGCGCGAGAAGGAGTGCACCGGCATCGCACCCGATGGCGAGTGCTCGATCGGTGTCGTCGATCCGATCAGGTCTTCGGAGCCCGACGCGCCGCCATGATCTTCACGAACGACTTGGAGCGGATCTCCTCGAGCGACAGGCCGGTCGCCAGGGCCTCGTCCTCGGTGACCGCGCCGCAGGCGATGCCGCGCAGGAAGTAGTTGAGGAGGCCCTGCCCGGTTGCCGCGTCGTCGAAGATGTCGCCGACGAGCGTGGCCTGGGCGGCCTTGTCGACGAAGTTCTTCAGGCGGTCGGAGGCGGGCTGCAGGCCGTCCAGGAAGAAGCCGTAGACCGCGCCGTAGCGCGTCGGCAGCTGGCCGGGGTGGAGGTCCCAGCCCTGGTAGTAGCCGTTCACGAGCGAATGACGGACGTCATCGGCGTGCAGGCGCCACGCGGCGTAGATCGCGTTGCGGTTATCGCGCTTCTGTAGATCGGACAGGTCCTGACCCTTGTGCACGGGCACGGGCATGATGTTCGTGGCGCCGTCGGAGAGCATCACGCCGGTGCCGGCGAACGTCACCTTCATCACGTGCTTCGCGAAGTCGCACGCGGGGTGGCGCATCTTCTGGTGCGCGGCGGTGATGTCGCAGTTCGCGGTGTAGTCGTACGTTCCGAAGTGCGCGCCGGTGAGGCGGCCATCGGCGGCCTGGTGGAAGCGCGGCAGCGCGGTGCGACCCTGCGAGTCGAAGATCGACTGCGTGGTCTCGACCATGAACTCCATCTTCAGCGTGCGGTGCGGCAGGTCGAGACGATCCTCGAGCAGCTCGAACACCTCGACGAGCGCCTCGACGTCGGACTTGTCCATGATCTTCGGCAGCGTCACGACGAAGTTCTCGGGGAACTTGCCGCCGGACTTCTCGAGCAGCTCGGTGACGAAGATGTCGAGCGTGCGGAACGAGCGGGCCGCGAGATCGCGCGTGAGCGGCTTGATGCGAATGCCGAGGAACGGCGGCAGCGAGCTGGCCTGCAGGCCGGTCGCGACCTGGTGCGCAGCGGCGGCGGCGTGGCCGTCCTCTTCCTCGTCGGAGCGATTGCCGTAGCCATCCTCGAAGTCGATGCGGAAGTCCTCGACGGCCTCGCGCTTGAGCTTCTCCTTCACGCGCTCGTAGACCTTCGGGCCGAGCGAGCCGGAGAGACCGATCGCCTCGGCGAACGTCGAGGCATCGGGTGCGTAGATGTCCATCGAGCGCATCGCGAGGTCGCCGAGCTTCTTCGCGGTCTCCGCGGTGAACAGGTGCGCGCCGCCGTAGACGGTGTGCACGGGCTGCCGCGCACCGGAGTCCCCCGGGTAGAGCTCGAACACCTCTTTCTGCGACTTGTGGACGCGATCGAGGGCCTTGGACAGCTTCTTCTCGGAGAGCGTGGTGCGGACCGACATGGTCCGCGTTGTATCATCCGGTCAGCTGCCGCGGTACGTCGAGAACCCGTAAGGCGACAGCAAGAGGGGTACGTGATAGTGCGTAGCTCCGTCGACGACGCTGAACTGAATCTCGACCACCGGGAAGAACGCGGGGACGTTCTGCGCGGCGAAGTACGCGGCGGTCTGGAACCGGATTCGATACCGAGCCGGCATCACCGGACCCTCCGGAGTCAGCGTGCGCAGGCGGCCATCCGCATCCGTGATGCCAGCGCCGACAAGGTGCCAGATGCCCTTGTCGTCGCGCTCGAGCTCGACCGCGATGTGCTGCCCGGGCTTGCCGATGGACGTGTCGAGGACGTGCGTCGTGATCATAGCTCTCCGATCAACTTGATGAGGCGAAGCCGCGTGATCTTGGCCTGCTCCTCCGCGGCGGTGCGCAGCTCGACGGCGGCGCTGTTGCCGATACGCGCATCGAGGTCTGCAAGCATCGTGTCGGCACTGCGGCCGGTCGCGCACACGATGAAGATGAAGCCGTGCTTCGCCTCGTACGCGCGGTTCTGCTCCGCGAGGCGCGAGAGGGTCTGGGCAGCGGCGGCGCCGGCCGAGCGCTGCTCGTCGGTGGACCACGTCGCGTCGCCGCTCGCGGGGACCTTCGCTTCGCCGATCTTCGGGTGCGCCGCGAACGCATCGCGATGATCGGTCTCGCCGAGCGACCACCAGATCCGCTCGGCGATCCGCAGCAGCGCGGGCACGTCCTCGAACGGACGCGCGCGCTCCATCATCTCGGCCCACACCGGAGAGCCGTTGCAGCGACGGAGCGCCGCCCGCGCGTCGTCGGTGGACAGCGCGTTGAGCAGACCGAGGCCGGCGGGTGCGTCGTGCGCGACCGTTCCCCATGCCCGCAGCCGTGCGATGCCGCCGCACGGATACACGCTGAGCCGCAGGTGCGTGACGGGACCGACGCGGCGCAGCTGATCGTCGAAGACGTGGCGCGTGTGCGCCTGCAGCGGCGTGGAGATCAGCGTGCGCCAGCCGTCGAGCTTGTCGGCCGCGACGCCAGGTGCGTGCACGCCCTCCACCTTCGCGAGCGCGGGTGCGTTGCCCTTGAAGTGCGACGTGTCGAGCAGCAGGCGATCGATCATCCCCGCGGTGGCGAGGCGGATGATCGCCCAGTCGTGGCCGGGACCGCGACGGCGCCGGGTCTCCCAGCCATCCGCCATCGACAGCGACGGACCGTCCTTGATGAGGTTGTTGCGCGAGCCGAAGAACATGTCGCTGCAGGTCTCGACGACGGCGCCGTTCTCGAGCGCTGCGAGATCGATCGGGCCACCGAGCGCGCGGAGCTTCGCCCACTGCGGCACGGCATCGCCGTGCACGCGCAATCGCGCGACGCCACCGTCGGGGAAGATCTCGAGTCGCAGGTGCGTGTACCGCTTGCCGTCGTCGATCGCGAACGTGTTCTTGTGATCGCCCTTGAGATCACTGCGCGGCAGGATCTCCGTCCACGTCGCGGAGTCGAGCGCGCGCAGATCGAGAGAATCGTCGAGCTCGGTCGCGTACAGCGCCGCCGATGCCGGGTAGTTGCCGCGAAACCACGCGGTGTCGATCACGACGCCGCGGATCACCCCGGGTAGCCCGAGGCGGACGATGCACCAGTCGTGGACGCTCGAGTCGGGGCCGGGCGCGACGCCGTCAACGGGCCGGTAGCGTCGCGTCTCCCAGCCGTCCATCCACTTGCCGCGATCCGTGTAGACGTGGTCCTTCCACACCGCCGCGGCGGGCTTGAGGAGGTTCTCCTTCTCGGCGAAGAACTCGTCGTTGCAGAGCAGTGCGGCCCCGCCGACGGTTTCACTCGCGAGATCGGGAAGGTCGGTGAACGCGGTCTCGCTCATAGCAGTGCTCCCAGCTCGGTGGCGACGGCGCGCCCGTCCTCGGCGACCTTCGTGCCGCGCAGGTAGGTTGCGACGACGGCGCCGCGCAGCGTCTCTCCGGCGTACGGCGTCACCTTGTGGCGGTGCTGCACCATGTCCGCGTGGACTCTGGTGCTGCCCGCGTCGTCGAAGATGACGAGGTCGGCGTCGTTGCCCTCGGCGATCGCGCCCTTGCGGCCGAGAAAGCCGGCGAGTCGCGCCGGGCCCTCGCACATCCACCTCGTGATGTCGACGAGCGAGAAGCCACGCGCGTGCGCCTCGGTCCAGATCACGGGCAGCGCGAGCTGCAGCCCGGAGACACCGCCCCACGCGGCGACGAAGTCACCAGCCTCGATCGCCTTGAGCGCCGGCGTGCACGGCGAGTGATCGCTGGCGACGAGATCGAGCGTGCCCGCCGCGAGCGCCTTCCACAGCTCTTCGCGATTCGCCGCGTCGCGGATCGGAGGTGCGCACTTGAACGCGGTCGCACCGTCGGGGATGCGCTCGGCCGTGAAGTGCAGGTAGTGCGGACACGTCTCCGCGGTCAGCGGCAGCCCGTGCGCCTTCGCCGCCGCGAGTAGCGGCAGCGCGCTCGCGGCCGAGTGATGGACGATGTGCGTGCGCGCGTTCGTGGCGCGACACAGGCCGGTGACCATCGCGATCGCCTGCTCCTCGGCGCCTTCGGGCCGCGACGCGAGGTACGTGGCGTACTTGTTCGGATTCGCGCCGACGAGCGCACGCGCCGCCGCATCGATTGGCCCCGCGACCTCGGCGTGCACGAGCAGCGGCCGATCGAGTCCGGCGAGGATCGGCATCGCGATGGCTAGCTCGCGCTCCCCGCACCAGCCGAACTCCTCGACGCCGCTGTCGACGAGGAAGCACTTGAAGCCGCGCACGCCGTCGGCGACGAGGCCCGCGAGCTCCTTCTCGTTGCCCGGCACCACGCCGCCCCAGAACCCGACATCGACGCTGCACTGCCCCTTCGCGGCCGCGCGCTTCGCTGCGAACGCCTCGCGCGTGGTGGTCGGCGGGATCGAGTTCAGCGGCATGTCGACCAGCGTGGTCACGCCGCCGATCGCCGCGGCGCGCGTGGCGGTGGCGAAGCCCTCCCACTCGGTGCGGCCCGGCTCGTTGAGGTGCACGTGCGTGTCGACGATGCCCGGCAGCACCACGAGCTCGCCGACATCGTCGAGCGGCGCCCCGGCGGGAACATCATCCCAGGCGACGATCCGCTCGATCCGCCCGCCGCTGATGTGAATGGCCGCCGGCGCGATTCGCCCCCCACTCACCACCCGCCGCGAACGAACAACCAAGTCGGGCATCGCCGCGCAGTATAGCCACGCGCAGAAAAGGGG
>JACCRC010000333.1 GCA_013813765.1 Deltaproteobacteria bacterium | reverse complement strand
CGGATCGTACGCGGCTGGATGCAGCCCGCGCCCAGCGATACCGATTGGGAGCACAAGAGCTACCAGGGAGCGTTCATGTTCCAGTGGAAGGAGTTCGAGCGCGAGTTCGGCGACTTCTGGGCCGAGCGCGCCCACTCGTGGACCGATCGCATGTGGCGCGGCTCGTACGATCAAGCGGTCGAGTACCGACGCCGCTTGCTCGAATGGCGCCAGAGCTTCGTCGCTCTCGGTGGCCGCCCGACGTCGCCGGCACCAAGGCCACCGGTCGAGGAGATCCTGCCCGGCATCTCGCTGTCGCTGAAATCCGTAGCGCTGTTCGGCGGCCTCGCCATCGGCGCGCTGTTCGTTGTCCCAGCTGCTCTCAATGCGATCAGGCGGCCTGCGTGATGATCGAGATCGCGTCGACTAGCGGCTCGCCACTAGCTTCACGGGAGAACCCCCATGGTTGTCGTTACGCCCCATCCTCCTCAGCGTCCCTGCACGGTTGGTTCGCACGTCTCCATTTCCGCGCACCAGAGAAAACGGTGAGCGTGGGCAGCTCCGACACAACGCCGCTTGCCTGCCGCAATCGATTGTCTTACATTCTCACGCATGGCGCAGGATGCATCGCTCACCATCCGACTACCGGCACCGCTGAAACGGGCACTGGAAGTGGCCGCCGCGCGCGAGTTCCGCTCGCTCTCGCAGTACGTGGTCGTCGTGCTCGCCAAGGACCTGGGGGTACGCAATGAACAAGCTCGACCCAGAAGTGCCCTCTCGAAGCGAAGCGAGAAACGAGGTCGCGCAGCGAGAGGTCGATCCTGAGCTGTCACCGCACGAGGTCGCCAATGACAACACTCAAGTTCATACGACTGTCTCGCTTTACCCGACCAGCAGGCGGAGCGATGCGCCCCAGCTGGACTTGCGCCACGTCGGAGACGGCCGGCCGTTCATTCGCGCGCTCGCACGTAACATCGTCCGCCACGAGTTGATCTCGGCGAGCTTGATCGCCGCACCCGCGCCCAGACGAGAGCAGGAATCGAATGGGTCACCAACCTGGAAACGTTAGGAATCGACTATGACCATCCGCACGTATCGTCGTCGATCGAAGAACGACGAAGGCAAACAACAGTTCAGCCTCGACGTTCAGACGAAGGGGTGCGACGAGTTCATCGACCGGATGGGCTTTGACGCGCAGGTGCGGGTCGATCACGTCGATGACGGACGCGCGGGCGACGACTTTCTGACTCGCGCGGGGCTGCGCCAGCTGATCGCCGACGCTGCGCGCGGCGACATCATCGTCTGCCGAGACCAATCGCGACTCGGCCGTGATGCGATTGAAGTGACCCTCGTCGTTCGCGACCTGGTGCGCGACCGGGGCTGCCGCCTTTTCTACTACTCGAGCGGGCAAGAGGTGCTGTTCGCGAACGCGATCGATCAGGCGACCACGTTCATCCAGGGCACCGGCCACCAGATGGAGTTGGAAGCGATCCGCTCGCGCACCCGTGAAGCGCTGCGCTCGCGTGTCCGCGAAAGACGCATCGCGGGTGGTGCGTGCTTCGGATACACGCTGGAGCGCAAGACGGATGGTTCCGGGCGCCGCTACACCGTTGCAGTGGTGAACGAGGCCGAAGCCGAGATCGTTCGCCGCATCTTCGAACTGTACCTTGAGGATCTCGGAATCAAGGCCATTGCGCACCGGCTGAACGCCGAGGGTGTTCGTGCGCCGTCGGCGGGCCGTCGTGGGAGCGGATCGTGGGCACCCGGCGCGGTCCGCACGGTATTGCTGAACCCCCGCTATCGCGGTGTTTACGTTCACGGTCGTATCAAGAAAGTGCGGCAGGGCGGCGCGACGGTTCGAGTGAAGGCGGACCCGCATGAGGTTCTCTCGATCGACGTCCCAGAGTGGCGCATCGTCGAAGACGGTGTGTGGTTTGAAGCCCAAGAGCGCTTCAACTCGCGAGGCCCGCGCGCGCCGGTCGGTCGGCCGCCGGTTCGCTACGCTCTTACCGGGATCGCGAAGTGCGCCCACTGCGGCGGCGCAATCCTGTCGGCCCGCACGCGCGTCTACGGCGGCGGGATGGAGCGAGTGAAGGTCTACGCTTGCTCGCGCCACCATCAGCGCGGAAGTGCGGTTTGCCCGGTCACCGTCTACCAGCGCATGGAGGACGTCGAAGGCGCGCTCGTAGACTATGTCTCGCGTCATGTGCTGACTGAGCGCGTGCTCGATGAAGTCCTCGCGGAAATTCGCGAACAGCTAACAGCACAGCTTCCGAAGCGCGATGCCGACGTCGCGACGCTCGAACGCGAGCTGCAAGACATGCGCGTCGAGCAAAAGCGACTTGCGAAAGCCGTTGCACTCGCGGACGACGTCCCCGAGTTGGTGACCGAGCTGCGCCAGCGCTCCGCGCGCATTCAGCATCTCGAAGCTCAGATCGTCGCGACGAAGAAGACGCCGGCAGAGCTGACCAAGCTCGTGAAGCACATCGAAACCACCTCGCGAACCAAGCTCGCCGACCTCAGGGCCGCACTCGCGAACGAGAGCGATCGCCGTGAAGCGTTCCTCGCGCTCTTTCCGGGGGGGCTGACGTTCGCGTCGGCACGGACGCCGGATGGTAAGCGCCAGGTCTGGCGGATCGCGGGAGACATCGATCTCGGCTCGCTCGTGGATGCGGCTGGTTCCAAACGAATCGCGACCCGGACCCCTGCAAATGATTGCGAGAAGAACGATCGAACCACCGGCAACTCCTCGATGGAGAGCGGTGGTTCTAAACGAATCGCGACCCCGACGGGATTCGAACCCGTGTTACCTGCGTGAAAGGCGGGTGTCCTAGGCCTCTGGACGACGGGGTCATTTGCTGATGCGAGCGAGACTTCTATCAGAAGTGAGGGTGAGCCCAGAAGGTCTCGAACCTTCGACCCTCGGCTTAAAAGGCCGGTGCTCTACCACTGAGCTATGGGCCCTCGGCGCGGCAATCTGCCGGATGAAGGCCCCGAAAGCAAGGTCGAGCGTCGTAGGTCCGCGGAGTTGGCCGAGTTTGTCAGATGTCCAACGTGAGTTACTCGCTACAATTGCTTCTGTGAACGTGGGTCCGTAACGTAGCTTTCAGCACATGGACAAGCGGGAAGCAGTTCGAGTCCCCGTGCGGGTCCATGCCCGGTGTCGTTGCCACGACGGAGTGGTGATCAACGGAACCGTCGAGGACCTGTCCAGGAGCGGCTTGTTCCTGCGTGCAGATCTCTTCCTCGGCCAGGGCTCGCCGGCAGAGATCGATCTCGATGTTCCCGGCGAGGAAACTCTGCACCTCACGGCCGAGGTCGTGCGCGTCGACGATGGCGGGATGGCATTTCGTTTCTGCGAGCAGCCAAGCCGCTCGCTCGCGAACTTCATCATGCGGCAGCACCAGCAGATCGAACCGCGCTGACACGCTGTTTTCCGTTGGCGATTCCGGGGCTTGCGGGTTGATCGGTCGGATGAGGCAGCTATGATGCCTCGCTCCTACTTTGCTCCCCGCCGTGTCTGACCCGACGCTTCCCGGACCGCGTAGCAAGCGTGCTACCCGGCAGACCCTGCGCGCGATTAGGGATTCCCTGACCCGCGAGGAACGGGCCACGGCAGCCGCGGCGATCGCGCGATCCACGAACGCGCTGATCGCGACGCGGCTCCAGGCCGGCGACGTGCTCGCGGTGTACGCCGCGAAGGGCACCGAAGTCGATACGACCGCGATCGCCGAGGACGCGATCCGCCGTGGGATCACACTGACGTATCCACGGGTCGTCGCCGGCGACCGCACGCTGGTGTTTCACGCGGTCACGGCCGCGGAGCTCGCGCCCGGGCAGTTCGGCCTGAAAGAGCCGCACGAGGATGCGCCGGTGATCGCGCTCGATCAGATCACAGCGTTCGTGATCCCCGGGCTCGCGTTCGATCGCGAGGGCGGCAGGACGGGCTGGGGCATGGGCCACTACGACGCGACGCTCGCGCTCGCTCCATCGCCGCTGCGGATCGGCCTCGCGTTCGAGTGCCAGGTTATCGACCGCGTGCCGCGCGACGCGCACGACATTCCGATGAGCCACGTGATCACGGAGGTCGCGACCTACACGGTCGCGTGAGCCATGGACAACACCGCGATCTTCATCCTCGTCGGCGTCGCGCTGGGTCTCGTCGCAGGCATGGTGGTGGGCACGCGGCTCGGCCGCGCGAAGGGCGATGGCTCGCAGGCGGCGAAGGCGGCCGAGGAAGAGGCGGAGAAGATCCGGTCGGCGGCGAAGGCGGAGATCGAAGCGATCAAGAAGCAGGGCGAGCTCGAGGGCAAGGAAGCGGCGCGCAAGCACAAGGCGGACCTCGACGAGGAGCTTCGCGGCCGGCGCACCGAGCTCCAGAAGCGCGAGGAAGGGCTGGCCGCGAAGGAGCGCGAGATCGAGAAGGTCAAGCGCGAGGCGGAGCGCCGGGCGAGCGAGCTCCAGAAGAAGGAGCAGAGCGTCGACGGCAAGATCAAGCAGGCCGATGCCGCCGTCGAGAAGGCCGAGACCGCGCAGGTCGAGGCGCGCAAGAAGCTCGAGGCGATCGCGTCGCTCACCGAGGAGCAGGCGCGCAAGAAGCTCGAGGACGAGGTCAAGGCGCAGGCGTATGCGTCGGCCGCGCAGGAGATCAAGCGGATCGAGGACGACGCGCACAAGGAAGCGACCGCGCGCGCGAAGACGATCGTCGCCACCGCGATCCAGCGCTTCGCCAGCGAGTTCGTCCACGAGCGCACCGTCGCCGTGGTGCCGCTGCCGTCCGATGATCTAAAGGGCCGGCTGATCGGCCGCGAAGGCCGCAACATCCGCGCGATCGAGGCCGCGACGGGCATCGACGTCATCATCGACGACACCGCCGAGTCGATCACGATCTCGTGCTTCAACCCGGTGCGCCGCGAGATCGCGCGCCTCGCGATTTCCGCGCTCGTCGCCGACGGCCGCATCCACCCGACGAAGATCGAAGAGGTCGTCCGCAAGGCGGAGAAGGAAGTCGACAAGGTCTGCAAGGAAGCGGGCGAGCAGGCCGTGTTCGATCTCGGCCTGCACCGCGTGCACCCCGAGCTCGTGAAGACACTGGGCCGCCTCAAGTTTCGCCAGTCGTACGCGCAGAACGTGCTGCTGCACTCCGTCGAGGTCGGCTACCTCGCGGGCCTGATCGCCGCCGAGCTCGGCGCGAACGTCAAGCTCGCGCGCCGCGCGGGCCTGCTCCACGACATCGGCAAGGCACTCGACCACGAGCAGGAAGGTTCGCACGCCGAGGTCGGCGCCGCGTTCGTGAAGCGCCACGGCGAGTCGCCGAAGATCGCGCAGGCGATCGCCTCGCACCACGGCGACGAAGGCGGCGGTCCGCAGCCCACCGCGCTGCTCGATCACATCATCGCGTCCGCAAACTCGCTGTCGGCCGCACGGCCGGGAGCCCGTCGCGAGCAGCTCGCGTCGTACATCAAGCGCCTCGACGATCTCGAGGCGATCTGCAAGCGGTTCGATGGCGTCGAGCGCGCATACGCGGTGATGGCCGGCCGTGAGATCCGCGTGATGGTCATGAACGACCAGATCGACGACGCACGCGCGATGGTGATGTCCAAGGAGATCGCCCGCGCGATCGAGACCGAGGCGACGTACCCGGGCCAGGTCCGCGTCGTCGTCGTTCGAGAGACACGAGCCTCCGACTACGCTCGCTGATACACTGATCGGCGGGATGAGTGATGGTCGTGTCTTCCCGCTGATCGACGTCAGCCGCGAGGAGCTGGTCCGACTGGTCGGCGGTCCGATCAAGACGGTCGATCGCGTGGACGGCGGCCTCACGAACACGATCCACAAGGTCGTCCTCGAGGCGGGAGGAACCCTGGCGGTGAAGCACTACGCCGGCGGCAAGGACGCGTTCGAAGCGGAGCTCGTCACACTCACGCTCTTGCACGGGAGCTTGCCGGTGCCCGACGTCGTGCACGCCGATGCAGACCACCAGGTGATCGTCTATCGCTGGATCGAGGGCATCACTCTGAACGATTGCCGCAAGGCGGAGCCCGGCGCGGTCGCATCGCTCGCCGAGCCGCTGGGCCGCTTGCTCGCGTGGCTCGCGCGCACCGATGCGACCGAGCCGTTCGACCTCGCCGGAATCCTCGACAAGTCGTACCGCCAGCTGATCGACGGGCGCGCTCGGCAGCGGCTCGGCGCGCCACTCGCGGATGCGCTGCACAAGGGGCTCGAGGCCGCGGAGCCGCAGCTCGCGTGGGGCACGGTGTGCCTCGTCCACGGCGACCTCGGCGGACGCAACGTCCTCGTGCAACGCGCGGCCCCCGATCGCTGGCGGATCGCCGGCGTGATCGACTGGGAAGCGACGTCGACCGGATCGCCGCTGCTTGATATCGGCAGCCTGTTCCGCTACGCGTCCCGGTTCGACGCCGACTTTCGCACCTCGTTCGAGCGTGGATACCGCGAGGCGGATGGCACCCTGCCCGACGGCTGGCTCCTCACGGCGCGACTGCTCGACGCGACCTGGCTGATCGACACGCTCGACGAGCCACGCGAGTTTCCCGGCATGTACGCGGACTGTCGCATGCTGCTCGCGCAGCTCGCGAAGGACCTCGGCGCATGACGCGGATCGTCGCGGTCGCCGACACGCACCTCTTCACCGATCGGATCGAGGTCCCCGATGGCGATGTGTTCGTCCACGCGGGCGACATGTGCCGCCGCGGCGACCTCGACGAGCTAGGCGAGGCCGCCGACTGGATCGCTTCGCTGCCCCATCGTCACAAGGTGATCGTCGCCGGCAATCACGACTGGTCCTTCGTTCACGAGCCCGCCGGCGCCCGCACGCTGCTCGCGGGCTGCACGTACCTGCAGGACACCGAGGCCACGATCGAAGGCCTGCGATTCTACGGCAGCCCGTGGCAGCCGGAGTTCCACGACTGGGCGTTCAACCTGCCGCGCGGTGCACCGATCGCGCGCGTGTGGGCCGGCATCCCGCGCGGCATCGACGTGCTGATCACGCACGGACCTCCCGCCGGCATCGGCGATCGGTTCGCGTACAGCTCGGCGCGCAGCGGCTGCGAAGATCTGATGACCCGGATCGCCGAGGTCGCACCCCGCCTCCACCTGTTCGGCCATATCCACCAGGACGGTGGCGCGTGGCAGCACGGACCGACGCTCCACGCGAACGTCACCACCTGGGAATGCGCACGTGCTCCGACGGTGATCGACATCGACGCGAGCAGCATCACGCTCGTGTCGGTACCGCCCCACGGCCGCCGCGACGAGGACTTCCAGACCTGGTAGGGTCGGCTCGCCATGAGCGGAGCCGAGTTTCTCGACGAGCTGAAGCAGCGCGACCTGTTCGCGAACGTCACCGATCACGAGGGGCTCGCGAAGCTCCTGTCGTCGCAGATCGTCCCGGTGTACGCGGGCTACGACCCGACCGCGTCGAGCCTCCACGTCGGCAACCTCGTCCCGACCATCATGCTGAAGCGCTTCCAGCTCGCGGGCCACAAGCCGATCGTGCTCGTCGGCGGCGCCACCGGCATGATCGGTGACCCGTCGGGCCGCAGCGACGAGCGCAATCTGCTCGATGACGACACGCTGCAAGGCAACCTCGCGGGCATCCGGTCCGAGCTGTCGCGCCTCATGGACTTCGACGATCCGAAGACCGGCGCCGTGATGACGAACAACATGGACTGGACGCGCGGCGTCGGCTTCCTCGAGTTCCTTCGCGACACCGGCAAGTACCTGACCATCAACTACATGATGGCGAAGGACTCGGTGAAGTCGCGGCTCGAGAACGAGTCGGGCATCTCGTACACCGAGTTCTCGTACATGCTGCTGCAGGCGTTCGACTTCGTGATGCTCTCGAAGTCGCACGGCTGCCGTCTGCAGGTCGGCGGTAACGACCAGTACGGCAACATCACCGCCGGCTGCGAGCTATCGCGCAAGCAGGGCGGACCGCAGCTCTACGGCCTCACCGCGCCGCTCCTCCTCGATGCGAGCGGCCAGAAGATGGGCAAGACCTCGACGGGTGAGCGCATCTGGCTCCACCCGGAGCGCACCACGCCGTACGCGTTCTATCAGTACTGGCTGAACCGCGCCGACGAGGAGGCCCCTCGCCTGCTCCGCATGTTCTCGTTGCGGCCGCTCGCGGAGATCACGGAGATCCTCGCCGAGCACGAGCGCGATCGCGCCAAGCGCGTTGCGCAGCGCGAGCTCGCCCGCGGCATGACGACCTGGGTGCATGGTGCGGCGTCGCTCGAGCCGATCGAGGCGGCTGCTCGCGTGATGTTCGGCGGCTCGCTCGACGGCGTCACCGAGGCGGTCCTCCGTCAGCTCGCCGGCACGATGACCGCCGTCGACATCGCGCGCGCGGATCTCGAGGCCGGGATCCCGATCGTGGACCTGATCGCGCGCGTCACCGGCGAGTCGAAGAGCAAGTCCCGCCAGCTCGTGCAGCAGGGCGGCGCGTACGTCAACAACGCGAAGGTCACGGACCTCGAGCACAAGGTCACGCTCGCGAGCCTCGCGACGGAGACGATGATGGTCGTCCGCAGCGGGAAGAAGGACTACTACCTGGTTCGCGTCGCCTGATCGCAAGGGCCGGCTTGCCGGACCGCGCAGCGCGGAGGTGGATCGATCAGTCGCCGATACAGATGTTGTCCTTGCCGCCGTTGACGTTGTCCTTGTCCATGCACTGCCAGCCCGGCCCGAGGTCGCGGCAGTCCACCGCGCGGCAGAGGAACATGCACACCCCGCCCTCCTTGTCCGTGCAAACAGTGTCGCTCGGGCAATCACTATCGGACCTGCACGAGATGCTGCAGAAGCCGCCCGGGAACTCCCCCGAATTCAGGTAGCAGCGCTCGTCGCAATCCGAATCACGAGCGCACGCGTTACCGATGTACGAGTCGATGTCGCCAGAGTCACGGCCACAGCCGGCGAGGACGATGAAGGCGAGAGCGATGAGCTGCTTCACGCGATCGATTGTGCACGCTCGGCTGGCCACTGGCGCGCGAAACGCACGTGATCCGCTGTGCACGATTCGGACAGGGAGGACGCCGTCGTACACGCCCTCCGTTGCGCAGCGGTTACTTCGCCGGCGCCGCGCTGCCGGAGCCCGCGCCTGCGGGACCGGCCGGGCTCGCCGAGCCAGCACCCGTGGGCGGCGGACCCGGAGGACCCTTCGGCTTGAACGTCGACTTCGCCACCTTGTTCTTGTCGGCCGGGATCGACTTGATGAACGCGGCGATCGCCTCGAGGTCCTTGTCCTCGAGCTGCGCCCAGCCCGCCTGATAGAACTGCATCGGGCCGTGGATGATCGTGCCGTCGGGGCGCATCATCGTCTTCAGCGACTTCGCGATGTCTGCCTCGGTCCACTTGCCGATGCCGGTCTCGGCGTCGGAAGTGATGTTCGGCGCGACGAGCTTGCCCTCGCCGAGGAACGCGATCTCGAACTCCATGCCGCCGGAGAACGGCTTGCCCACGAAGTCTGGCATGCCGTCCTTGCCGGGCTTCGCGTGGCAGTTGTTGCAGTGCATGAGCGTGACCATGTACTCGCCGTGCTTCACCTTGTCGTCCACGGGGATCGGCTTGTTCTCCGGCTTCGGCATCGGAATCTGGGGCAGCTTGAGATCCTTGTTTGGCGCGACCGCGTGATCGACCTCGGGGAGGTTCGCGACAAACGTCGCGATCGCGCGCGCCTCGTCGTCGGTCATCCGGTGGTAGTTCGGGTACGGCATGAGCGCGTACAGCTTCGAGCCGTCGGGACGAACGCCCTCGCGGATCGCCGCCATGATGTCCTCGACCTTCCAGTTGCCGATGCCCGAGCCCTTGTGCGGGGTGATGTTCGGTCCACGCCAGGTACCGAACTTCTCCGCCAGCTCGAGACCACCACCGCCGACCTTGCTGAAGTCGGGGCCCTTCTCGCCGAAATAGACGTGGCACACGTTGCAGCCGTACATCTTTGCGAGGTAGCCGCCGCGCGCCATCAGCGCGGGGTCGGGCTTCGGAGCCTCGGCCACCGCCGAGCCACTGCCTGCCGCACCCGATCCGGCGGCGTTGCTGCCCGGCGTGGGTGTGTTGCTGCCGGCGACCGGCGGCGCCTTGTTCTCGGCGTCCTTCTTCGTGCTGCAGCCGACCGCGAGCGTGGTCGCGAGAATACCGATGACGAGGCGCGTCTTCATAGGCGCCCATCTTTCCCAAGGAAGCGCGCGGACGGCAAGCCACACCCGGCGGATTCAGCTACGCGACAACCGCTGCAGCAGCGCCGCAGCACGGTCTCGCCCGAGCTCGGAGCCGTGACGGATGGCGTGTCGGTGTGCAGCAAGCGCGGTGCGGCGAGCCCGGTGTGGATCCTCGAGCCCCGAGTACAGCGCCGAGAGCGTGAGCAAGCCGCCACACCGGGCTCGGAACATCCGCGGCATCGCGGCCTCTCGTCAGCATGTCGACGCATTCCTCGAGCTCGGCGCGCGCGGCTCGCAGCAACGTGCGATCGACGAGCCGCCGCGCGATCGCGAGCGTGCCCGCGACCACCTCGTCGTATGCACGGCGCTGCAGTGCACCGTCGACGTCCTCGCGAGCTTCACGACGACCGCACGACCATGTCGGGAGTGTGCGCCGAAGACAGTGCCCATGCCGCCGCTGCCGATCGGTGCGCGCCGTCGGATCGGTCGTGATGAAACCGCTCCGCGAACGAGTCGATATCGGTTGCGGTGGTGCCCGAAGAAGACGCCGCGATCCGACGGCGACCCCAGTTATCGAGGCACGCGAGATGCAACTTCGCGCGCCATGATGAGCCACGACGACGTCCGTCATCGTCTGCAACACGAACGCGCGGCCGTTCTCGCGCGACAGCACGACGCCTTCGCGCTCGTCGAGATCCTCGAAGCGATCGAGCGGCTCGATGCCGGCACCTACGGCTCCTGTCGCACGTGCGGTGATGTCATCGACGAGGAAACGCTGTCCGCGAACTGCTGCGCGCGGCGCTGCTTCGACTGTGAGGTCACGAAGTCCCTCGACATCCCGGAGCTGCCGGCCTGACAAAACGTGAACGCCTTGCACGCCACCGGTGAGCGATTGCAGCTTCTGCACGTTATGGGCGGGAGTACGTATTCACACGCGGGCATGACGCTTGCTCGATCTCTGAGGATGCCTCCCGCTTTTGCGCTGTCACCGCCTCTCGCTGAAGCTCACGCGCACCGGATGTTCCGGCTCTCCGCGCGGCTCGAGCATCTGCGGATGCGGGGGAAGCACCAAGCCACGCGCAGGCTGACGGTCGCCGGGCAGCTGATCGCTCACCCGTTTGCCATGGCCGAGGTCGTGTTCGGTGCGGGATATCTCGCGGCGCGGATGTTCGCGCTCGTCTTGCGTCAATCGACTCGGCAGTAGCTACGCGAGCTCGCCATCCCGGAGGGCATCCACGCCCGAGTGCGGTGCCTCCTGGTACTCGTGCAGCCGGTAGTGGATCGTCCTCGTCGAGATCCCGAGGATCTGCGCCGCGCGTGCCTTGGATCCACCGGTGAGCTTGAGCGTCTCGAGGATGGCGTAGCGCTCGATCTCCGCCAGCGTCGCCCCCGGTATCGCCGGCGCTCCCGTCGAGCGGACCGGCCGGATGTGCGGCGGCAAGAGCCGCAGCTCGATCATTGGCCCGCAGGCAAGCACGACCGCGCGTTCGATCGCGTTCTCGAGCTCGCGGACGTTGCCGGGCCAGTCGTAAGCGACGAGCAACTCCATCGCTTCCTGCGTGATGCCCTCGACGATCTTGTCGTTCGCACGAGAGAAGCGCTCGATGAAGTGCAGCACGAGTGCGGGCACATCCGAGCTACGAGCCCGCAGGCTCGGCATCTCCACCGAGACGACATTGAGTCGATAGTACAGATCCTCGCGGAACAGGCCGTCCTCGATCCGCTTCTTCAAATTTCGGTTGGTCGCGGCGATCACGCGCACGTCGACATGGTTCGTCTGGGTGCCGCCGACCCGCTCGAACTCGTACTCCTGGAGGAACCGCAGCAGCTTCACCTGGATCGTCGGCGAGATATCACCGATCTCGTCGAGGAACAGCGTGCCGTGATCGGCGAGCTGAAACCGGCCATCCTTGCGCGCGATCGCTCCGGTGAACGCGCCGCGCTCGTGACCGAACAGCTCGCTCTCGAGCAAGGTCTCGGCGAGCGCCGCGCAGTGGACCTTGATGAAGGGTGCGTGCGCGCGCGGTGACTGGTGGTGCAGTGCGCTGGCGATCAGCTCCTTGCCGGTTCCGCTCTCGCCCGTGATCAACACGGTCGCTCGGCTCGGGGCAACCTGGCCGACGATCTCGAGGACGGTCTGAATGGCATCGCTGCTGCCGATCACGCTGCTGTTCGTGCCTCGCGTCACCTCGCGGCTATCACCACGGGTGCGGCGGCGATCGACGATCCGGCGCAGCAGGATCAACAGCGTCTTCACGTCGACCGGCTTCGTCAGGTACTCGCTCGCGCCGGCGCGCATTGCATCGATCGCCGACGACACCGCACCGAACGCGGTGAGCATCAGCACCTCCGGTGGGTCATCGAGGCTGCGGAGCTTTGCGATGAGCTCGATGCCATTCATTCCCGGCATCAACAGGTCGCTGATCACGACGTCGGCCTTGAAGGTCTCCTGCTTGCCGAGGCACTTGAACGCGTCCGCAGCCATCTCGACGTCGTAGCCTTCGGCGCGAAGCAGTGCGGCGAGCGCCGTCCGAGCATTCACTTCGTCGTCGACAATGAGGATCCGATTCGTCGTCACAAATCAGCCCCACTAGACTCGGCGCGACCGACGGCTGCCATGCGCAGAACTACGGATTTCGACGTCTAGACCGGCAGCTCGATGACGAACCGAGAGCCGCGCCCCAGCGTGCTGCGCAGAGCGATCCGGCCACCGTGAGCCTCGACGATCTTCCGGCAGACGTAGAGTCCGATGCCAGAGCCGTCGCGATCAGACGACGACGCACCGCGCGTGTACTTTTCGAACACCCAGCTGGCGTCGGTCGAGGAGATGCCGATCCCGTGGTCGATCACGGAGAGCTTCACGACATTGGCGCGGCGTTCGATCCGCATCACGATCTTCGCCGGAGCCGGTGCGTACGCGAGGGCATTCTGGAGGAGGTTCGAGATCACGCGCTCGATGTGATGAGCGTCGACGTGCGCGACGACAGAATGGGATGCTTCGATCCGCACACGTTCGCGGTCCTCCGCAGCACCAACGCGCTCCATCACCCGCTGGAGCAGCGAGCACAGCTCGGTGGGCACCAGCCGCAGCACCACGTGCTCTGCCGCAGCCGACTCGAGGAGCTCCACGATCACGCGCTCCATGTACGCGAGGTTCTCGCGCACCCGGGCGATACCTTCCTGATTCGCATGCGTCGCCCCGAGCTGCCGCTCCATCACGGCCATCTCGATCGCGATGTTGTGAACGGGATGCCGGAGGTCGTGGACGATGTCCGCGACGTGCTCGTCCCAGCGCGAAGCCGGTGCGACCGCCTCCTCGGGATCGAGGGTGATCCGCTCGTGTGTTCCACGCGCGAGCCTCGGCGGTGGCTCGGCCGCGAGGTCCTCGACCTTCGGCGGCACGGTGTCGACGTACTTGCTCGTGGAGGACATGGGCAGCACACCACTGTGCCCTGCTCCATCACGAGGCGCGATACCCAGTAGTACGCACCCCGCTCCCGGCGATCGTCAGTCGCCGGTCACCCCGTGTCGAGAAGCGACCTCGAGAAGCTCGTCGATCGTTCGCGCCTCGAGCTTGCGCAGGATGCGAAGGCGATGCGTCTCGATCGTGTGCAGCGAGATCAGCAAGGCGCTCGCAATGTGTTGGTAGGAAGCACCGCGCAGCAAATGTCCGAGAATCTCGCGCTCTCGCCGGGTGAGCCGCTCGAATGGATGCTTGACCATCTCGATCTGTCGTTCCGAGATCGTCGGCGGCAGGTAGCGGTTCCCCCGGAGTACGCTGGCGATCGCCTCGAACAGCTGTTCGACCGGCTGGGTCTTCAGCACGTAGCCGGAAGCGCCTGCGCGCAGCATCGTCGCAATTCGCACCGGCTCGTCCAGGATCGACAGGCCGATCACCTTGCAGGCCGGCTGGACCGCAAGGAGCTGGCGAGTGACCACCACGCCGTCAACGGCGGGAAGCATCACATCGACAAGCGCGATATCGATCCGCAGGCGGCCGACGATTGCCAGCGCTTCCTCGGCGGAGCCGGCGTCACCGGCGCACTCGAGCGCCGGTTCCCGGGAAACGAGGGTGCGCAGGCCCACTCGGTACGGAACATGGTCGTCGACCAGCAGGATCCGCATCCGCGGGAGCTGCCGACCACCGAGCTCCGGGATCGGCCACGTCCATCCCGTCACGTTTGCCGACTCTCGCGGGCAGTTATAGAGGTGCCGAGCTTGTTGTCCATCGCCACTGCTCAGCTCTCGCCGCCGGTGTCGAGCTCGTCATGACCGCGGTCGATACAGGCACCGCAGAACGCCTGCTCGGCTACGGGCACCTCTTGAAGGAGCTCCAGGCATGCAGCACAGCGCGGTGCGACTGCCCTCAGATCGACAATTCGCAGATGGCTAGTCCCGGTGATCGCTTCCACCCGCATGGCCGATGGACAAGCATCGGTTGTGCCGGCGCTGAAGCCACTCCTGCGGCCCGGAGCACGCGAATATGCAAGAGCTGCATGTTCGTTCCCGGGTCGAGCAAACAGCGCGCATTTTTCGCTCGCCTGATCGTTCCCAGGTAACGGTGCCGCTCGCTCGCTCGCCTGATCGATGTCAGGTCGAGCAAACGGCGCCGCTCTTTCGCGCATGATCGATCTCGGGTCGAAACGAAGATCGAGCCGACCGACAATCGGCCGCCCCCCTTATCGACCTGGCCGTGGCTCCGAGCGTCGCGCCGAAACGACAAACAAACGGCCGCCCTATCGACCTGGCCGTGCTCCGAACGCTCCACCCAAACGATAAAAGGGCGCAGCCTTTCGACCGAGCCCCGCTCCCCATCGACCTCCCCCTGGATACGCGCGACTCGCACCGAACCGAGGACAGGGCCGGGTTGCGACCGAGCTCGATTGCGCGCCCCCATCGCCCTTGGCCGTGGCACCGAGCGACTCCGAAAACGACAAAGGGCCCGGTCTTTCGACCGAGCCCCGCGTGCGCGCGCTCTCTGAACGAGGCGTGCGCCGAAAAAGATGAGGGCCCAGTCTTTCGACTGAGCCCTCAAAACCCCGGCAGCGTCCTACTCTCCCACAGGGTTGCCCCTGCAGTACCATTGGCCCAGAAGAGCTTAACTTCCGTGTTCGGGATGGGAACGGGTGTGACCTCTTCGGTATAGCCGCCAGGAAAAAAATTCAACGAAGTGCGAAGCCGGCCGGCTTGGTGTCCGGCATGTCAGCATGAGCTCTGGTGAGCTCGGGATCGTGCATACACGAGTCTGTGCAGTTTCAACAAGCGCTTCCGTAGGGAAGCAATTCAGACAATGGCCTTGACCTTCTCCCGGCGCGCCTCGAACCAAGCAGTGGATGCCTGGTGGCGCCGACGTCGTCCCCTTTTACAGGGCCAACGCTCGGAAAAATAGGTGGTCAAGCCACACGACCGATTAGTACTGGTTAGCTCCATACATTGCTGTACTTCCACACCCAGCCTATCAACCACGTAGTCTACGTGGGGTCTTCAGGAGCCTTACGGCTCGGGATACCTAATCTTGAGGGTGGCTTCCCGCTTAGATGCTTTCAGCGGTTATCCAGTCCAGACATAGCTACCCGGCGATGCAGCTGGCGCCACAACCGGAACACTAGCGGTCTGTCCAACTCGGTCCTCTCGTACTAAAGTCAGCTCCTCTCAAGTATCCTGCGCCCACGACGGATAGGGACCGAACTGTCTCACGACGTTCTGAACCCAGCTCGCGTACCGCTTTAATTAGCGAACAGC
>JACCRC010000301.1 GCA_013813765.1 Deltaproteobacteria bacterium | reverse complement strand
GAGCTGGGCCGCGAGCGGTCAGGTCGCGGTCGGCACCCGCGCGCGCCGGCAAGCCGTCACCAATCCGTCGGCCACGGTCTACGGCGTGAAGCGGTTGATCGGACGCAAGGTCAACGCGGAAGACGTGTCGTGGTTCGCGCGCCTCGCTCCGTTCCGGATCGTCGCGGCGCCCAACGGTGATGCGTGGGTCCGCGTTCATGGCCAGCCGATCAGCCCGCAGGAGGTCGCCGGGCACATCCTCCGCCGGATCAAGCAGGTCGCCGAGGAAGCGCTCGGCGAACCGGTGACCCGCGCGGTCGTGACGGTACCCGCGTACTTCGACGATGCACAGCGCCAGGCCACGCGCGACGCCGGTCAGATCGCCGGCCTCGACATCATCCGCATCCTCAACGAGCCCACTGCCGCCGCGCTTGCCTACGGCGCCCATCGCGTCGGTGAAGGCCGGCGGATCATCGCGGTGTTCGATCTCGGCGGCGGCACGTTCGATATCTCGATCATGTCCGTCGACAACGGCATCTTCGAGGTGCTCGCGACCGGCGGCGACAGCGCGCTCGGCGGCGAGGACTGGGACCGCCGCATGCTCGAGCGGATCGTCGACGAGGTGTTCGATCAGTACCGCGTGGACCTCACCGGCATCCCGATGGCGATGTCGCGCCTGCGCGAAGCCTGCGAGACGGTGAAGAAGACCCTGTCGATGGAGAGCGAGACCACGCTGCAGCTGCCGTTCCTCGCGAACGATCAGCACGGCGCGCCGATCAACTACGAGCGCCAGGTAACGCGCGAGCAGATGGAAGGCTTCACGAAGGATCTGCTCGATCGCCTGCGTGCGCCGTGTCAGCGCGCGCTCGACGATGCCGGATTGAAGCCCGAGGAGCTCGAGGAAGTCTTGCTCGTCGGCGGCATGACGCGCTGGCCGGCCGTCGAACAGATGGTCGAGCAGTTCTTCAGGAAGAAGCCGTCGAAGGGCGCGAACCCCGACGAGGTCGTTGCGCTCGGTGCCGCGCAGTACGCGGGCATCCTGTCCGGCGATTCCAACGATGCGGCGTTGCTCGACGTCACGCCGCACGACCTCGGCATCAAGGTCGGCGACTCGCAGTTCGCCGTGGTGTTGCCGCGAAACTCGATGCTCCCGGTGCGCGCGCGGCGGCTCTTCGCCACGACGCACGAGAACCAGAAGTTCGTCTCGATCGAGCTCTACCAGGGCGACGCCACCGACGTCTCGAAGAACCGCAAGCTCGGGCAGGTCGTCCTCGATGACCTCACGCCGGGCCCCGCGGGCTCGACCCGCGTCGAGCTCGTGATCACCGTGGACGTCGAGTCGATCCTCAGCGTCACGGCGCGAGAGCCGAAGAGCGGCAATGAAGCGAGCGTCACGATCCGACCGTCGGGCGGGCTGTCGCAGCGCGAGATCGTCGAGATCATCAATCGCCGTCGAGCCGAGACCTCGGTGGCGCAGCAGCTGCCCGAGCCAACGAGCGGCGGGGTGCGCGTGACCACGCGCGAGCACTCCGTGCACTCGCTCAAGCCTCCGGCCGGCGATCCCGAGAAGAAATGACCGTCGACCCGGCCGTGCTCAAGGTGGCCGATGCAATCGGTGCACTGATCGAGGCGTGGGGTTTCAAGCGCAACATGGGCCGGATGTGGGCCGTGCTGTACCTCGAGGACCATCCCCTCAACGCCGCCGATCTCGCCGAGCGGCTCGGAATCTCGACGGGCGCCGTGTCGATGACGCTGCAAGAGCTTCAAGAGTGGGGCGCCGTGAAGAAGGCGTGGCTCGTGGGCGAGCGCAAGGAGCACTACGAGGCCGAGACCAACATCTGGAAGCCGGTGCAACGCGTGTTCCGCGAGCGCGAGCTGCAGTGGGTGAAGACCGCGCTCGACACGTTCGAGGATGCAAACAAGAGCGTGGGCTCCGCGCTGGGTGACGCACGCCAGCAGCTGATCGCGCAGCGAATCGCGGGCCTCGTGCAGCTCGCGCAGGTCGGGCAGCACCTGCTCGAGGCGATGCTGCAAGGCGAGTCGGTCGATTCGCTGCCGATCAAGACGGTGGGAGAGCTGGCCAAGGCCGTGCGCAAGGACGAGTCGTGATCCGTGCGCGCGATCTGACGAAGCACTTCCGAGTGCACAAGCGACCACCGGGGTTCGCCTCTGCCGTGAAGTCGTTGTTCCACCGGAAATACGAGACCGTGAAGGCGGTCGACGGGGTGAGCTTCACCATCGAGAGCGGCGAGCGCGTCGGCTTCCTCGGTCCGAACGGCGCGGGCAAGACGACGACCCTCAAGGTCCTCTCCGGCTTGCTCCATCCGACGAGTGGCGAGGTCGAGGTCGAGGGTCACGTACCGTTCAAGCGCGAGACCGAGCTCCTCGAGGCGATCACGCTCGTGATGGGGCAGAAGAGTCAGCTGATCTGGGACCTACCCCCGTCGGAGACCTACGCCATGAACCGCGCGGTGTTCGACGTGCCGAAGGACGAGTACGACAAAACCCTCGCCGAGCTGACCGAGCTGCTCGATCTCGCGCCGCTGCTCGACAAGCCAACGCGCCAGCTGTCGCTCGGCGAGCGCATGAAGTGCGAGCTCGCCGCTGCCCTGCTCCACCGGCCGACGACGCTGTTCCTCGACGAACCGACGATCGGCCTCGACGTCGCGATGCAGGTCGCCATCCGCGACTTCGTACGCAGCTACAACCAGAAGCACGAGGCGACGGTGCTGTTGACCTCGCACTACATGGACGATGTCGTCGCGCTGTGCCCGCGGATCATCGTGATCGACGCCGGCAAGCTGATCCACGATGGCGATCTGCGCCAGCTGATCAAGACGATGGATCCCGACAAGCGCGTGTCGTTCACGCTGACCGGCGTGACCGTGTCCGATGACGATCTAGCGAAGCTCGGCACGCTGGTCACACGCGAGGGGCAGCGGTTCAGCCTCAAGGTCTCCGAGGACCGGATCCCGAGCGTCGTCGGTCATCTGCTCGGCACGCTCAAGGCCGCGGATCTGGCGATCGAGGACCCGCCGCTCGAGGAGATCCTCCGCGTGATGTTCGGCCAGTCTAGGACCAAGGCGACGTCCGCATGAGCGCGACGCGCACGCTGCGCGCGCTGCCGACGCTGCTGCGCGTCGGGGTCGCGGAGACGGTCGCATATCGAGCGGAGTTCCTGGTCTGGATCCTGACGACGACGCTGCCGCTCGTGATGCTCGGGCTGTGGTCGAGCGTCGCGGCCGAGGGCGCGTTCAAGGGCTACACGTCGGCGGCGTTCACCGCGTACTACCTGTCGAACCTGATCGTCCGGAACCTCACCGGCTCGTGGGTCGCGTGGCAGATCAGCGAGGAGATCCGGCTCGGCTCGATGTCGATGCGCCTGCTCCGACCGCTGCACCCGTACATCGCGTTCGCGGCGAGTCACCTCGCGGCGGTGCCGTTCCGCAGCGTCGTGGTGCTGCCGGTCGCGATCGTGCTGCTCGTGTCGTCGGGAGCGAGCGCGCTGACCACCGAGCCGCTGCAGCTCGCGGTGATCCTGCCGTCGCTCGTGCTCGCATGGGTCATCACGTTCAACGTGATGTTCATGATCGGCTCGTTCGCGTTCTTCGTGACGAAGACGATGGCCCTCTTGAACCTCTACTTCGGCCTGTTCTCCCTGCTGTCGGGATACCTCCTGCCGATCGATCTGTTGCCGAGCGCGATCGGCTGGTTCGCCGAGTGGTTGCCGTTCCGCTACATGCTGAGCGCGCCGATCGAGCTGATGACGAAGTCACTCGATTCCGGCGAGGTCGGGATGATCCTCCTCTGGCAGACCGGGTGGGCGATCGCGACGCTCGTGCTCGCGTTGCTCGTGTGGAAGCGCGGCGTGCGCAAGTTCGAGGCGGTGGGCGGATGATGCGCTACGTGCGCCTCCTGCTCGTGCAGATGCGCATCAGCGCCGCGGCCGGCATGGCGTATCGCGCGGACTTCCTGCTCGAAGGCCTGATGGCGATCACGTGGATGGGGCTCACGCTGTTGCCGCTCGTCGTGCTCTACCAGGGCCGAGAGATGGTCGCCGGCTGGGACGCGCCGTCCGCGCTGATCGTGATCGCGTACTTCATGGCGGTGCGCGCGGTGCTCGACGGCGTGGTCAGCCCGTCGTTCGTCGACCTCGTCGAGCGCATCCGCTCCGGCGCCTTCGATTACGTCCTGCTGAAGCCCGTCGACGCGCAGGCGATCGTCAGTGCATCACGGTTCGAGCCGTGGAAGATCTTCGACCTGCTCGGTGCGCTCGCGCTCGTCATCTACGCGTTCTACAAGAAGGGCTACGCGCCGCCGATCGAGGACATCGCGCTCGGCGTACTGCTGTTCTTCGTCGGTGTGCTCGCGATGTACTCGGTGTGGATCCTGTGCGCCGCAGCGTCGTTCTGGGTCGTACGGCTCGACAACCTGACCTACCTGCTCGGGGCGATCTTCGACACCGCGCGCTGGCCCGTCCAGGTGTTCCGCGGCCTGTGGCGCTGGGTGTTCACGTTCGTCATTCCGGTCGCGGTGATGACCACGTACCCGGCGATGGCTCTCCTCGGTCGGCTCGATGCCCAGACGGCGCTCGCGACGATCGGCGGCGCCCTCGGCCTGCTCGTGCTGAGCCGGGTGGTATGGCGGTACGCGATCCGCAGCTACACCTCGGCGTCGAGCTAGACTGAGACCGTGACGCGCGCACTCCCCGATGGGCCAACCGACCGCCCGTGGCGCAGCATGGTGCGGTGGCTGCGTGAGCCACTGCCGATGCTCGACGATCTGTCGGCGCGGTATGGCACCGCGTTCTCGATCAAGGTGCCGCGGCTGCCGCAGCCGATGGTGTTCTTCTCCGACCCGGCGGCCGTGAAGCAGATCTGGAGTGGCGACCCCGAGGACCTGCGCGCCGGCGAGGCGAACGTGATCCTGAGGTCCGTGCTCGGCGGCAACTCGCTGCTACTGCTCGACGGCGCACGTCACCTCCGCGAGCGCAGGCTGATGCTGCCGCCGTTTCATGGCGAGCGGATGAAGGCGTACGGCACGGCGATGCGCGATGCCACGATGCGCGAGCTCGAGCGATGGCCGATCGGCAAGACGATCTCGTTCGCGGAGTCGATGCAGTCGATCACGCTCGAAGTGATCATGCGGACGATCTTCGGCGTCGGCGAGGAGGCGAAGCTCGCTCCGCTGCGCGACGCACTCGTGCGCTGGACGACGCTCGGCACGTCGAGGATCGGTACGGCGATGCTGCTGCTCGTGCCTCCCGATCAGGCGGAGCGCCTGCAGCGGTTCGCCCGTAGCGGCCTCGGCAGGCTGTTGCCGTGGGCACCGCTCGTGAGCGCGCAGCAGGAGACGGACCGCCTCGTACGCGAGCTGATCGCTGCCCGCCGCGTCGAGGACACGACCGGCCGCGAGGACGTGCTGTCGATGCTGCTCGCCGCCCGCGACGAGCGCGGCCAGCGAATGACCGATGACGAGCTGCGCGACGAGATGCTGACGATGCTCGTCGCCGGGCACGAGACCACGGCGACCACGCTCGCGTGGACCATCCATCACCTGCTCGAGCACCCCGCGTGGCTCGCGAAGGTGCGAGCGCAGCTCGCGGAGGTGGTGGGCGATCGCCCGGTCGAGCCCGGCGACCTCGAGCGCCTCACGCTGCTCGATGCGACGATCAAGGAGACGCTGCGGCTGACGCCGATCATCCCGCTCGTCGCCCGACGTGTCGCGAAGCCGATGACGATCGGCGGCTACGATCTGCCCGTGGGCGCGATCGCGATGGCCTCCATCTACCTCGTGCACCGGCGCGCCGATCTGTGGCCCGATCCCACGAGGTTCGATCCGATGCGGTTCGTCGGCGCGAAGATCGATCCCACGCACTACTTCCCGTTCGGCGGCGGTACGCGCCGCTGCCTCGGGATGGCGTTCGCGAACTACGAGATGAAGGTCGTGCTCGCCACGGTCCTGTCGCGCGTGCAGCTCGGCGCTGCGCCCGGCCCGCGCATCAAGGTCGTGCGCCGCGGCATCACGCTCGCCCCGTCCGACGGCATGCCGGTCGTCGTCACGCGACGCGGGGCATGAGCGTCGGGAACTCCGCGCCGGTGAGCGGATCGATCAGCGTCGTGTCGTCCTTGTAGACACGCGCCGTCGAGTGCAGCTTGCCGAGCGCGGTGGTCAGCGGCATCGACTGATAGCGCTCCGGCCACTTCTGCAGCACGAGCGTGCGCACGGCCTTCGCGTGGCGCGAGCTCATCGCCGGGAACAGGTGGTGCTCGACGTGGTAGCCGAAGCCGAGCGTCAAGAACTCCCAGGCGCGGTGCGAGGTCACGCTGAGGCCACTCGCGAGCGGATCGTTCACGGTCACGCGGGGGCTCAGGTTGTGGTTCGTGAGGATGAACGACATCACGATCATGTTCGCGACGACGAGCGGCATCACATAGATGAACAGGAACGGCACGAAGCCGACGACGAATGCGACGACGAGCCAGAACGCGCCACCGAGCAGCGTCTCGGCGATCGCGATGCGGCGTTGCTTCTTGGACAGAAAGCCGCTGCGCTCGGAGGCAATCAGCTGGTGCAGGCTCTGCACGCTGAAGCCGAGCACGAGCGAGAGCACGCCGCGCCATCGCCTGCCGCCGAGCGAGAACGCGTTGACGAAGAACCGGATCCGAGAGCTGCCCTCGTACTCCTTCAACGTGGGGTAGATGTCGGGATCGTCCGGGAAGTTCGCGGTCGCGTGATGAACGCGGTCGTGCCACGCGGCCCATAGCCGCGGTGCGACCATGAACGGCAAGAAGCCGATCCAGCCGACGATCATGCGCGCGCGCTTGTCGCGCACGACGCCGCCGTGCATCGACTCGTGTGCGAGGAACGTCAGGCACGAGAAGCTGACGCCGATCACGAGCCCGAGCACCGGGTACACGAACCACGGCACCCAGCCGAGCGCGATCGAGGCCGCAGCCACCGCGATGATCGCGAAGTGGACGGGGATCCATGCGAGCCGCGAGCGAGCGGGGGTGAACGCCTCCGCCGGAAGCTCCGGCTTGATCGCGTGCACGTAATGGGAAAGCGGAACGAGGGGCGCGCCGCCGAGCGTCGTTTCTGCCATCCCTCAAGGTGACGTGTCCTGACACGTTGCCAGCGAACACCACAGTCATCTCCACGTCACGGTCGAGTCATATCGATGACGCGTGCCGTCGAGACGTACGTAGTTTTGCGTGAGATCAGAGCGTCTCGAGGAACGCCGAGAGATCCGCGACCTGCGCGTCGGAGAGCTTCGCCGTGTTGGCCATACCGTGAACGGCACCGCGATCGCGCAGCAGCGCCTCGAGCGTCGCCGCGCTGCCGTCGTGATAGTAGGGCGCGCTCGCCGCGAGTCCCCGGAGGCTCGGCGTATCGGACTTCGCGAGGGTCCCGGTGAACTTGTGCTGATCGTTATCCTGGTAGTGCGGGCCGTCGTGGCAGGTGCGGCAGCCCTCGGCGTCGAACAGCTTCTTGCCGCGCGCGACCTGCGTGGTGTCACGTGTCGGCGTGCGCACCGCCGGCATCGCCTCGATGTACGAAGCGAGCGCGTCGGTCTGCGGTTTGTCGAGACCGAAGCCGCCGAGGCGCTTCATCGTGCCCGTGAGGCTCGTCTTGAGGTCCACATCGCCGCCGTCCCACTTGAACGGGTGCGTGCCGACCATGCGGCCCGAGAGGATCGGCGTCTGCAGCTCGTGCTTCTCGATCCGCCACGACAGGCCGTCGGTGCGGTTATCGGGATGACACGTCGAGCAGGCCATCGCACCGCGCGACGACACCGCGGGCTCCGCGCTGTGGAACAGGACGTACCCCTGATGCTGCTTCTCGTTCATCGTCGTGGCGACGAGCGCCGGACCCGCGTGCACCTTCGCCGTGGTCGCGAGCGCGCCCTTCGCATCGACGAAGTCGACCTTCTCGACGCTGCGCGTGAACGCGCACCACACGAGCACGTTGCCCTCTGCCGTCACGGCGAGGCCGTCGGGCCCGCACTTCGCGCCGATCGTCAGGCTCGCGGTTACGCCCTCGGCGACGCCGACCTGCGATGCGTTCTTGATCTGCAGGATCGTGTCGTTTCCCATGCCAGCGATGTAGAGCGCGTCGTGGATACCGTCCCATGCGACCGCGCGCGGCTGGTGCTGGGCGATCTGCGCGGTGACCTGCGAGGTGTTTCCGCCCTTGCCGAGACCGATGAACGCGAGCTGGTGGTTGACCGGTGACTCGAAGCCCCCGCCGTAGCCGCCGGTATTCTCGCTTCCGCCGGTGATCTGGATCGGTGTCTCGCGCTGGAACGGAACGATCGCCTGGTCCGTGCCCATGAACGTGACCGCGAACGACGCGCGGGCGAACGCGTCCCCCGCGCTGCCACATCCGCGGCAGCGCCGGGGAGCGGCCGCGTTCGAGATCGCGATGTGCTCGGCGCGGTGAGTCTCGAGGAGGTCGATCTGGTCGACGGTTCCGGTCAAGAGGTACGAGACAAGCGCGCGCGTACCGTCTGGCGACACGGCGAGGCCACGCGGCTCGCGGCCAAGCGCGCTGCGCCACTTCTCCGCGCCGGTCGCGACATCGAGCGCGACCATCGTGCGATCCGCGATCGTCGTGACGAGGAGCGTCTTCTTGTCGGGCGTCAGCGCAACGCCGTACGGCTCGGCGGGTGTCTTGAACGACTGCGCGACCTCGAGCTTGCCGGCGACCTTGATCACCGCGATCCGATCGCCGCCGCGATCGGCGACGTACGCCATCCCGGTCTCCGGGTTGTACGTGAGGAGGCCCGCATCGCGTCCGATCGGCAGCTGGGCGATCGACTTGCCGGACTTGTCGGTCTTGATCAGCGATCCCGAGTCGGCATCGACGACGAGCGCGCCGTCGGCGGTCGCGGCGATCCGCGACGCGGTCAGGTACGCGGCGGTCGGCAGCGCCGGCTGGGCGCCGCCGATAGGCCGGCCCGAGAGCTCGAACGTCGGCGGGCTGCGGTCGAATGCGACCGACTTGCCGAACGCGTACGCCGCGGGGAGAGCCAGAACGAGGGCAGCAATGACCAGCTTGCGAGCGCGCATCTGTGTGCTGGAACGAACGACATCGCCCCGCGATCTATTCGCCATAACGACCCTGACACCGCGTGATCGCTCGGGTTCCGAGCAAATCAGGGGCGCACGATCGTCGCCTTCACCACCTTGTCGCCGATCAGCAAGGCATCCGCGGACTTCTGCCCGCTTTTGACCGCGCCGAACCACGTGTAGCGACCGTCGAGATGCGCGGCGCGCGCGTGCATCACGAACCACTGCGATCCCGCCGAGTCCCTCCCCGCATCGGCCATGCCTACACCGCCTGCCACGAACCCCGCGCCATCGGCGCTCGTTCCGGGCTCCGCCGGGAGCACGTAGCCAGGCCCACCCCACCCTGACTCGGTCGGATCGCCACCCTGCACGACAAAGTTCGGGACGACGCGATGAAACTCGAGGCCGTCGTACTTGCCCTGCTCGGTGAGCGCGACGATTCCCGCGACCGCCCACGGCGCGACGTCGGGGCGCAGCTCGAGCACGACGTCGCCGCGCGTGGTGGTGACGTGCCACTCGAGCCTCGCGCCGATCACGCTCGTGACATCGACCGGGGGCGCGGGGGCGCGCACGGGCGCGAGCATGTCGGTGGCGGGTTCGCCGAGCGCGCGCAGACATGCACGCGCTGCGCGTGCGCGGACCGGTGCGCCGGTGAGGCCCGCGCGGCACGCCTCGACACCTGCACCGAGCTTCTGCTCGGCGATCACGTCGAACAGCGTTGCCGAGATCTCGGGCTCCTTCTCGATCGCCGCGCGCGCGATCAGCGCCGCATCGAGCGCTGCGTGATCGCCCCGCCCGATCGCCTCGTAGAACTTCGTGGACGCATCGATCGCAGAGCCAGCCATGATCGGATCGGGCGACGCGATCGCGCCGATCACGATCCCGATCGCGGCGCGACGATCTGCTTCGACCATCGTCTTCCACCCGGCGGTGAGCTGCGCGAGCACGGATGCGCGCACGCGGACATCGCCGTGCGCGAGCAGCTGCGCGATGGCAGTGCGGCGCTCCTGTGCGGAGCCAATGCTCGCGCCGAGCAGCTCCGCGACGAGCGGCAACCTGAGGTGGTCGGGGAGCCGCCGCTGCGCGCACTCGCCGACGCCGGCGATGCTGTTCGCGGCACGGGCGACGCCGGTGGCCGCGAGGCAATCGATCCACCCGCGCGTGAGCTCTGGCGCCCTCGTCGACAACGCCGCCCACCTTCCGATCTCGACGAGGGCCTTGTTCACGAGTGCGCGACTGGCGTGCTTCTGCAGTCCGCGCAGCGCCTCGAGGACGACGTGCGCCTCGGTCGGTGACGTCTCGAGATCCGCGAGCCGGCGCACGAGTGCGACGGCAACCGCGTCGGAGTGCTCGGGCAGCGACTTGTCGCCGGTCATCGCGCGGACGGCCTCGACCGCGACGCGCCAGTCCTTGTCTACGAGGCCGGCCTCGAGCTGGAACGTCGTCGAGCTCACGAAGCCGTGCTTCGCGATCGCCACGATCGCCTGGGCGCGCACATCCGCGCTCTGGTCTCCGACACGCGCCGCGAGTGCGGGCGACAGGGTGGGCTCGAGCCTTGCGAGCGGTTGCGCGCGCGCGAACGCGTACACCGCGCCGTAGCGCGTGCGCGGCTCGGCGCTGTTCATCGCTTCGATCAGCGCCTTGATCGTGGCCGGTGCGAGGCTGATCTTTCTGCGTCCCTGCCGCGCGAGCGCGACGCCCACGGCCTCGGCGTGCTCGGGCTTGCCACCGAGCTCCGCGACGAGCAGCGGCTGCGAGCGCTGATCTCCCGCGCGTCCGAGCGCCTCGATCGCGAGCAGGCGGCCCGCACCCGTGGTGCGCGCGAACGAGTTGTGCAGGAGGCCGACGTACTTGTCACCGTCCTCGATCGAAAGCTCGTCGAGCTCGCGCGCGACACCGAGCGCGGCCATCGCGCCGGCGATCAGCTCGGGGTCCTTGTCCTGCAGCGCGGCAATGAGCACGGTGCGTGCTGTGGGCCCGCCGATCCTCCCGAGCCCGCGCAGTGCGAGCAACTTCGCGTGGCGATCACCACTGCGCAGGAGCTCCTGCAGCTCGCGCACGCCCTCGTCGCGCTGCACCTCCGCCCTCGCAATCGCGATGCGCAGCGGCTTGTCATCGACGGGCGGCGGCGACGTCACCACGTCGGTGTGACGCGAGGGACACGCGGCGAGTAGACACAGCACGCCGGCAGTGGTTGCAACGCGCGACATGCGAGCATCGTACTGCCCTCCGCCGTTGCTGTGCTCCTCGCTGCGTGACATCGTGAGGTCCATGCGCGTTACGACAGTGGTGATCGCAGTCGGACTTCTGGGGTGCGGCGGCAAGAAGGATGACGCTCCCAAAAAGGAAGAGCAGCCGAAGGTCGTCGAGCCGCCACCTCCGCAGGTGAAGAAGCCGGTCGACACCAAACCGCTGCCCGAGCTCGCCCCGGATCCGGGCGACGCGAGCGGTAAGGCGCTCTGGGCGGCTGGCTTCGGCGGCCTCGGCATCGATTCGCCGCGCGGCATCGCGGTGAGCGCGAGCGGCGAAGCGTACGTCGTCGGCATCTTCGATCAGGAGATCGATTTCGGCGGCACGCTCGGCAAGAAGGCGCCGGTGGTCAACGACGATCCGAAAGCGAAGGGGAAGACGAGCGACGCCTACCTCGTCAAGGTCGGCGCCGACGGCAAGGTGGTGTGGGCGCAGACCTTCGGCGCGAAGCGCGACGACGCGGCGAACGACGTCGCGGTGCGCGGTGACAAGGTGATCGTCGTCGGGAACTTCCTGGATGAACTGAAGCTCGGCGAGTTCACGAAGAAGTCCGCGGGCTCCGACGATGCGTTCGTCGCGATGTTCGACAAGGACGGTAGCGTGCAGTGGGCGTGGAACTTCGGCGGCATCGACTCCGATGGAGCGAACGCGGTCGTCGCTGCGCCCGACGGAGGCTGGATCGTCGGCGGCTCGTTTTCGAGCAGCGCGGACTTCGGCACCACCACGCTGAAGAGCCGCGGCGGTACGGATGCCATGCTGCTCAAGGTCTCCGCGAGCGGCGACCTCGAGTGGGTCAAGCAGTTCGGCGGCGCGTACCAGGACCTCATCTCGCACCTCGCGGTCGACGGTCAGGGCAGCATCTACGTGCAGGGACAGTTCAAGGACCTCTCCGACTGGGGCGGGAAGACCAAGCTCAAGGCGGGCGGCGGCTCGGATCTCGACGTGGTGCTCGCGAAGTACGACCTCAACGGCGATCACGTGTGGTCGCAGCGGTTCGGCAACGCGTTCAACGACGTCGCCGGCGGCGTCACCGTCGATCCATCGGGGCACGTGACGATGGTGGGCTCGTTCGACAAGAGCGCCTCGTTTGGCGCAGGCGATGACCACACCTCGCTCGGCGAGTCCGATCTGTTCGCCGCGCGGTTCACGCCCGCGGGTAAGCTCGAGTGGGCGCGCACGATGGGCGCGGAGCGCGAGGACATCGCATCGGGCGTCGCGTCAGATGCCGCGGGCAACGTCATCGTCAGTGGCTGGTTCCAGGGCTCGGTGGATTTCGGGAAGGGCCCGATCACGAGCAAGGGCAACAAGGACATCTTCGCGCTCAAGCTCGACGCAAAGGGCGGCACCATCTGGGCGCAGGCCTTCGGCGACAAGGACCACGATCAGGGCCGCGCCGTCGCTGTCGACGAGAAGGGTGCCGCGTACATCGCGGGCATCTACCGGTTCCAGCTCGCCGCCACCACACCGCCGCTCCAGTCCGTGCGCGCCGAGAACGACCGGATTCCCAAGCCGGATACGTTCGTGCTCAAGCTCGACCGCTAGAAATCTGACTCCCCGTAGATCGCGTCCATTCCCCGGAAAACAGCCGTCCTAGCCGCTTCCTCTGGTCCCCGAGAGGTGCGAAAAGAACCGAACCTCAACATTTCTCAAGGAGAATCAGAATGGCAAAGGCGAAAGGCAAGGGCGGCAAGTCTGGCGGCGGCAAGCCGGCAGAGATGTTCCTCGTGAGCTCGAAGGTCCGTGGCCAGATCAAGGCCAAGGGCTGCAACACGGCGGGCGACGCGCTCGACGGCCTCAACGCGTACGTCGCGTGGCTGATCGACGCGGCGGCCAAGCGTGCGACGGCGAACGGCCGCAAGACGGTTCGCGCGCACGACTTCATCGTCATGTAAATGACGTAGTGCCGACCGGGCGCCGGATGGGGTCTCCCCGTCGGCGCCCGTCGCATTTTCGGCGTCCTCGGCTTACACTTGTTGCAGGTGACGACTGGGGCGCCGATCTACCTGGTCTCCGCCTGCGCGTCGGGCGAGGAGTTCGTGTCCGCGTTCCGGCGCTACGCAGACCGAAACGGGGTGGTCTTCATTCCGACTGGCCAGCCGCTGCCGCCGGGCAAGAAGGGTCGCTTCGCGCTGACCCTCAAGGACGGCGGCGTGATGGTCGAGGGCGATGCCGAGGTCGTGTCGTCCGCGAAGACGCCGTCGGTGCTCTACGGCCGGGTCGGCATGACGCTGAAGTTCACCGCGCCCGACGAGCCGAGCAAGACGCTCCTCTCCGAGCTAGAGAAGGCGCGACTCGCGATGAAGCCGCCGCCGCCGAGCGTGGCGCCCCGCCCTGCCGACATCCCGGCGGAGCCGCGTCCAACGCCGCCGACACCCGGCGGTCGAGTCGATGCGGTGAACGCGCTCGCCGAGTGCGTCGTGATCGGCGACATCACGACGCTGAGCGGAGACGACGGGCCGCCGAGGATCCCGAATCCGAAGTTCGTCGTGCCTTCGATCCCGGCGATGGGCCCGGGTGCGCGGCCGAAGTCGCCGAGCGGTGCAGTGCCCGTGATCCCGGCGCCAGCGAGCAAGCCGATCACCGGCGGTAATCCCGTCGTGGCCTCGCCCACCGCGACGACGATGGGCATGCCGCCGCTCGAGAAGAAGCCCGCGAGCACGCGCGACCAGAACGAGCTGTTGCAGACGGTGCGCGGAGCCGCGCCTGCCGTCGATCTGCTCGTGCCACCACCTCGCAGCGGCGGCACGGCACCGCCGCCGATTCCCAAGAACGCGACGCCCGCGGGCGCGCTGCCGGTCGTCGCGAAGCAACCGACACCGGCGACGCGCGCGACACCGGCGGGTCCCGTGCCGGTGCCGGTCGCGCAGCCCGCACCCTTCGTGCGCCCGCAGACCCCGCCCGGCGCCTTGCCGATCGCGCCAGCGCCGCCGATCGTCGCGGCGCCGCCGCCGGTGGTGCACGCGCCCGACGATGCCGACGAGCCGACGGACCTCAACACGCTGCCCATCGCCCCGGAGCCGGCACCGGAGAAGAGTGGTCGAGAGCCGCGCAAGACGGTGATGGGCATCGCGGTGGTTCCGTCGGGCATGCACGTGTTGCCCGCGGCGCCGGCGCGCACCACCAGCGCGGAAGAAGCGCGCGACACATCCCTGATGGATGCGGCGGCTGCCGAGGAGATGACCGCCCCGGCGGTGATCACGAGCAAGCCGCCCGTCGACGTTCCTGCAGCGCCGCCGGTCGCGGCTGCTGCGGTCAGCGCGGCGCACGTCGAGGAGCACACGCCGAGCGGCGACTGGACGATGACCGTTGGCGACTCCGGGCCGACGATCATGCAGACGCCGCGCATCGGGGTGTCGGCGAAGACGCCGATCGAGATGCCCGACCCCGAGGAGGGCGCGCCGATCAAGCAGATCCCAGCGGGTCCGCCGACGGGGGACTGGATGATCGCGCTCGATCCGTCGCAGCCCGATGGCTGGAGCGAACCTTCGCGGGTCGAGAAGCGGGCCGAGGTACTGCCCGGGCCACCGGTCTCGACGGTCGCGAGCGAGAAGGACCTGGATTCCGAGGCGAAGGTAGCGCCGCAGGTGAAGGCCGACGAGGCGAAGGTCGAGATCGATCCGACGCTGATGGAGCCGCTGCAGCCACTGCAGCCGATCGTTGACTTCGACGACGAGCCGCAGCTACCGCCGCCGCCGTCAACCGCGATGCCCGCGGTGCAGCCGCCGCCTCAGGGTCCGGCCTCCGCCGTGAACCCGACGCCGGTGCCGATGCAGATGCAGCCGCAGATGCAACCCGTGGTGCCGATGCACATGGACGGCGCGATGCCCGGCTCATACCCGACTCCAGTGCCGGGTCAGGGCGCCGCTCCCACGTATCCGAACGCGCAGATGCCTCAGTACCTCGCGACCGAGGCGATGCGCGCTCCGGATCCCCACGCTGCGAAGAAGCGCCGCACGCTGATCATCGCGGCCAGCGGGGCGGCGGTCCTGCTGGTCATCATCCTCGCTGTCGCGTTCTCCGGTGGCGGCGGCGAGAGCAAGCCCGACGACACGACGCCGAACGCTGGAAGCCCCAATGTCGTCAAGACACCTGACAAGGAGCCGCCGCCTCCGGCGAAGGCCGGCAGTGCCCAGCAGGCGATCGTGCAGCCCGCGGTTCCGGACGATACTTCGGTCGAGGAACCACCGGCGAAGCCCGATGCTGCGGAGCGGCAGGTCGTCGCGACGGCGACCGACTGCGAGGTCGAGCTGTCTTCCGCGCCGCAGGGCGCAGAGATCGTGCTCGACAAGAGCGTGATCGGAACGACCCCGACGAAGCTGACGCTGCCGTGCGGCGTCGAGAGCAAGCTGACGTTCAGGAAGGCCCGGTATCAGGCGACGCAACGGTCGGTGACGCCGAAGCCGGCGGGCCAGAAGCCCGTGCGGATCGCGCTCGCGAGGGTCACGTTCGTCGTGAAGGTCAGCTCGTCGCCCGCGGGCGCGAACATCATGCTCGGTGCAAGGTCACTCGGCATCACGCCCGCCGCGATCAAGCTGCCCGCGTTCGAGGCGTCGACGCTGAAGATCACGAAGGACGGCTACGCGCCCGACATCCAGAAGATCACGCCGAGGACGAACAACCTCTCGATCTCGTCGGCGCTGAAGCGTAACCCGGTGAGGAAGCCGCGCTGATCACGACCCCGCGAGCGCGAGGTCCTCGACCCGCGCGCGGACCTTCGCCATGAACGCCTTGCCCGGGTCCGGCTTGCTGTTCGTGTAGCTCGCATCGCGCTCGACGTAGAGCGGATTGCCGCGGAAGCTCATCACCTCGTGGTGACCGAGCAGGTGCGTGATCCTGTGCCGGGTGGCGATCCACCGGACCAGCGCCTCGTTCGCAATGACTTGCGCATCGGTCAGCGGGAACTTCGCCTCGTCGCCGACGTTCTCGATCCCGACCGCGACGTGGTTGAGGCCGATGCAGTGGCGCGCGAACCGCGTCATCGGCTGCAGCTGGTAGATCGTGCCGTCGCGATCGACGACGAAGTGCGACGAGACGTTCACCTTGCCCGCTCGTGCGAGCGCCTTGCGCTCGGCCTCGATCGTCGGATTGTCGAAGTAGGATCGGGTCCCCTTCGCGGAACCCCCGCCCGTGTAGTGGAGAACGATCACCGTCGGTTCGATCGTCAGGTCCGACGCGTTCGCATCCGAGTGTTGACGACGGTAGTCGAGCGTCAGGCGCTCGCGCTCGGCGCTCCACTTCATCGGTGCGTCGACGATCGAGACGCTCGGTGCGTCGGGCGCGCCGGCATCCGCGAGCGTGGCGTCATCGGTCGCGTCCGCCGGAGCGGAGAGCGCCGTCGTCGGCCCCGGCTTTGCGGGCGACCCCGGTTCCGACGCCGGCGACGAGGAACAGCCGGCGAGGATGACAGCAGCGAGCCAGACGCGCACGCCTCGTCGTAGCAGCCTCGCACGCGCAAAACCAGCTGCGCGTGCAGTGCTGGTCCTTCGCAATCAGCGCGAGGTTGCGCCTTACAGCCGGACCCGCTGAATACGAGCAAGCAGGTTCATGCCCGGCACCTCGTAGCAATCCAGGAGGCCGTGCTTGCGCCAGCCGACCTTCAGCAGCCACGTCCTCGGCTCCCACACGACCATTGGCTCGTAGGTCTCGCGCACCTTCCAGCCGCCGCTCTGTCCCTGGAGCTGCTTCCAGCCAAGAAACGCGGTGGCCGTGGAGAATGGGTCGACCATCCAGGTCCTCTCCACCGCGCCGCGGTCCTGCTTGTGCTTGCGCCAGTTGTTCAGGACGTAGGCGAGCGCGTGGCGCGCCTGGCGCGGGGTCCCGATGATCTCGGAGTGGTAGCGATCCTCGAATACCTTACCCCGCCGGCGCACCTTCCACTTCAGCGCGGCATTCATCCGCTTCGCGGCGGAGATCTCGAACGCCTTCATCCCGCGCGAGAGCGCCGTCTTGTTCTGCGCCTCGACGAGCAGGTGCACATGGTTCTGCTGGATCGAGATGTGAACGATCCGAAAGTCCTCGCGCGTGGCAACGGTCAGCGATGCCTGCCGGAGCGCGCGGAACACCGAGCGCCGCCGCAGCTGCCCCATCACCGGTAGAACGCGCAGCACGATGTGCAGCGGCTGACTGGACTTGAACGACGGCCGCTTCTTGTGCGGTGAACCGGCGCGCTCACCCTTCGGCGGCCGGCCCGCGCCACGACGCTTGCCGCCGCGGCGCGACTTCGGCTTCGTGCCGGTGGAATCGAGAAGCTCCTGCTGAACATGACGGATGCGTGGCCGCGCCATGCCTCCTTCTACTGCGAATGGTCCAGTCCCGCAATTGATTTCGCCGATATTTTATCTCTTCGGGACTTAATGGCGCGGTCCTCGTCTGGCACAGCTCTGCCGTGTGTGTTCTCGCGGCGACGTGGGGCTACCCGACTACGCGTACAACGGCCGGCGCTCGCGCGCGTGTGCTCGCCTCTCACCGCCGACGGCCGACGTCGCGATATGGCCCCACTCGTAGACCGGCGCGAGGCGAACGCTCCACCACGCGCGTTGTTGCAGAGCTCGGGCCTCGCGCGTGGATTCTGTGGACAGCCGCAGTGATGCCGCCGATGCAGCGGATGCGCGGCTGCCGCACAGACTCCACCCGCGCTAGCCCTCGCGCGAGCGCCGCCGGCCCGAGCCATTGGGCTCGGGGGCAGATCGGAGAT
>JACCRC010000254.1 GCA_013813765.1 Deltaproteobacteria bacterium | reverse complement strand
GACGGCGGCAGCAGGAATGACTGACCGGGGGCGTACGGGCGATAGCTCTTCACCCCACCGATTCGATCAAAACCGGATCGAGAAGTCCATCCGGAATCGACGACCTATGGTCTACAGGCTCCTAGCTGTTCAGCCCGGAGAACGCGTCGTGGCTTCTCCCGCTTATCGGCGCGCCGCGAGCCGCGCGCGGATTTGCTTTCGCACGGCCTCCAGCGAGGGCAACGCCAGCATCTCCGCGAGCAGCGCGAAGTCGAAGCCCGGGAGGCATACGCTTTCGGTCCGCGGCGCGTAGCCGCTTCTTGATCCCGCCACAGCACGCGCAGTGCCAGCGTGATTCGCGCGCAAGTGCGCGACATCTCGCTGATGCAAGTCCGGCGTCCGACCGATGATCGGACACTCGTCCGTAGACCGGATTACTTCGTCACGCCCTTGGGAAGCAGCAGCCAGTACTTGCCGGCGCCGCCCATCCGGCCGCCGCGATCAGCCGCGGCCTCCGTGTCGCCCCAGTAGATGTCGCCGCGCACGGGACCGAGGATGCCGCCGCCGGTGTCCTGCGCGATGAGCAGCTTGCGCCACGGTGATGAGCCGGGCGTGCCGACGTTGGGCGCGCGTGTTTCGACGAAGATCGGCGTCGACTGCGCGATGTATGCGCGATCGATCGCCATCGAGCGCTCCGGCGTGAGCACGACCATCTGCGAGCCGACCGCGCCGGGCTCCTTCGACTCGTGGAAGAACACGAACGAGTGCGACTGATCGACGACCTCGTCGAACTTGCCGGGGTTATCGACGAACCACTTGCGGATGCCCTGCATCGTGCCGCTGCCGGGCGCTTGCAGCGCGCCCATCGACTTCAGCACGCCACCGACGCCGCGGTAGGCGCGGCCGTTCTTGCCGGAGAACTCGAGCCACACGGTCGAGCCATCATCCATGTGCGCCTTCGCGGAGCCCTCGATGTGCGCGAACAGGACGTCGACGGGATCGTCGGCGTACATGATCTCGAGGCCCTTGCCGGCGAGCGCGCCTTTGCGGATCTCGCCGCGCGTCGGATAGGGCACGACGTTGCCCTTGTCGTCGAGCTTTCCCCAGATCCGCCGGCCGTGCGCGTCGGGGATGTGCTTCGACAGATCGACCATCACGAGGTCCTTCGGACGGTCGTAGATCGGGATCTGGTACTTGCCGCCCTTCTTCCGCGACGCGCGGATCGACTGGACGTTGTAGCCGGTGAGCTTGCCCTCGGTGCCGGCCTTGCCGGCGGCACTCCACGGCACGAACTCCGTCTCGAACATCTTGCGGGCGGCGGCATCGTCGCCGGGCTTGAGCTTCGCGGCGGCGGCGCACGCCTTGCGCCACTGACCGACCTTGCCGCCGTGGCCGTCATGGCCCATCTGATCGGTGTCTTTCAGCTTCGCGATCACGGCGCACGAGCGCAGGAATGAGGGTACGGCCTCGGAAAGCTTGTCGTCGGCCCAGCCGGGGAGGTCGGAGTACTTCACCTTCGTCAGCGTGAGCTGATCGCGCGTAGGCGCCGTGGGCGCAGCATCGGGGTCGGGCACGCAGATCGGCGGCGCAGCCATCGGCGGCGTGTCTGCTCGCGCGGTGGCAAGCGAACCGATCAGCGCGATCGTGACGGGGAGCGCTCGCATCCAGCAACGATGACAATGCGCGAGGCTCCGCGCAAATTCCGTCGTTCGTCCTAACGGGCGACGAAGATCGCGAGGGAGCGCGCGCCGAGGCCGTACTGGGCCTGCTGCATCCTGTACTCGCTTCCCGCTGCTGCAAAATTGTTCGGTTCCAGGCCAGGCCCGGTGTCGGCGGAGCGGTACCAGGCGAGGCCGGCAGGCGGGGCGGGCAGGGTGACCGTGACGCCGGCCGCACCGCGGTTGTAGGCGACGTAGATCGCCGCGGCGATGTCGCCGAACGCGGCTCCGTCGAGCTTCCACGCGAGCACGGCCTTCGTCGCATCGTCCATGTAGCCGCCGGCCGCGACGCCGGCGAAGCCGTCGAGCCACGTGACCTCGGAGCTGCTGCGCCAGCGCGTGGGGCGCAGAGCCGCGTGCGCCGTCCTGAACGCGAACAGGCGCTGCGCGAATGTCCACAGCGCCGGATCCTGCTTGCTCCAGTCGAGCCACGAGACGGGCGAGTCCAGGTTGTACGGGTTGTTGTTGCAGCGCGTGCTGCGGCCGAGCTCGTCACCGCCCGTGATCATCGGCACCCCGGCGGCGAGCAGCTGGAGGGCGAGCCCGGTGCGCACCGCGGTGCGCCGTGCCGCCATGTCGCCGCCGTGGTCCCACGACTTGTTGTCGTTCGTTCCACCGTCGGAGGGACCCGCGGGCCACGCCTGCGCGTTGTTCGAGCCGTTGCACGCGTAGAGGTCGTGCAGCGTGAAGCCGTCGTGCGAGACGAGGTAGCTGATGCCGGCGTCGGGCGTGCGGCCGTCGTGCTTGAACAGATCGGGCGAGCCCGACATGCGGTTCGCGAGCCAGCCCGGGGTGACGCCGGTCTGGTTCTGCGCCTGGCGGATCGTGTCGCGGAACTTGTCGTTCCACTCGGTCCACGGCGCGGGGAACTTCCCGACCTGATAGCCGCCGTTCGTGACGGCCCACGGCTCCGCGATGAGCTTCGCGCGATCGCCGAGCTCGCGCGCGATCGCGAGCGGCAGGCCGTCGGGCGAGAACTTGAAACAGCTCGGACCGCAGGTGTTGCCCAGCACGGGCGCGAGATCGAAGCGGTAGCCATCGACGCCGAGCGTGTCGGTCCAGTAGCGCAGCGAATCGAGGACGATTCCCTCGACGAGCGGCTTGTCACCGGCGAGGTCGGCACCCACGCCGTTGCTGTTCGTGAAGCCCGTGCCGGCGCGATCGAGCTGGTAGTAGCCGGCGTTGTCGATGCCGCGCCACGACAGCAGCGAGCCGCCGCCACCCTCGGCGGTGTGGTTGTAGACGACGTCGATGTAGACCTCGATGCCGTGCGCGTGGAAGGTCTTCACCATCTCGCGGAATTCGCGCGTCGGTCCGCCCGGCGAGCGATCGCACGCGTAGCGCCGATCGGGCGCGAAGAACGATAGCGTCGAGTAGCCCCAGTAGTTGTCGCCTTTCGTCGAGGCCTCGACGTCGTTGCGATCGTTCTGCGTCTCGTGGACCGGCAGAAACTCGACCGCGGTGATGCCGAGGTCCGCGAGGTACGCCGCGCGCGTCGCTGCACCGGCGTACGTTCCCGCGCAGGCACCGGCGGCGGGATCCGCCTGCGTCAGCCCGCGCAGGTGCACCTCGTAGATGATCTCGTCGGCGAGCGCGCGCGGCGGCTTCGTGCCCGGATCGGGCGCTTCCTCGCGCAGCACGATCGACTTCGGCGCGACCGGTCCCGAATCGATCGCGCGGTTGTTCCCCGTCGAGTACGGCTGGCCGCTCGGCTGAGTGGGCGTCGTCGGATCGTGCGACAGCTCGAGGCCGTACGGATCGAACACGAGCTTGTTCGGGTTCATCCGGTTGCCCATCGTGTCGACGTCAGTGATCCAGCCCGCCGTCGAGCCCGGCTGCCACGCGGCATCGAAGTCCCAGTTCGGGCCCCACACGCGATAGCCGTAGTAGATCGTCTCCGGCAGCTCGCCGGACTCGACGCGCGCGCTCCACACGCCGTCGTCGCCGCGGGTCATCGGAGTCGACAGGACGGGCGCCGCGCCGGTCGGAGCCGCGTAGAGCGACAGCTCGATCCGCGTCGCGCGCGTCGACGCGAGCCGAAAGTCGACACCGTCGCCGTGCCAGTGCGCGCCGAGCGACGGCCGGAACGCATCGGGCCCGACGTCGCCGCCATCGCCACTCGGCGTATGCGAGGAGGGACAGCCGGCGAGCAATGCGAGGAGCGCGAGTCGCATCGCGAACGAGCCTACGTCACTCGAGGTCGAGCTCGTGTCGATTTCGGCGTTGCGAAAAGCAACGTCACCGCGTCAATGCGGACACACGATCACTGGTAGCGGAACGCCAAGTCCAATCAGTCGCCGGCGGTCACTCCGATTCCGATCATCACGAACGTTTCGCTATCTCCCGAGTCCTCGACGGAGCCGATGTTCAGGATGCTGAACTCCGGGTGCAGCGCCGAGCTGGTCGCGGCATCTCCGATGTGCAGGCCGATCGCAGCGCCGATGCCGTAGATCGGATCGGATCCCTCCTTGCTCAACTTCGCGATGCCCGCACGCGGCGAGAACACGAGCTCCACGTTCTTGCTGAGGTCCACGCCGGCGTACAGCGTCGGGAACAGCTGAATCGTTCCCGTGGCGAGATCGTGGAAGCCCTCGTCCGTCCAGGCGACCGAGAACGGAATGGCGACCGAGACGGCCGACGTCGCACTACGCGACACCTGAAACTTCGGATCGATGCCCAGGCTCGAGAACGCCTCGCCCATGCCCGGCGTTCGAACGAGGTGCGCGCCGAGCTCGAAGGTGTCGCTGACCCCACGAGCGACTCGCACCTCACCGGCGTAGATCGGTTCGTCGTCCTCGTTAAGAGTGATACGCGTGACGCCGACACCGAGCTGAGTCTTGCCGGGATCCAGCACGCGCGACGACTGCATCGTGGTGCAGCCGGCGAGCGCGATCACGATTCCGAACTGCATCCGGGTCATGGCAGCCTCCGCGCGACGACGCCAACCGTGAAGAGAACGACTCGAAACTGAGACTCGACGACGTCGAAGCCCGCTGTGAGATCGACATCGCGGTTCACCGCGGCGACGAGGCGCACGCCGTGGTCCTGAGCCACGAACGTGGTGTCTGCCTCGGGAGGCTGGTCGAGCAACTTGCGCAGCGTCACGGATGTGCGGGCCTCGGCTGCCACGATCGGCGACAGCTGCGCCTGGAGGCGGAGCTCGCAACCGCCGAGCAACTGATCCTGCTCGTAGCTGCCGAGTCCCGGGATCGCAGTTGTCGTCCGCGAGGCCCCCGCGAACCCTGAGAGCTCGAACGCGGAGCGCGCGCCCAGGTGGCGCTTCATCGCTGCGACCGCACGGCCGTTGTAGGACTTGAAGTCCGTCGCTGGGAGCCGGATCTCGAAGACCGCGCCGATCGCTGCATCGGGGCTGATGCCGTGCCGGAGCCCCGCGCCGATCGACTGCAGCCGCTCGATCTCGACCGTCATTCCGGGAGACCCCTGCTCGGTCTGGTACAGCCCGATCGAGGCCTGACCCATCAGCTCGACGCCAGGTGCTGCGAAGCGGACGTGCGGGACCGCCGTTACGAACGAGAAGCTCTCGTTGCCGGGCGAGACGCGTTGCCACACGAGATTCGCGCCGCCTTCGACGGCACCGTCGGGAAGGATGAGCGGGCGCGCGACGAGCTCCACCGGATACCCGCCCGATGCCGGCTCTGCCGGCGCGGTGACGGTCGTCACCGCGGCCGGCGATGGTGGAGGC
>JACCRC010000252.1 GCA_013813765.1 Deltaproteobacteria bacterium | reverse complement strand
GACGGCGGCAGCAGGAATGACTGACCGGGGGCGTACGGGCGATAGCTCTTCACCCCACCGATTCGATCAAAACCGGATCGAGAAGTCCATCCGGAATCGACGACCTATGGTCTACAGGCTCCTAGCTTTCCCAGTGCGAGCGGAGCGTTGTACTGGTCTCGCAGCTGATATCGCTTCCCTGGGGACTCGGTCAGGATGTACGGCAGTTCGTCAAACGGAGGATCAGGTTGACGGAACCTGAGGTTGCGCATACTGACGTATGGACGCAGGCGTCGCACTGAGGGCTCGCGGCTTGCGTAACGCGCGATTCGTTGAATCTCAGGATCGTCATCTGCGAGGATCCGATCCCATTGCTCGTCGATATCGGTCATGACGTCAAAAGGGCGACGTGAGTTGTCGGAACGACACCATCCGCCTCCCCGCTACCCTCGCACGGACCACTGCTCAGGGCTTCGTGAAGTCAGCGAACTTTTTCTCGGTCGCACCGGCGCCTAGCTGGAACGTGAACGTCTTGGTGCGCGGCGGATCCTCGCCGCCGAAGATCACCTCGATGGTGTGCGGTCCGGCGGGCAGCGTGAGCGTCGCCGGCGTGCGGCCGCGCGGCTTGCCGTCGACGACGATGTCGCCCCACGGCTCCGCACCGATCTCGACGGTGCCGGTGCCGGTCGGGGTGACGACCTTTGCATCGGCAGGAGGCACGACGACGCCCGCATCGACGGGCAGCTTCACGGCTGCATCGCGCCGCGGCTCGACGCTCGCATCGATCACGGCGGCGACCGCGGCATCGGGCACGGCCGCAACGGCAGCGTCGGGTGTCGCACCGACGGCCGCGTCGACGGGCTCCGCGATCGCGGCGCTCGCGTCGGCGAGCATATAGAACGGAGCGTCGAGCTTGGGTGCGGCGTCGGGCGCGCCGGCCGCCGTGCCGCGCACCTGGAAGAACATGTAGACGGCCAGCGCGGCGAGCGCGATGCCGCCGAGCGCGAACAGCACGAGCCCGCGCTGCGTTGGTGCCTCGGCCGCGAGGACTCCCTCGCGAGGGCTGCGCGTGCGGATCTTCATCGTAGAGTCGGGACCGTCGTCGGGCCCGCGTACGCCGGTGTCGTCCTCGCGGTGGCTGCGCGCGCGGCGCTGCGATTCCGCTGGTGAGGGCTCGGTCGTCGGCTCGCGCGGCACGACGTTCGTCGTCGGACCCGCGGGCGTCACCGGGCCGTCGTCGTCGTCGCCAAGCGCGGTCACGCCGAACATTGGAGTCGCGCGCTCGAGCATGTCCTTGAGCTCGACGTGCGTCGCGAATGACTGGTGGCGGATCGGGCGCGGCTTGCCCGTGGGCTGGGATCCGTCGCGCGGGATCACGGCGGTGCGCGGGCCGGCGGGTGACGGCGGCGGAGTCGCCTCGGTGTGCCCCGCGGAGTCCTCGCCGGGCTCGGCCTCGTGCGCCTCGGCATGCGTCGGCATCCGCCGCGTCTCGGGCGGGCAGTACTTCGCGACGAGCGCACCGACGTCGCGCGGACCGGGCATCTGGTCGAGCCCGTAGAGGTAGCGCTGCAGCGCGGCCAGCATCTCGCCCGCGCTCGCCCACCGCGCCGTGCGATCGCGCTCGAGCGCCTTCATCACGATCTCGTCGAGCTTCTCGGGCACCTCGGGGTTCGCCTGCGACGCACGCTGGATCTCGCCCTCGGTCACCGCGAACAGCGTCGACTCGGGATCGTTGCGCGCGAACAGCCGGTTGCCGACGAGCATCTCCCACGCAAGCACTCCGACGGAGAACACGTCGGTCTGCCCGGTCAGCTGCTCCTTGCGGACCTGCTCGGGCGACATGTACGGGAACGATCCGGTCGGTGCCGACTGTGCCGTCTCTCCCTCACCCGCATTGCCGAGCGTCACGGCGATGCCGAAATCGACGAGCTTGACCTCGCCGTCGCGCGAGAGCATCACGTTGCGGGGCGAGAGGTCGCGATGAATCACGCCTTCGCCCTTGCGGTGCGCGTAGTCGAGCCCCTCGACGATGCGCGCCGTGATCCACGCGGCGACGTTCGGCGCGATCACGCTGTCCTTGCGCGCGACCATCTCGGTCAGGCGGTAGAGCGTGGGTCCATCGATGTACTCCATCGCGATGAAGTACGTGTCGTCGACAACGCCGAGCTCGTAAACCGGGACGATGTTGCCGTGCGCGAGCGTGACCAGCGTCTTCGCCTCGGCGACGAACAGATCGACGAAGTGACGCTGCCCCGAAAGCTTCGGATGGATCTGCTTGATGACGAGCTGCTTCTCGAACCCGCCGGGGCCGACGATCTTCGCGAGGTAGATCTCCGCCATGCCGCCGGTGGCGAGCTTCTCGGTCAGGAAGTACTTGCCGAACGTCGTCGGCAACTCCGGCATCGGCGGCGAGAGTATCATGTGGGCGGTGAGCGCCTGCCGTGCCCTCCTCGCGCTGGTGCCGATCCTCGGCATGGCGGGGGCGTGCGACGACGATCCGGCCCGCGTGACGCTCGAGCCGGTGTCCCTGCCCGCGGGCTGCGGGCGACCGGCGAACGTCACCGGCATCCGCGTGATCGCGTACACGGAAGCTGGCGAGGAGACCCGCGCGCTCGGTCCCGAGGAGCAGGTCGATCTCGCGGACTTCCCTGCATCGACCGAGCAGCTCGGTGTGGAGGTCGCGATCGGCGGCGGCGCACTCGGCGCGATCGGCAAGAGCGCGCCGCTCTCGTACGGCGAGCTCGCCGACAAGGCGCTGATCCGCGTCGTCATGATC
>JACCRC010000249.1 GCA_013813765.1 Deltaproteobacteria bacterium | reverse complement strand
GTGCCGGACCCTGCGCGCGGCGTGTGCGAATGCGGCTGCCGTGCTCAGATCTGCGCGCGTCGCGAGCACGATCCCGAGCTTCACGGCCGCCACCGCGCGACCTCGACGAAGTCCGCCGCGTCAGCGGACCACGCGTACTGCGCGACCTCGGTCACCTCGCCGCTCGCGACACCGATCACGAGGTGCTGAACCGGATAGTCTGACGAGCGCGCCATGTGACGATCGACGTCGGAGAAGTACGCGAGTCCGTTGCCGTGCGAGTGATAGACGATGCGCGGCGGGGTGCTCCCGTCGAACGCGCGCGCGAACGCGAATAGCTCGGCACCGGCGATCACGAAGCCGCTCTCCGGACCTCGCTCCGGGGTGATCGGGTGCTCCCCATCGACCTGCGCGTTGCGGCACGTCACGAGCCCGTCGACGGTCGTGCCGTCGCGCAGGCCCGTGAGATAGCCGCAGCACTCCTCGGGGAACATCGCGAGCGCGTGCGCGTAGATCATCGCGCGCACGCCGTCGGGGACTTCGATCGCCGTCACCGCCCTCACCGGTTCGCGACGTCCGCCATCCAGCGGACCGCTGCGAGACCACCGCGCCAGAATGCGAGCGCTTGATCGTCGTCGGGTGCGGCGGGCCACCACGGCGGGCGCGGAGCGAGTGCGACCGGGCGTCCGTGGGTGGTCGTGACGATCTTCGAGTCGGGGCCGTGGGTCGAGATGATCGCCAGCTGGCGCTCGTCAGCGCCGTTGATCGCGAGCGTTCCGACGCCACCGGCAGCGAGGTACGCGGCGGCGATCAGCTCGGCCGCCGGCTCGCTCTCGCGCAACTCGAGGTGAGCAGCGGAGACCATGAGCGCGGTCTGCCCGAGGCCGCCGATATCCGGCAGGAGGATATGCCGCGCGTAGCGTCGAACTTGCTCGTCACGCACCGGAGCCACCTGCGATCGCGGGGATGATCGAGATCTCGTCGCGGTCGGTGAGCTTGGCATCGAGACCGCCGAGGTCGCCGATGTCATCGGGTCCGACGTAGATGCGAATGAACGGCTTCACCGCGCCGTCGTTGCCGAGGACCTTGGCCGCGATGCCCGGGTGCTTCTTGTCGAGCTCGGCGAGTGCGTCACGCACCGTGCTCGCGCTGATCTCGATATCGGAGGCGCCACCGGTGAAGGTGCGCAGCGCACTTGGAACACGGATGCTGGGCATTAGGCGTTCTCCGCGACGCGCACGGGTTGCGCCGCAAACGGTGAGATCGGCGCGCGCGCGCACGCGGGACAATCCCGACGCGGCGCGAACCGAACGACGCGAGGCTCCGCGAGCTTGCGCAGATCGTCGAACGCGAGCAGCGCGCCCGCGTACGTGCGGTCGCCGTTCGCGAGGCCAAGCGCGAGCGCCGCGGCGACGCCGCCGATCGCCCCGACGACGGGGCCGAGCACGCCGGCCTCGGCGCAGGTCGGAGCATCGGTGGGGTCCTCGAACAGGCAGCGATAGCAGGCGACTCCGGGCGCACCGGCGAACACGTTGCCGCCGTAGCGCAGCGCTGCCGCGATCACGTAGGTGCGGCCATTCGCGACGGCCCAGTCGGCGACGCCGAACTTCGTGGTCGGGTGGTCGCTCGCATCGACGATCAGGTCGACATCCGCGCCGAGCTCGTCGGCCACTTCCGGCGACCACTGCTGGACCACGCCGCGGGCCGTGCCACCGCGCGCGACGACCTCACCCGCGAGACGCGCCGCTTTCGGCTCGCCGAGGTCCAGTGCGGTGTACTGGATCTGGCGATGTAGATTTGAGACCTCGACGGAGTCGTGATCCACGATCGTCAGCTCGTGCTTCGCCGCGCCGAGGGCGAACGCGATCGGCCCGCCGAGCCCTCCGGCTCCGACGATCAACGTCCGCGTGATCACGCCGCTTCCTTGCCGCACAGTTTGCACTTTCCGTCGGACCCGATCACGCCCACGCATGCCCCGTCGGGACACAGCTTACGCTCTTCTTCGAGGGATGCAGCCAGATCTGCAGCGGCTGCGACAAGCTGGGCTTCCTCCGAAGGAGTCGGAGTCGAGACGTCCTCCGCAGGTGGCGCCGCCGTCGGAACCGGAACCACCTTCGGGACAGCCCGGGGTTTCTCCGAGGTCCGCGCTCCCGGAGCGCGCTTTCCACAGACCTTGCAGTTCCCGTCGTCGTCGATCACGCCGATGCAGGAGCCATCGGGACAAACCTGACGCCGGTTCCACTCCGCGACCGAGCCGAGGGCGGCAGGAGCGGAGGGATCGATCGCGTCGAGGGGTGCGTCGTCGTCGTCCTCGTAGTCATCGTCCTCGTCCCCGTCCTCACCTTCGTCGTCGTCCTCGTAGTCGTCATCCTCGTCATCGTCGAGGTCGTCGTCATCCTCGGTCTCGGCGTCGGCCTGAAGACCGCGGTCGCGCTCGTTCCCCCAGTTCGTCACGGCGCGCTTGCAGACCTTGCAGTGGCCGTCCGGTCCGATCACCCCGACGCAACTACCGTCGGGGCAAAGCTCGCGCCTGTCCCACTCACCGACCGCCACTCAGATCCCCCCGAGGGCCGTGTACAGATCCGGAGCACTGAGGAACGTGAGGTCGACGTCGCCGATCCGCAGGATCGCCTTCGACCCGAGCTTGCGCTCCTTGCGAGCTTCGAGTGCGCTGCGATCGAGCCAGCTGCCGTTCTTCGAGCCGGCGTCCGCGACCACCCAGATGTTGCCGTCGTACCGGAGGTACGCGTGTAGCCGCGACACCGAGTGATCGACGATCACGATGTCGTTGTTCGGCGTGCGGCCGATCGTGATCCGATCCTGGAACGAGGCACCCGGCTTCTTCGTCAGCGGGTAGACCTCCATGTTCGCGTCCTCGCGGGTCATGAACTCGCGCCCGTGCGGCATGGTCTCCTCGACCGTCTCGCCATCCTGATCGATCGTCAGCGTGGCGGACCCCCCGTCATCGGGGAGCGCTCCCGAGCGATAGCGCACGAGCGCAGCAGGAGCCGACGAGGCGAGGAACTCCTCGCGTCCGAGCTGAAGCAGGTGCCGGTAGTGTGCCGTCGCGTCCACGAGCGGTCGTTATTGCGCACGTTTGGCCGGGCCTGCAAGGGCTTCGGCTCGTCGAGAGTCCGGGTTTGACAGCCCGGGAACGGCCGGGTTAAACGTCCCGGGCATGTACGACACGTCCGATATTCGCAAGGGCCTCAAAGTGCTGATGGACGGGAACCCGTTCACGGTCATCGAATTCCAGTTCGTTAAGCCCGGCAAGGGAGCGGCGTTCACGCGTACGAAGTTCAAGAACCTCCTCACCGGGGCGGTTTTCGAGCGCAACATCCGCTCGGGCGAGAAGCTCGAGCCGGCGAACGTCGAGACCCGCGACATGCAGTTCCTCTACCGTGAGGCCGGGGACCTGGTGTTCATGGACCAGACGAACTACGAGCAGGTGTCGATCAGCATCGACCTGATCGGCGCGTCGCACGATCTGATGAAGGACAACCTGCCGTGCACGGTCGTGTTCTTCAACGAGCGCCCCGTCGATGTCACGATCCCCACCTTCGTGTTCCTCGAGGTCACCGCCTCGGAGCCCGGCGTGAAGGGCGATACGAGCGGTAACGTCACGAAGCCCGCCACGGTGGAGACCGGCGCCGAGGTTGCGGTCCCGCTGTTCATCCGAGTCGGCGACACCATCAAGATCGACACGCGCACGCACGAGTACGTCGAGCGCGTCGCCAAGTGAGCGCCGCCGGTGCCCGCGGCCGCATCCTCGCGGTCAATGCGGGCATCGCGATCATCCGCGGCGAGCGCGGAGAGGTCAGCGTCCGCGCGCAGCCGGGCTGGCAGGCCGGTGACCTCGTCGATGACCTCACCGTCGTACGCGCGTACGACGCCGGCGACTATCCCGGTCCGAAGACCGAGGTCGCTCGGCTTCCGCGCCCGCGGCTCGACGCACTGCACGGCCGCGCACAGGCCTTGACCGCGCTGCGTGCGTTCTTCGCCGCGCGCGAGTTCGTCGAGGTCGAGACGCCGCTGCTGGTGCCGAGCCCGGGTCTCGAGATCCACCTCGACGCGGTCCGCGCCGGCGGTGGCTACCTCATCACGTCGCCCGAGTACCAGATGAAGCGACTGCTCGCGGGTGGCTTCGACAAGATCTATCAGGTCTGCAAGTGCTTCCGTGGCGGCGAGCGGGGCCCGCACCACGCGAGCGAGTTCACGATGGTCGAGTGGTATCGCGCGTTCGACCACCTCGACACGATCATGAAGGACATGGAGTCGCTCGTGCACACGGTCGTGCGCGCGGTCTCGCACGCATCCACCGTGAAGATCGGCGCCCGCACGATCGATGTCACGCCCCCGTGGCCACGGCTGACCGTTCGCGAGGCGATGAAGAAGTGGGCGAACGTCGAGATCGCCGGCGACGAGCCCGCCGCGGATCTTGTCGCGAAGGTCCGCCGGGCAGACGTGAAGGTCGCGGATGGCACCGCGTGGGACGACGCGTTCTTCGCCGCGTTCCTCGCGCGCGTCGAGCCCGCGATCGCCGCCCTCGAACATCCGATGATCCTCGAGGACTGGCCGGCGCCGCTCGCCGCGCTGGCGAAGCGCAAGCCCGCCGACCCGCTCACCGCGCTTCGCTTCGAGGCGTATGTCGGGGGCATCGAGCTCGCGAACGCATTCGGCGAGCTCACCGATCCGGTCGAGCAGCGCTCCCGGTTCGAAGAGGACCTGCGGATCCGCGGCGAGCGGAACCGCGAGGTCTATCCGATCGACGAGAAGCTGCTCGCCGCGCTGGCGGAGGGCTTGCCGCCCTCGGCCGGCATCGCGCTCGGCTTCGATCGTCTGGTCATGCTCGCGACCGGCGCCGCGTCGATCGACCAGGTCCTGTCGTTCACCGCTGACGAGCTCTGATCACGGGAACTCCATCAGCGTCCAGTACTTGTTGAGCGTCGCCATCACGTCGGCGAAGTCCGAGAACGTCACCGGCTTGAGCAGATAACCGGAGACGTTGAGCTGGAACGCCTCGACGCGGTCCCGATCCTCGTTCGACGTCGTCAGCACCACGACGGTCAGCGACGCGAGCGCCGGGTCCTTGCGGATCTCGCGCAGGAATTCGATGCCGTTCATCCGCGGCATGTTCAGGTCGAGCAGAACGAGCCGGCGTTGCGGTGGGATCTTGTCGTGACGCAGCAGCTCGAGCGCCTCGACGCCGTTCGTGGCCACGAACACCTGGTTCGTGATGTTCGCCTTCGTGAAGGCCCGCTTCACGGTCATGACGTCGACCTCGTCGTCGTCGACCAGCAGGATTGTTAATGCGCGTTCATCCATCCGTGTCTCCCTTCATCACAGGCCACGTGAAGTGAAATGCTGCACCGCCGCCGGGGCGGTTCTCGACCCAGGTGCGCCCCTTTTGCGACTCGACGATCTTGCGCACCACGGACAGTCCGATGCCGGTGCTCTCGATCTTATCGCGCCGCTCGAGCGTCTGGAACAGGCCCCAGATCCGTTCGTGAAACTCCGCCGGGACGCCGATGCCGTCATCGGCGACCGAGAGGTTCCACATGTCGCCCTCGCGCTTCGCGGCGAGCTCGATGGTGACCTCGCGGCCCGGGTTGTACTTGATCGCGTTGCCGATCAGGTTCATCAGCACCTGCTGGAGCTGCACGCGCGGCGTGGACACCCGCGGCAGCTTGTCGCCGAGCACGAGCTTCGCCGTCGGTGGCGGGGCCAGCAGCTCCCAGACGTCGGTGGCCAGCGTCCGCACGTCGACCTCGACGATCTCGCTGCGCTCGCGACCGGCGCGGCTGTACGCGAGGATGCCGGCGATCAGGTTCTCGAGGCGCAGCACCCGGCCGCGCAGCAGCTGCAGGTGATCTCGCGCCTGATCGTCGACCCGGTCGCCGAGGTCGTCCTCGATCCACTGGCTGATGTTCGCGATGCCTCGTAGCGGCGCCTTCAGGTCATGGCTCGCGACATACGCGAACTGATCGAGCTCTGCGTTGCTCTTCTCGAGCGCGGTGATCAAGCCGCGCGCTTCCTGGAACAGCCTCGCGTTATCCATCGAGATCGCGGCGGTGCTCGCCATGCTCGCGATCAACCGCTCGGTGTCAGGGCCGAACATCGCGGGCTTGCCGTGGCCGAGCAGGATGACGCCGATGCGGCGCCCCGCGCGCGCGATCACCGGCACCGACAGGTAGCTCACCACCGTCGGGTGACGGGGCGGCAGTCCGAAGTGCGGCGCCATCGCGCCGTGGATCTCGTCCTCGCGAAGGTCGTCGACGCGGACGACCTTTTCCCCGGAGAACGATGGCGCGAACAACGGCGTGAGCCGCGGCATCGCCATCTTCTCGAACGCGTCCTTCGGCGCGCCGCTCACGGTGTACGAGGTGAGCTCGGTGCCGACCGTGCCGGGCAGCTGGTAGAAGAACGCGCCGATCTGCGCGCCGGCGAGCCGGGTCGCGGTGTCAATGAGCTGCTGCGCGAGCGGCGTGACGTCGAGCTCCGCCGAGAGGCGCTTGCCCAGCTCGTAGAGGATCTCGAGCCGCTCCGCCTGTGCACGCAGCGTGGCCTCCGCGCGGCGCTTCGCGGAATCCGAGGTCTTGCGCGCGATGCCGAGGGCCATGAGGTCGACGCTCGACGACAGCGCGTTCAGCACGTCGTGGTCGAGCGGGCGGCGCGAGTACATCGCCATCACGCCGACGATGCGATCCTCGACGCGCAGCGGGTAGCCCGCGAAGGACACGATGCGCTCGCGCTTGACCCACTCGCTGCCGCCGACGTGCGGATCGGTCGCGACATCGTTCGTCAGGTACGGCTCGCCGTCCTCGGCCATCTGCCCGATCTTGTGCTCGCCGATGCGCACGTGCTGCTGGTGGCCGATGAGCGTGTCGGTGAGGCCCGAGCTCGCGCACAGCTCGAGCACCTGGGTGCTGCTATCGATCGTCCACACGCGAGCGGCCGAGGCCTCGAGGTGGCGAACCATCGCCGTCGTGCAGCGCTGCAGCGCGGAGTGCAGAGACTCTTCGCGCGTCATCGCGTCGCCGATCTCGCCCATCATCAGGACCTGCTTGGCCTGACCCGACTCCAGCAGGTGCGGGTTGACCTGCCGCAGGCTGATCAGCAGTCCGCCGTCGGGGGTGGGCTTCGCGCGCGCTTGCGTCCAGCCGACGCGGGGCAGGGCGCTCTCGGTCAAGAGCTCGGTGCGGTCCGCCATCGCGTAGCGAAAGCCGGAGGCGAACGCGGTGTGCTCGATCTCGGGGCAACGCTCCCACAGCGTCGCGCCCTCGGTCCCCACCATGCGGACCGCTTCGGGGTTGGCGTAGAGCACGCGCCAGTCCGCACTCAGGACCAGCACGCCGTGCGGCAGCAGATCCAGGATCCAGTTGGGATCGCTGTGTTCTGGCTCCATGGCGGTGACCACGTCCCCAGACTACGGGAGACGCACCGTTAGACGCAGCCCCCTCTCGGTGATGCCGAGGTGAGTCGCAGGCGCTGTGTGCGCCAGCGCTCGCCTCAGGGCGAGGCTTCGATGCCGCGCTCGCGCGCGGTCCGCTTGCCGCTCCCGCCGCCACCGCTCGCGGCTCGAGTCGAGCGTCGCGCCCGTTCGAGCAGCGGCTTCACGAACTGACCGGTGTAGCTCTTCGCGTTCTGCGCGACCTGCTCGGGAGTGCCCGCGGCGATCACCTCACCACCCGCAGCGCCGCCCTCGGGACCGAGGTCGATGATCCAGTCGCTCGTCTTGATGACGTCGAGGTTGTGCTCGATCACGAGCACGGTGTTGCCGCCGTCGACGAGGCGACCGAGCACCTCGAGCAGCTTCTTCACATCGCCGAAGTGGAGACCGGTGGTGGGCTCGTCCAGCAGATAGAGCGTTCGGCCGGTCTGCACGCGGGCGAGCTCGCGGGCGAGCTTCACGCGCTGCGCCTCACCACCCGACAGCGTCGTGGCCGGCTGCCCGAGCGACAGGTAGCCGAGGCCGACATCGACGAGCGTGTTCATGATCCGCGACAGCTGCTTGTGGTGCTGGAACATCACCGCGGCTTCCTCGATCGGTGTGTCGAGAATCTCGGCGATGTTCTTGTCCTTGTAGGTCACGCGCAGCGTCGCGTCGTTGTAGCGCTTGCCCTTGCACACCTCGCACGTGACGAACACGTTCGGCAGGAAGTGCATCTCGACCTCGCGAACGCCGGCACCCTCGCAGGCCTCGCAGCGACCACCGCCTTGCTTCGCGGAGACGTTGAACGAGAACCGTCCCGCCTGATAGCCGTACGTGCGTGCCTGCGGCATCTGCGAGAACAGCTCGCGGATCTGATCGAACGCCTTCGTGTACGTCGCCGCGTTCGAGCGCGGCGTGCGGCCGATCGGCTGCTGGTCGATCACGATGCACTTGTCGACCTTGCCGAGACCGGTCAGCGACTCGTACGGACCGACGCGATCGAGCGAGCGGTGCAGCATGCGGTTGAGTGCGGGATAGAGCGTCGCGTTGATCAGCGATGACTTGCCCGCACCGGAGACACCGGTGACCGCGACCATCACGCCGAGCGGAATCTCGACGGTGACGTTCTTGAGGTTGTGCTCCTTCGCCCCGGTCAGCTTCACCCAGCTCGTCGGCGTGCGACGCTGATCGGGAACCTCGATGCGCTCGGTGCCTGCGAGGAACCGGCCGGTGATCGACTTCTCCGCGGCCTTGATGTCATCGGGCGTGCCCTCCGCGATCACCCGGCCGCCGTGGCGACCCGCGCCGGGACCGAAGTCGACGACCCAGTCCGCGGCCTCGATCGTCGCTTCGTCGTGCTCGACGACGAGCACGGTGTTTCCGAGATCGCGGAGGCGGTGCAGCGTCTTGATCAATCGCTCGTTGTCGCGCTGGTGCAGGCCGATCGACGGCTCGTCGAGCACGTACAGCACGCCGGAGAGCTCGCTGCCGAGCTGCGATGCGAGCCGGATGCGCTGCGCCTCACCGCCCGACAGCGTGCCGGCGCCGCGGTGCAACGTCAGGTAGTCGAGGCCGACGTCGAGGAGGAACGTCAGCCGCGCCTTGATCTCCTTCAGCACCTCGCCGGCGATCTGGGCGCGCGAGCCGGTGAGCTTCATCGAAACGATCCACTCGTACGCGTGCTTCACCGTCATGCCGGTGACGTCGATGATCGGCTTCTCGTTGACGAACACCGCGCGCGACTCGGGGCGCAGGCGGGTGCCGTGGCACGTTGCACACGGGATCGCGCGGAAGAACTGCTCGTAGTGCTGCTTCGTACGCTCGGAGCTCGACTCGCGGTGGCGACGCTCGAGCTGCGCGAGGATGCCTTCGAACCGCATCGCCCACTCGCCGGTGGAGTGCCGGCCTTCCCACGCGACCGTGACGCGCTTGTCGCCGGTGCCGTACATCAGCACGTCGCGCTGCTTCTCGCCGAGCTTGTTCCACGGCTTGTCGAGATCGATCTTGAACGACTTCGCGAGCGCCTTGACGATGTTCGTGGTCCAGCCGGAGTCCTTCGCGATCGACTCGCCCCACACCGCGACCGCGCCCTCGCGGATCGATCGCGTTGCATCGGGCACGATCAGATCCGGGTCAGCAGCCTGCCGCTCGCCCAGACCGTTGCAGTCGACGCACATGCCGAGCGGCGAGTTGAACGAGAAGCTCTGCGGTGACAGCTCGGGGAATCCGATGCCGCACTTCGGGCAGGCGTTCGCCTCCGAATACATCCGCGGGACTTTTTCGCCCGCGACCTCGACCATCAGCTTGCCCTTGCCCTCGCGCAGCGCGGTCTCGACGGAGTCCGTCAGGCGACCCTTGTCCTTGTCGCTGATCGTCAGGCGATCGATCACGAGCTCGATCGAGTGCTTCTTCTGCTTCTCGAGTGCGTCGACGTCCTCGAGGCGCACGATCATGCCGTCGATCCGCACGCGCACGAAACCGCCCTTGCGAAGCTCGGCGAACAGCTCGCGGAACTCGCCCTTGCGGTTCTCCGCCTTTGGCGCGAGCAGCGTGACGCTGGTCTTGTCGGGAAGTGCGGCGAGCTCGTCGACGACCTCGCCGGCGGTGCGCGCTCCGACCGGACCGCCGCACTGGTAGCAGCGCTGCTCGCCCGCGCGCGCGTAGAGCACGCGCAGGTAGTCATAGATCTCGGTGATCGTGCCGACCGTGGAGCGCGGGTTACTCGACGCGCTCTTCTGCTGGATCGCGATCGTCGGCGACAGGCCGCGGATGCGCTCGTACTTCGGCTTCTCCATCTGGCCGAGGAACTGCCGCGCATAGGCCGACAGCGACTCGACGTACCGGCGCTGGCCCTCGGCGTACAGCGTGTCGAAGGCGAGGCTCGACTTGCCCGAGCCCGACGGCCCGGTGATCACGACCAGGCGGTGCTTCGGAAGCTCGAGCCGATCGACCACGAGGTTATGCTCGCGGGCCCCTTCGACGATGATCGAATCCGGTTCGCGGTGGGGATCGTGACGTCCGGGACCGAGTCCACTGCGGGCCATGGGACGGACACCCTACGGACCAGATGTTCAGGCGTCAAGGCAACCGGTTACGGGCGTTCGGGCAGGGCGGACAAAGCTGACAACGTCGCGTCAGCTTTGCGCGCGTGAGCAGGGAACGTTGCAGATCTGCAAGGCTTCTTCACGATCGTCGCCTTGCCAGGGCATTTCTGATCGGCCAGAGTCGCCGCGGTGGCAGACGACCAGCTCTCCAGAGATCTGGCGTCCCTGAAGATCGACCGCTCGGCTCCGCCGAAGCGTCGCGGGGCGCTGATCATGACCCTCCTCGTGCTCGCGGGGCTCGGGGCCGTCGGCTACTTCGTGGTGTACCCCCGCGTCCACTCGGCGCTGTCGACGCCCAGCGTGAAGACCGCCACGGTGCAGCTGGTCTCGCCGTCCCAGGCATCGATCCAGCTCACGGCGACCGGCTACGTGGTCGCGCAGGTCTCCGCCAAGGTCGCCGCGAAGGTCCCGGGCCGGATCGCGACGATCGAGGTGGTCGAGGGCCAGGAGATCAAGAAGGGCCAGAAGGTCGCGACGCTCGAGAACGTCGATCACCGCAGCGCGATCGCGACGGCGCAGGCCCGGGCGTCAGCGGCGCGCGCGCGGGTCCAGATCGCGAGGAGCAACGTGGTCGAGTTGAAGGACAAGATCTCGCGCGACAAGCCGCTCGCGGACCGCGGAGTGATCTCGAGCGAGGGCGTGCGCGACATGCAGGCGCGGATCGGATCGCTCGACGCCGCGGTCGTCGCGGCGCAGGCGGAGGTCAACGCTGCCGATGCGGAGGCGCGCAGCCTGCAGGTGCAGCTCGGCAGCTACGAGATCGTGTCGCCGATCGACGGCACGGTCGTGAAGAAGCTCGTCGAAGTGGGTGAGGGCGTGTCGCCCGGCTTCGGCACGCCGGGCGTGATCGAGGTCGTCGACATGTCGTCGCTCGTCGTCGAGGTCGATGTGCCCGAGGCGCGGCTCGAGCAGGTCGGCGATCCGAAGAAGGATCCGAAGGCGTGCGAGATCGTGCTCGACGCGTACGCGAGCAAGCGGTTCCTCGGCCACGTGCTCGAGATCGGGCGGCGCGTGAACCGCGCGAAGGCCACGGTGCCGGTGAAGATCGCGTTCGACGAGCGGCCGCCCGAGGTGCTGCCCGAGATGGCCGCGCGCGTGAGCTTTCTCGACAAGAAGATGGACAAGGCGCAGATGCAGGAAGCGCCGAAGCTCGTGGTTCCGGCCTCGGCGGTAACGAAGCGCAACGGCGCCGATGTGTTGTTCCTGCTCGACGACGACCGCGTACGCATGCGGACGATCAAGGTCGGCGGCGACGTGAATGGAAGCAAGATCCTCGAGACGGAGATCCCCACGGGCACGAAGGTCGTGCTCGATCCACCGGCGGACCTCATCGACGGCGCGAAGGTCAAGGAGAGCAAGTGATGGCGGAAGCAACCAGCATCGTCACCCTGAAGGGCATCAACAAGACGTTCCACCGGGGCAAGGAGCCGATCACGGTGCTGGAGAGTCTCGACCTCGATGTGCCGACCGGCTCGTTCGAGGCGCTGATGGGGCCGTCGGGCTCCGGCAAGTCCACGCTGCTGAACATCATCGCCGGCCTCGATCGGCCGACGAGCGGTGAGGTCAAGGTCGCCGGTGCAAACCTCGCGGCGATGTCGGACTCGCAGCTCGCCAAGTGGCGGTCGCAGAACATCGGCTTCGTGTTCCAGTCGTTCAACCTGATCCCGGTGCTCACCGCCGCGCAGAACGTCGAGCTGCCGCTCCTGCTCACGAGCCTGTCGGGCAGTGAGCGGACGAAGCGTGTGCAGACCGCGCTGCGCGTCGTCGGGCTCGAGGACCGGATGCATCACTACCCGCGCCAGCTCTCGGGTGGTCAGGAGCAGCGCGTCGCGATCGCACGCGCGATCGTCAATGATCCGAAGATCATCGTCGCGGACGAGCCAACGGGCGATCTCGATCGCAAGAGCGCCGATGACGTGCTCACGCTGCTCGACAAGCTCAACAAGGAGCTCGGCAAGACGATCTTCATGGTGACGCACGATCCGAATGCCGCCGAGAAGGCGAGCGTGCAGCGCAAGCTCGACAAGGGAGCGCTGCAGTGAACATCGCGACCTACGCGCGCCGGAATCTCTTCCGGCGCAAGGGGCGCACGATCCTCACGATTCTCGCCGTCGCGGTCGCCGTGCTGATCTTCGGCGCGATCCGGACGGCGGTCGCGATGTGGAACGCCGGCGCCGACGAGGCCGCCGTCGATCGGCTCGCGACCCGGCACAAGGTCTCGATCACGATGCAGCTGCCGAAGCGCTACATCGACGACGTCCGCAAGGTTCCCGGCATCAAGGCGGCCACCTGGGCCGTGTGGTTCGGCGGCAAGGATCCGAAGGAGCGCACGCCGTTCTTCGCGGCGTTCGCGGCCGATCACAACACCTGGTTCGACGTGCTCGACGAGATGTCGGTGCCGCCCGACCAACTCGCGAAGTGGAAGGCCACCCCGAACGGCACGATCCTCGGTGACGTCCTCGCGAAGACGCTCGAGGTGAAGGTCGGCGATCGGTTGACCATCAACAGCGATATCTATCCCGGCGACTGGGAGTTCGAGGTCAGCGGTATCTACACGCCGCTGCGCAAGACCGCCGACCGCAACTCGCTGGTGTTCCACTGGGACTACCTGAACAACGATCCGCGAAACGAATTCGGCAAGGAGCAGATCGGGTGGGTGATGTCGCAGATCTCGAACGCGAGCGAGAGCGCCTCGCTGTCGAAGGCGATCGACAAGATCTTCGACGAGCGCGATGACCAGACGGTGACGATGAGCGAGCGCGCGTTCCAGCTGTCGTTCCTCGGCGCGTTCTCCGCGATCCTCACCGCGTTCGATCTGGTCTCGCTCGTGATCTTGTTGATCATGACGATGATCCTCGCGAACACGATCGCGATGAGCGTGCGCGAGCGAACGCACGAGTACGGCGTGCTTCGAGCCATCGGCTTTCCGCCCAGCTACATCCTCGGCTTCATCCTCGTCGAGGCCGTGCTGATCGCGCTGGTCGGTGGGCTCGTCGGCATCGCCCTGACGACGCTGCTGATCAACTTCGGCATGGGCCCGTTCATCGAACAGAACATGGCGGGCCTGTTCCCGTATTTCAAGACGCCGCCCTGGGTCCTCATGGTCGCGCTCGTCGCGGCAGGCGTGCTCGGCGGGATCGCCGCGATCGTTCCGGCGATCCGCGCATCACGGCATAAAGTCATCGACTCGCTCCGGAGGCTCGACTGATGGTGCCCTTCCGCTACAACGTCCGCAGCCTGTTCGTGCGCAAGGTGACGACGATCGCCACCGCGCTTGGCATCGCGCTCGTCGTGTTCGTATTCGCCGCTGCGCTGATGCTCGGGGAGGGCGTCGAGCGCGCGCTCGTCTCGAGCAGCCGGCCCGAGAACGTGATCGTCCTCCGGAAGGGATCGGATGCCGAGCTGTCCTCGTCGATGAGTCAGGACGTCCTCGGTCTGTTGCGCGGCAACTCCGCCGTCGCGCAAGGCGAGGGCGGCGGCGTGATCGGTGAGGTCATCCTCGTGATCACCGCCGAGCTCGAGGGCAAAGGCGAGAGCCAGATCTCGAACGTCCTCATCCGCGGCATGCCCGCCGAGGGCATGAAGTTCAGGCCGGAGGCGCGCATCGTCAGCGGTCGCGCGCCGCAGCCCGGCACCAACGAGGTGATCGTCGGCAAGGCAATCGCGGGGCGGTTCAAGGGCGTCTCCGAGGGCGGAACGTTCGAGCTGCGCCGCAACCGGCCGCTGAAGGTCGTCGGCACGTTCGCCGCCGATGGGACGTCGTTCGAGTCCGAAGTGTGGGGTGACCTCGACGTCATTCGCACCTCGGTGGGTCGTCAGGCCTCGGTGTCCTCCGCCCGCGTTCGCCTCAACAGCCCCGCGGACTTCGAGACCTACCGGACCACGATGGAGGCCGACAAGCGCGCGAACGTGAAGGTGCAGCGCGAGGCCGACTACTACTCGAAGCAATCCGAGCAGACCTCGGGCTTCCTCGTCGGGCTCGGCACCGTCGTCGCGATTCTGTTCTCGCTCGCGGCGATGATTGGCGCCGCGATCACGATGAACGGCGCCGTCGCGCACCGCACCAAGGAGATCGGGACGCTTCGCGCTCTCGGCTTCTCGCGGATCGCGATCCTCGTCTCGTTCGTGCTCGAGGCGCTGCTACTCGCGCTGATCGGCGGGGTCGTGGGGTTAGCGTTCGTCCAGCTGCTCGCGCTCGTCAGCTTCCCGGTGATGAACTTCCAGACGTTCTCGGAGATCGTGATCGCGTTCAAGGCGACGCCGAACGTCCTGATCTCCGCGCTGGTGTTCTCGCTCGTGATGGGGCTCGTCGGTGGGCTCGTGCCGGCGATCCGCGCGGCGCGGGTCTCGCCGGTCGAAGCGATGCGCGGCTAGGCCTCGGAGCTCGCGATCGACGCGGGCCGCGAGCACGCCGTGCCGACTCGGCGCTGCGGGAGCTCGCTACGCCGCTTGCGGGAGACGCCGGCGCGCGCATGCGGCGCGACCCGGAGCCCCGCGAAGCACGGCGTGTGCCCCGCGCGCCGCGTCGCACGGCGTGCAGTCGCGGCTCCGCGTCATCGCGAGCTCCCGCTTTAAGCCTGCACCTCGCGCGACCGCGCGTGGGTGCGCGGCGCCAGTACCTGATCGGGCTGCTCGTCGGCGAAGACGCGGGTGTACCGTTGACGGAGGTGATGCGGTTCATCGTGGGGGCGGCGATCGTGGCGAGTGGCTGTTCGGCGTTCATGACGCGGCCGCCGACGCCGGGCTGCACGGAGTCCCGCGT
>JACCRC010000244.1 GCA_013813765.1 Deltaproteobacteria bacterium | reverse complement strand
GCGCAGGGCATGCAGGACGGCGAGATCAAGTTCGAGCTCTACGGCTACAAGCTGCGCGGCGCGTTCACGCTCGTGCACACCGGCAAGGGGAAGCGCGGCAAGCAGTCGGGCCGCGGCTCGAACGAGTGGCTCCTGATCAAGAAGCGCGACGAGCCCGCGGTGCAGTTCCTCGCCGGCGGCCAGCCGCTCTCCGCCGCGAGCGTGCTCTCCGGTCTGACGATCGACGAGCTCCACGCGCGCGCACCGCGCCACGCCGAGCTGCTCGCCGACCTCGCGGCGCGCGGGGTTCCGCGCAAGGTGATCGCGCCCGGCTCCGTCGAGCCGATGCTCTGCCAGACCGCCGACGAGCCGTTCTCGTCGCCCGACTGGGTCTACGAGCTGAAGTACGACGGCTATCGCATGCTCGCGCACGGCGGGGCCGGCCAGGCGAAGCTGCGTTATCGCTCGGGACAGGACGCGACCGATCGCTATCCCGAGCTGACGAGCGCGATGCGTGCGTTGCCAGTTCCCGACGTCGTGCTCGACGGCGAGATCGTGATGCTCGACGCCGAGGGCAAGCCCGACTTTCACAAGCTCTCGTTCCGCGGACAGATGCACCGCACGAGCGAGATCCAGCGCACCGCGCTCGCCGCGCCGGTGACGTTCATGGTGTTCGATCTGATCGGCGCGGGCGGCTTCGACCTGCGCGGGTGCCCGCTGCTCGTCCGCAAGGCGTACCTCCAGAAGCTACTGCCCACCGTCGGGCCGCTGCGCTACAGCGACCACATTCCGGAGCTCGGCGAGGCGCTTCTGCAGCAGGTCGTCGCGCGCGGGCTCGAAGGCGTGGTCGCGAAGAAGGCGAACGCGCCGTATCGCAGCAAGCGCTCCGGCGACTGGCTGAAAATGAAGGCCGACCCCGAGGCCGACTTCGCGGTGTGCGGCTACACGCCGCCGAAGGGCTCGCGCATGGGGCTCGGCGCGCTTCACCTCTGCGTGTGGGTCGACGAGCGCTGGGTGTGGGCCGGCAAGGTCGGCACCGGCTTCGACGACAAGCTGCTCGCGGCGCTGACTGCGGAGCTCTCCGCGAAGCCGCGCTGGAAGCCGACGTTCCCGCGGCCCGAGGCGACCGGCGATGCGCTGTGGGTCGAGCCCGAGCTGGTCGTGCAGGTGCGGTACCGCGAGTGGCTCGCGGATTCGTCGCTACGCTTCCCGGTGTTCGAACGGCTGCGCCGCGACAAGGCTCCCAAGGACTGCGGCATGCCGATGCGCACGACGCAGGAGGCCGCACCGAAGGAGCCCGGTCCCGCCGAGTCGGTCGAGCTCGTCGTCGATTCGCAGGTGCGCGAGCTGCGGCTGACCCGCCTCGACAAGGTGTTCTGGAAGGACGACAACATCACGAAGGGCGAGCTGATCGACTACTACCGCGCGATCGCTCCGCACGCGCTGCCGTACCTGAAGGACCGCCCGACGGTGCTCGACCGCTATCCCGACGGCATCGACGGCGACCGCTTCTATCAGAAGGACATGCCCGACTGGATCCCGCCGTGGCTACGCACCACCACGCTGTGGTCCGAGCACAGCCAGCGCGAGATCCACTACGTGCTGCTCGACGACGCGGACGGGCTCGCGTTCGTCGCGAATCTCGCCTCGATCCCGATCCACTGCTGGGCCTCGCGCACCGGTGCGCTCGAGCGTCCGGACTGGACGATCGTCGATCTCGATCCGAAGAACGCGCCGAAGGAGTGGGTGGTGCCGCTCGCTCTCGCGATCCACGAGCTGTGCGAAGCGATCGGCCTGCCGAACTACGTGAAGACCTCCGGGCAGAGCGGCCTCCACATCCTGATCCCGCTCGCCGGTCAGTGCACGTTCGATCAGGCGCGCACGCTCGCGTACCTGATCGGCCTCGTGATCGAGCGCAAGCATCCCGACATGGCGACCACCGCACGCAATCCCGCCGCGCGCGGCGGCCGCGTGTATCTGGACTGGGGCCAGAACGCGCACGGTCAGCTGCTCGTCGCGCCCTACAGCGTGCGTCCCGTCGCGACCGCGCCGGTGTCGATGCCGCTCGTGTGGGACGAGGTCGTGCCCGGGCTCGACGCGCGTCGCTGGACGATCAAGAACGCGCTCGAGCGTGTCGCATCGTGGCCCGGCGATCCGTTCCTGAAGGTCCTCGACGAGCGACCCGACCTCGCGGCGGTCCTCGAAAAGCTCGGTCAGCTCGTCAAGGACTAGCCAGAGAGGAAGCCGACACCGCCGCCGGCCATCGCGCCGCCAAGCACCGCGTAGAACACGCGTGCGCCGGCCGCACCGAACAACCAGACAAACCTTCGTGCCCGGCTGCTCGACAGGAACCACGACCAGCCACCGAACGCGCCCGCGAGCGCGAACAACCCGGCGCCGATCATGATCGCGGGGGCCATCGCGTCGGTCGGCTTCGGCTCGATGCGATAGGCGAGCCAGCCCGCCACGAGTCCGGTCATGACGGCGACAGCGCCGAGCACCGCCGCGAGGTCACTGCGCGGCTTGCGAGACGGAGCGTGCCCGAGGCGTCGACGAGGCTCGTCGTACTCGAACGTATAGTTGCAGATGCACCGCTTCGCCCCCTTGGGGCGCCGCAGGTTGCAGAGCGGGCAGACCGTCTCGCTCACGCCAACGCTGTAGCACGAAGGTCGCCGCATTTCGTGCCAGCATCGTCACGATGAAGCGGTTCGAGTACGTGGCGGGCTCCTCGTCGAAGTTCTGGGCGATCGACGTCGCGGGTTCCAAGATCACGACGCGCTGGGGCCGGATCGGCACCGACGGTCAGACGAAGACGACGACGCTCGGATCCCCGGCTGCCGCCCAGGCCGCGGGCAAGAAGCAGATCACGGAGAAGCTCGCAAAGGGGTACGTCGAGGTGACGGGGGGCGCGAAGCCCGCGAAGCCCGCGAAGCCCGCGAAGCCGAAGCCACCAGCCGCGAAGCCTGCACGCAGGACGGCGGGTGGAACGTTCTCGTTCTCTGCCGAGCAGGACGCGTTGTACGCGCAGGGCTGGCCGCACCTGCACCGCTTGATCCCCGGCGCACCGAAGGGCGGCCCCGGGCGTGCCATCGAGGAAGTGCTCGACGCGATCGACCCCGTGCTTCCCGTCGACGTGCACGAGGACGTCGCGCGCGGCTTCCTCCACGCGATGACGGTCGATCGCACCGATCGCAAAGCCCGCGTGAAGGCGAGCGCGAGCACGGCACCGATCGACGATACGGTGCTGAACGCGATCCTCGAGCGGCTGTGCCCGTCGATGAGCGAGAACTATCGGTTCCGGATCGCCGACGCTGCGTTCCTGCTCGAAGCGTTCCTCGGCACCGAGAAGGTGGCCTCGGCACTGGTGGAACGCTTCCTCGTTGCGGCGAGCAACCGAAAGCTGTGGGACCAGACCGACAACAAGCACGATCACGCGTTTGACTTCGCGAGTGCGCTCGGCTTCATGCGCCTGCGTCTCCCACCGGCGCGGTGGAAAGCGATCACGGCGCCGTTGCGGGGGGCGAAGAAGGTGAGCGCGCTGTTCGCCTATCGGCTCGCATTGCTCGTCGATCCGAAGCTCCCGATCACGGAGACGGGCGAGATGAAGCGAATGCTCGCGCCTGACATCCTGCTGGAGCGTGACGAGGCCAAGCCGCTTCGCGACTGGTTCACGAAGTGGCGAGCCTACTGGTCGTCGGCCCGTCTCTACTACGTGGCCGGCGCCGACCTCCTCGACAACGAGTACTGGTCGTGGCTGCCGAAGCGGCCGGCGTGGCAGCAGAAGCGATTCGTCGCCGAGCTCGGGACGATCCAACATCGCGGAGTGGTGCGGGTGATGATGTGGATCCTGTCGGGCGGCTCGGCGAAGCGAGAGGCCGCGGCGTGGCTGCGCGAGCACGCGGACTTCGCGCGCCCGATCCTCGACGGGATCTCGGCCGGCGACGACCGTGCGGAGGCCAAGCTCGCGACCGCGGCCATCGCGGTGCTCGGAGGAAAGACCGCGGTCAAGAACAAGGAGCTCACGCCCGATCAGGTCTTCAAGGAGATCCAGGGTGCGCTGAAGGGCCTCGAGAAGCGCCTGCTCGCCGCGAAGGGTGATCGCGAGGCCGAGGCTGCGGTGCTCGCGAAGGTGTTCAGGACGTACTGCGAAGCACGCGCCGCCGGCGGCGACATCATGCCCGACGCCTACTTCACGCACACCCTCGGCGACGCGACGTGGACGGTGGATGCCGAGGTGCTCGAACGCTGGATGGAGATCGCGATCGAGGTGATGGACTGAGCGCCGCTCTGGTAGGTTCGGACGGTGAAGATCGCCTGCATCGGCGGCGGACCTGCCGGGCTCTACCTCGGCATCCTCGTGAAGCGGAGCGCACCCGAGCACGAGGTCGTGGTGTACGAGCGCAACCGTCCCGCGGAGACGTTCGGGTTCGGCGTCGTGTTCTCCGATGCGACACTGGGTCACCTCGCAGCAGCGGATCCCCAGACGCACGCCGAGATCACCGCGAACTTCGCGCGCTGGGATGACATCGAGATCCATACTGGCGGCGAGGTGCTCCGCTCGACGGGGCACGGGTTCTGTGGCCTCGAACGCAAGAAGCTGCTCGAGATCCTGCAGCGGCGCGCGGCCGGCCTGGGCGTGCGCGTCGAGTTCGAGCGCGAGATCAAGTCGCTCTCGGAGATCACCGCGGACGTGATCGTCGCGTGTGATGGCGTCGCGAGCTGGGTACGCGATGCGCTCGCGGGCGAGCTCCACCCGCGCGTCGACGTGCGGCCGAACAAGTTCGTGTGGCTCGGCACCACGGTGCCGTACGAGGCGTTCACGTTCCTCTTCAAGCAGACGGTGCACGGGCTCTACCGCGTGCACGCGTACCGCTATCACGAGCACGGCTCGACGTTCATCGTCGAGTGCCGCGAGGAGACCTGGCGCGCCGCCGGGCTCGCGGATGCCGACGAGGACACGACCGTTCGGATCCTCGAGGATGCGTTCGAGGACGAGCTCGCCGGTCACCGCCTGATCAAGAACCGATCGATCTGGCGGAGCTTTCCCACGGTGCGCTGCGGGAAGTGGCACGCCGGCAACGTGGTGCTCGTCGGCGACGCGGCTCACACCGCGCACTTCTCGATCGGCTCGGGCACCAAGCTCGCGATGGAGGACTCGATCGCGCTGCGCGACGAGCTGATCGCGCTCGGCGGACGCTCGATTCCCGAGGCACTCGCCGCGTACGAGGCACGGCGCCGCCCCGAGGTCGAGGCGCTGCAGGCCGCGGCGCAAGCGAGCCTCGAGTGGTTCGAGGGCACCGAACGCTACATG
>JACCRC010000241.1 GCA_013813765.1 Deltaproteobacteria bacterium | reverse complement strand
GGCCACCGGCGCGCGCGGCGCAGCCCGCGGGGTTACCACCGGCGCCGACGCCACCGGCGACACCGGTGCTCGACGCATCGATGGTGCCCGCGACCTCGATCGTGTTCCACGACGCGACGATCAGCGGCGTCGTTCCGATCGCACGCAGCGTGGTGCCTGCGGCGAGCTTGAACGAGGACACGGAGAGCACGCGACCGTTCGCGTTCATGCTGCTTGCCACCGTGACCGCACCGCCGCCCGGGGCGAGCAGCGTGCCGGCGCCGGTGTCGAGCGTGTAGACGCCCGGGATCGACAGATCGAGATCGCCGGTCGGTTGCGGAATCGCGCAGGCGTCGAAGTGGCGCGCCGGAAACGTCGTGCAGTCGATGCCCTGCGTCGAGTCGGTGCCGCCATTTGGCGCGTCGAGCTGGTTGTTCACGCCAACGACGCAGTAGCCCATCGTGCAGATGCGGCCGCTCTCGCAGTCGACGTTCGTGCGGCACGCGAGCTGCTCCGACGGCGTCGGGAACGAGCATGCTGCGAGGAACGCTCCAGCCAGTGCGAGCTTCATGGCACCCCCATCGTGAACACGAGCGCGGCGCCGCCCTCGATCGGAACCGGTGTCAGCCGCATCGAGGTCGACTCCACGGAGGCGGGAGCCTTGCGCTCCGTGATCGCGCGATAGATGCCGTAGCCGAGACCAACGGCGCCGATCGCGGTCAGCGCGATGCCGAGGCGCTGGCGCGTCTGCCCCTGATCCTCGAGCGCGCGGAGGTTCTGGATGTCCTGGAACGTGTTCTTCGGCGCCGCGCGCACGTCGTCGGCGATGCTGCTCGCCTGCACGAGGAACACGACCCCGAGGCCGGTGACGACCGCACCGCCGCCCATGATCCCCCAGGTGACGCCGCTGATCTTCCCGCGCGGCTCGTCGAGATCCTTCGGCGGATCGTCCTTCGGCGGGTCGACTGGCTTCTCCTCGATGGACGCCTCCCTGCCGAACAGCGGCGCCGACACGCGCACGAGCTCGTCGGCGAGCGCATCCGCCGTGCTGCTCGACAGCTCGAACGTGCGCTGCTGACGATCGGGTCCCGGATCGAACCGCGTGAGCGTGACCTTGACCGCGCCGTCCTCGTCCGCAGTGATCGAACCGAACACGATCCGCTTCGCCTTGATCGACTTGCTTACCGCCTCGATGCACGGCGTGGCCTCGGGATCGCAGCCGAGCAGGCCGGCCGCATCCTCGATCGCGACGTTCGCCACCTCGGCATCGATCGACTTCGCGAGTGCGTCCGTGAGCTTCGCCGGTGCCTTCGCGAGCGAGGTCGGCAACGTGCCCGCGGTCAGCGGGAACATCGTGATCGAATCGGCCGCCGCGGAGGCGGTCATCGCGAGCAGCACACCGGCGACGAGCACGCGCACTACTCGCCCCCCAGCTGCTGGATGCGCTTGCGGATCGCCGCACCATCCGCCGCGTTCGGCGTGAGCTTCAGATACGTGCGCAGCGCCTGCAGCGCCTTCGTCGAAGCACCACTGCGCTGATAGACGAAGCCGAGACCGCGATACGCCGGCGCATAGCCGCGGTTCAACGCGAGCGCCTGCTTGAACGCGCGCTCTGCGGTCCCCAGCTCGCCCGCGATGAACGCGTCCGTGCCCTTCTTGTAGAGCTCCGCCTCGTTGCCCGACGGCTTCTTCACCGGGGGCGGATCGTCGGGCGGCGGCTTCACCGGGCGCTCGGGCCTCTGCACGGCGACCTGCGGTGTCTGCTTCGGCACCGGCGGCTCGACGACGGGCGGCGGCAGCACCTCGGGTGGATTCACCTTCGTGACGGTCGGAGCAGCCGGCACCGGTGGAATCGGCGTGACCGTCGGCTGCGTCATCGCCTCGGAGACCGTCGGCGCCTTCACGGGAGGCTCGGGCTGGGCAACCGCGACCGGCTCCGGCGCGGGCTCCTCGGGCTTCGTCACCGCGACCGGATCAGGCTTCTTGTCGTCGTCGCTGCCACCGCTGAGACCCACGAACAGCCCGAGCACGATGCCGGTGACCGCCCCCGCGATGAGGATGATCGCCACCGCGCGGGTCTTCATCGGGCGCTCGGGGATCGAAGCAGCCGACGGCCGCACGCGCGGCGCTGAAGCGCGGTTGTTCTCGCTCGGCGGCGTCCAGCCTGGCAGCGACGAGCGCTGCACGATCGGCCGCGGCAGATCCGGCGCTGCAGCGATCGGCGGCAGGTTGAGCGGTCGGCCTGCACCGCCCGGCGTGGTCCACACCGGAGCCGGCGCGACGGGCCGCGGGATCGTATCGGCCGACAGGTCCGACGGAGCGGTGAGCTCCGGCGCGCGCGGTGCCGGCACGAGCAAGACGCCGCTGTCGGGCGTCACCACCGACACGGGGCGCACCGGCTGACTGCTCGGATCGCGGAACGCGGTGCTGAGCACCTCGAGGTCACCGACCGAGAGCATCTCGTGCGTCGCGCGCGCGAGCAGTGTCTTTCGCGTCTCGATGCGATCCGCGAACAGGGTCTGCATGTGCAGCGCGATCTCGGACGTGCCGATGCGCGAGCGCCAGATCGCATCGTCGATGTCCTTCTTCATCTCGGCGACGCTCTGGTAGCGATCGCGAGGATCCGGTGCGAGCGCGCGCAGCGTGACCGCGTCGAGCGCGTGCGGGATGTCCACGTCGTAGGCCGAGGGCGGTGTGCGATCGCCCTGGAGGATCTGCATCAGCGTCGCCGCGACGTTGTCGGCCTGGAACAGCCGGCGCCGTGCGAGCGACTCCCACAGCACCACGCCGAGCGAGAACACGTCACTGCGGCGATCCATCGGCTCGTTCTTGATCTGCTCGGGCGACATGTAGCCGTACTTGCCCTTGAGCTCGCCGTCCTGCGTCGACGTCACGCGGCCCTGGGCCTTCGCGATGCCGAAGTCCACGACCTTCACCGAGCCGTTGTACTGGACGACGATGTTCCCGGGCGAGACGTCGCGATGGACGATGCCGATCGGATTGCCGTTGAAGTCCGCGAGGTCGTGCGCGTAGTGGAGACCCTCGGCAGCATCGGCGACGATCTTCGCGGCGGAGAACGGGGACAGCGGCCTGTCCTGCTTCTGCCCCTGCTTCAGCACCTGACCGAGCGACTCGCCGGCGAGGTACTCCATCACGATGTAATAGGTGCCGTGCGCTTCACCCAGCTCGTAGGTGTGCACGATGTTCTGGTGATCGAGCTGCGCAGCGACCTTCGCCTCGTCCAGCAGCATGTTCACCGCGACCGTGTCCTGCGCCATGTGAGGGTGGATCAGCTTGATCACCACCGCCTTCTCGAAGCCCCCGGGCCCGCGCTGCCGCGCGAGGATCACGCTGGCCATCCCGCCCACACCGATGGTCGCCAGGAGCTCGTATCTCCCCAGCATCGTCCCCGGTGCGAACCGGACACCTAGCTGTGCCGGCGAAGGAAACATCAGCGGTAATTATCCCATACGCCGTCGAGGATCGCGCTCGCGGGATGATGTGTGCTTTGACCTACCCGACCCCGCGTAGGAGGCTGCACGGACTGCGCAAACGAGGTGATCGCGCTGCTGGGATCGCGGCCTGCGTCCATTGCGGGGGCATACCCATTTCCCTATATTCCGCCGCGACATGGCCACACATCTGCCTGTGATCGGCGGGCACGCGGAAGGCTTCGGGAAGACCCACCGCACCGACCCCTGGAAGAGTGGGCCCGCGATCACGCTCATCGTGTTCCTGACGTTCATCGTCTACACGACGTGGGCTGCTCTGCAGGGCAACCACTACTACGTCGAGCCGTACCTCTCGCCGTTCTACTCGCCGGTCCTCTGGACCAACGCGAACATCGAGAACGTGGCCGGCGCGGCGCCGGAGCACCTCGCATGGTTCGGCACGTGGCCGTCGTGGTGGCCGGGCTTCATCCCGATCTCACCGGCGCTCCTCATCCTCGTGTTCCCGGGCAGCTTCCGGTTCACCTGTTACTACTACCGCAAGGCGTACTACCGGTCGTTCGCCGGCTCGCCTCCGGGCTGTGCGGTCGGTCCGCTCGCCGGCAAGCGGAAGTACAACGGCGAGACCAAGCTCCTCCTGATCCAGAACCTCCATCGGTTCACGCTCTACGCCGCGCTCGCGTTCATCTTCCTGCTCGGCAAGGACGCGGTCGAAGCGTTCTCGAAGGGCGGCAAGCTCGGCATCGGCGTCGGCTCGATCATCATCACGCTCAACGTGATCCTGATCGCGTCGTACACGTTCGGCTGTCACTCGTTCCGCCACCTGATCGGCGGCCGCAAGGACTGCATGAGCAACTGCGGCAAGGCCACCGTGACGAGCGGCGCGTTCAAGAAGGCGAGCTGGTTCAACGCGCGCCACATGCAGTTCGCGTGGCTGAGCCTCATCTGGGTGATGGTGACCGACCTCTATATCCGCCTCGTCTCGATGGGCTACATCCGCGACTTCAACACCTGGAACTGAGCACTGACATGAGCCTCGACGTAAACGAGATCCAGACGATCGAGCATGACGTGCTCGTCATCGGCGCCGGTGGCGCTGGTCTGCGCGCGGCCATCGCGTGCAGTGCGCACAAGCTCAACACCGGCGTGCTGTCGAAGAGCCTCCTCGGCAAGGCGCACACCGTGATGGCCGAGGGCGGCATGGCCGCCGCGATGGGCAACGTCGACTCGCGCGACAACTGGAAGGTGCACTTCCGCGACACGATGCGCGGCGGCAAGTTCCTGAACGTCTGGCGCATGGCAGAGCTGCACGCGAAGCAGGCGCCCGAGCGCGTCCGCGAGCTCGAGGAGTGGGGCGCGGTGTTCGACCGCACGAAGGAAGGCCTGATCTCCCAGCGCAACTTCGGCGGTCACCGCTATCCGCGGCTCGCGCACGTCGGTGATCGTACCGGGCTCGAGCTGATCCGCTCGCTGCAGGATCATGGCATCCACCAGGGCATCGACTTCCACATGGAGGTCACGGCGCTCGAGATCCTGAAGGACGGCGATCGCGTCGCCGGCGTGCTCGCGTATCGCCGCGAGACCGGCCGGTTCGTCATCTACAAGTGCAAGGCGATCATCTTCGCCACCGGCGGCGGCGGCAAGGCGTGGCCCGTCACCTCGAACTCGTGGGAATACACCGGCGACGGCATCGCGATGGCGTACGACGCCGGCGCCGAGCTGATGGACCTCGAGTTCACGCAGTTCCATCCGACCGGCATGGTCTGGCCGCTCTCCGTGCGCGGCATCCTCGTCACCGAAGGCGTCCGCGGTGACGGCGGCATCCTGAAGAACAACAAGGGCGAGCGGTTCATGTTCAAGTACATCTCCGAGCGCTTCGCGCCGGAGACCGCCGCCACCGAGGAAGAAGCCAATCGCTGGCTCGCCGGTGACAAGACGGCGCGGCGACCGCCGGAGCTACTGACCCGCGACGAGGTCGCCCGCGCGATCACCGCCGAGGTCAAGGCCGGTCGCGGCTCGCCGCACGGTGGCGTGTTCCTCGACATCGCCTCGCGGGTGCCCGCGGACGTCATCCGCCGGAAGCTCCCGTCGATGTATCACCAGTTCAAGGAGCTGGCCGAGGTCGACATCACGAAGGAGCCGATGGAAGTCGGCCCCACGCTTCACTACTTCATGGGCGGCATCCGCGTCGATGCGGACTCGCAGATGTCCACGGTTCCCGGCCTGTTCGCGTGCGGCGAGTGCGGCGCGGGCATGCACGGTGCGAACCGGCTCGGCGGTAACTCGCTCTCCGACCTCATCGTGTTCGGCAAGCTCGCTGGCGACGGTGCGAACGACTACATCAAGGGCCTCGGCTCGCCGCCGAAGGCGAACAACGAGCAGATCGCGACCGCGGTGCGCCGCGCGACCGAGATCCTGAACCGCGAGAAGGGCACGAACCCGTACATCCTCCACGAGCAGCTCATGGAGACGATGTCCAAGGGCGTCGGCATCGTGCGCGTGAAGGAAGAGCTCGAGACCGCGGTCACGGAGCTCGAGAAGCTCAAGGTCGACGCGCAGACGATGAAGGCGCCCGGCGCCTCGCAGTACAACCCCGGCTGGCACGAGGCGCTGTCGATGCGCTCGCTGCTGATCACCTCGGAGGCCGTCACGCGCTCGGCGCTGATGCGCGAGGAGAGCCGCGGTGCTCACACGCGCCTGGACCACCCGGGCGAGAGCGCGGAGTGGGTCAAGTACAACGTGATCGTCAAGAAGGCGGCCGACGGGAACATGGAGGTCGAGAAGCGGCCCAAGCCCGAGGGGCACGCGGCGCTCGTCGCGATCGCGAACGCGAAGATCGAAGACCTCGAGTCCGGCAAAGTCGGCGCCGATTATCAGTGACACCAGTAAGGAACACCCAAATGGCTAAGCGATTGTTCAAGGTCTGGCGCGGAAATGCCGAGGGTGGCGAGTTCAAGGAGTTCGAGGTTCAGGTCGATCCCGGCATGGTCGTGCTCGATGTCCTCCACCGCATCCAGACGCACGACGCGAACGACCTCGCGCTGCGCTGGAACTGCAAGGCCGGCAAGTGCGGCTCGTGCTCGATGGAGATCAACGGCAAGCCGCGCCTCGCGTGCATGACGCGCATGAACTCGTTCTCCGATACGGAGACGATCACGTGCCAGCCGATGAAGACGTTCCCCGTGATCAAGGATCTCGTCTGCGACGTATCGTTCAACTACGAGCAGAACAAGCGCATCCCGAAGTTCAAGCCGAAGCCGCGTGACGCCGATGGTCAGTACCGGATGTACCAGGAGGACGTCGACCGCGTGCAGGAGTTCCGCAAGTGCATCGAGTGCTACTTGTGCCAGAACGTCTGCCACGTGCTGCGCGATCGTGATGGTCGCGAGCAGCAGACGTTCATCGGCCCGCGCTTCATGATCCGCGTGGCCAGCCTCGAGATGCACCCGCTCGACACCGATGACCGCATTCCCGAGCTCAAGAAAGAGTACGGCTCCGGCATGTGCAACATCACGCGCTGCTGCACCGAGGTCTGCCCCGAGCACATCGGCATCACCGACAACGGCATCATCCCGTTGAAGGAGCGCGTCGTGGATCGGTTCTACGACCCCGTCGCGATCATCGGCCGCAAGCTGCTCGGCCGGAAGGTCCGCACGAAGACGCGCGCCGAGGAAGAGGGCAAGAAGTGAGGCTCGTGGGATGAGCGACTTCGCGCTCAAGAAGATCTCGCCCGACGGGATCCCGCACGCGCTCGAGCGTGCCGAGCGCTACCGCCTCCTGAACGACCCGGCCCAGGCCGAGTCGATCTACCGCGACGTCCTCGCGGTCGACGCCGACAACCAGGCTGCGCTCCGCGCCCTGATCCTTTCGCTGACCGATCAGCTCGGCACGCACGGCGCCCACGGCACCGCTCGCGAGGCGCGCGACTACATCGTGCAGCTCGACGACGAGTACGACCGCGCCTACTACACCGGCATCGTGTACGAGCGCGAGACCCGCGCGTACCTCGAGCGGAAGAATGTCGTCCGCTCCTCCGCGTACGACGGCTTTCGCCAGGCGATGGAGTGGTACGAGCGTGCCGAGTCGCTGCGGCCTCCCGGCAACGTCGATGCGGTGCTTCGCTTCAACAGCTGCGTGCGCGCGATCGAGCGCGAGCGGCTCGAGCCCGCGGCGCAAGGCGAGCGCGAGCTGCCGCTGGAATAACCGCCAAGGCGCTACGGCCTGGGAACCGCCACGCTCCGCGCACTGCCGTGCCCGCGCACCGCGCCCGCACTGCCGTGCCCCAGAACTAGCGCCAAGCACGCCAAGAAGCCAAGCACGCCAAGCCCAGAAACTCTTTTTCGCTTCGCGAAACAGAATTTCCGTTCCTTGCGCCCTTCGCAGTCTCGACACCTTCGCGCTCGTTCCGGCTCGGCAGTGCGTGCCGGGTCGTGCAGACGTGCAGACGGTGCAGACGGTGCAGACGGTCCACATGGGTGACACGAGTGCAGACCGGGCACACGGGTGACAAGTGCAGACCGGGCACCTGGCTGACACGAGTGCAGACCGGGCACACGGGCGACACGAGTGCAGACCGGGCACGCGAGTGACACGTGCAGACCGGCGCATGGGTGACACGAGTGCAGACCGGGCAGACGGATGACACGAGCGCAGACCGTGCACGCGGGTGACAGGTGCAGACCGGCCGGGGGGACTGGATAGACCAAGGAGGGCAAGGATGAGAAGGACGAGAAGGACAGGAAGTTTTCCTTCGCGAAGCGAAGAAAAGTTTCAGGGCTTGGCGTGCTTGGCTCCTTGGCGTGCTTGGCGCTAATCCGGGGCACCGCGGTGCGCGGGCACCGCGGTGCGCGGGCACAGCAGTGCGCGGGCACAGCAGTGCGCGGAGCTTGGCGGTTCGCGAAGCGCAGCGAAGCGGCGCGCTTGGCGGTTACGAAGCGGGCTTCACGGCGTGGCGGCGCTGCGCCGACTTCACGATCGTCGAGCGCACGAGGAACGGCGCGGGATCGATGTAGTGCGTGTCGCGGATGTCGCCCTTGTCGCCGACCTTGTTCGGCAGCTCTAGGCTGAAGTGCAGGTGCGGCGGCGTGTTGCCGACGGCGGTGGCGCCGAGCGTGCCGATGTACTGCCCGCCGAACACCTTGTCGCCGGTCTGGATGTCGTCGGCGACGTCGTCCATGTGCATGTACGCCGTGAGCGTGCCGTCGGAGTGCTGGATGCGGACGTAGCGGCCGCTCTTGCCGTCGGCACCGAGCTCGGCGCGCTCGATGCGGACGATGATGCCGTCGGCGACCGAGACGAGCCGGCGACCGCGCGGACCGTCCAGATCGACACCGCAGTGGCCGGCGCCGCACTCGGGGCGACCTTCGACCCCGGCGCGCCCGACACCAAACTGCCGCGAGCGAAGCTCGGGCATCAGCTCGGCGCTGGCGGTCACGGGATGGGTCCAGCCGCGCAGCGACGGGTACACGGAGTCGAGGTCATCACCGTCGAGCGTGGGCATCGGATAGCGCGCCTCGAGCTGGGTCTCGATGTGAAGCGGGCGCGGCGGAGCGACCTCGGTCACGGTGGTGGTGCGCGGAGCGGGGAGCGGCTCGGGCGCGAGCTCGACGTTCGCGTATGACGCGGCGAGCGGCATCCCGCCACCGAGCCGCCAGTGCGCGAAGCCGAGGCCGGCGAGCGCGGACGCGGCGACCGCGAGTACGATCACGCGCGGCGTGCGCGACGGTGGCGGAGCGAGCTCGGGGACGATCGTCGACGGTAAGACGTCGATCGGATCGGCGCGACGATCGAAGCAGGCGCGGTGCCACAGCTCGACGGCACCGGTCGTTGTGACGAACGGACGACCTTCGTGAAGCATGACCGCACTACCGCAGCGCGGACACCCGGGAACCACCATGCGTCGATGCTAGCCCAAGATGCTGTCGTTGCACGTCCTACATCCCGGGGTGATCGCCGTTCAGGTCTTCTTCTTCCTCATGATGATGAGGTGATTCGTGTGCTCTTTCGTGCCGTCGTAGTAGCCAAACCGGAAGCCGAGCTTGCGTGACGTCTGCGAGGCGAACTCCTGGCGCCAGTCGGGCGCGATGCCGTTGCCCGCGGAGATGTGGGACAGCTTGAACGCGCCGTGGGTCTCGTACTCGAAGCCCTTCGGCTTGCCGAACTTCGGCGGCACACCGGTCGCATCCGAGACCATCCACTGCACGTGGTCGATGAGGTAGTTGCGGATCGTCGAGAACGAGTCCCACGACATCAGGTAGCTCGCGGCCTTCGTCATGCCGGCGACAGCGCCCTTCTGCTCGAGGTGCTTCAGGACCCGCGGGTTCTTCTTCAGGTGATCGTTGTCGAGGTTGACCTGGATGTGCCGGTAGATCTGGACGCGGCCGCTGCCCTTCTTGAAGCCGACCTCGGCGTTCGCGAAGATGCGGTTGCGATAGTCGGGCGAGCCGGTGGTCGGGTTCGGCGCTGCCTTGACGTCCTCGTCGGTGAGGTACTTGATGTTCCCGTCCGCATCGAGCTTGAAGTAGCGGAGCGAGACGACCTCGTACCCGTGCACCTTGAGCGCGGAGAGGCCGAAGATCAGCTGCGTCGGCAGGAGGCCGCCGCGCATCGCGCTGATCATGTTCATCGTGTTCGAGAAGTTCACGCGATAGAGGAAGCGCAGCTCGTACGCGATCGTCTTCAGCGCCTTCGAGAGCGACGGCGGCCCCTTGTCGATCACGACCGGATCGTCGTCGGTGTTACCATCGTCGGCGCGCGCCGGCGGGCTGTTCCCCACCGCCTTGGACTTCAGCGGCTTCGCCGGCTTCACGGGTGCAGCCTTCTTCGTGGGCACCACGTTCGCGCCCTTCATCTTCGCGAGCGCCTCGAACGTGCGCGGATCACCGGCGGGCTCGAGTGACAACGTCGTGATCTCGTCCGCGTCGGGGTACACGGTCAACGCTGTCGAGAGGTCACCACCGGCGAACGGATAGACGACCTTCTTTGGCACCGTCGAGGGGACGTGCGTCGCGAACCAAGGCTTCGCGATGTCGACCCACTCTTTCGCGTACTGCGCCTGCGTCTTCTCGATCGTCTCGCAGTGCGACTTGACGAGGTCCTTACTGATGTTCGCAGGGACTTCGCCCGCTCCGCACGCGCCGACGCCGAGCAAGACCTTGCCGGTGGGGGTGAAGTCGTGTCCGCCCGGAGCGGCTGTTTCGGCGTAAGCGGCGGGCCTGAGCCCGGCAGCGGCCAGCATGGCAAACAAGGCAAAGCGACGCATCAGGGGTGACTATGCAACGAATCAGACACCCAGGATATTCAGAACGAGCGCTCGGTGACCGTCAAAACTGCGGTCGCACCGGTGCGCTGCACGGTGAGCGAGATCGTTCCGCGGGCGCGTGCGAGAAGCTCGGTCACCTGCGCAATGCTCGTGAGGCGCCGGCCATCGACAGCCAGCAGATGATCACCGCTGCGCAGGCCGAGTGATGCGATCGGCCTGTCGAGGCGCACCGATGCAACGCTCGCGTTCTCGATGATCGGAGTGACCTGCGCCTTCGCGAGGGGTTCGAGCGCGGCCACGAGCGACGTGACGGTCAGCTCGGTGCCGCCCGCACATCCAACCAGTGGAGGTCCGAGCGGCGGACACTCGAACGCGGCGGCGGTGCGCGCGGCCGGCACACGATAGAGCTCGAGCGCCCGGCGCACGGCGACCGCGAGGTCCGCGTCCACCGGGCCGGTGAGGCGCGCGATCACCTGCGAGCCCGCGTGGCTGATCTCGATGTTCTGTGCGAACGGCGCCGTGACATCCGTGCGCGCGAGCCGATCCACCACGCCGCGCACTTTCTGCTCCGCGAGCGCACTCGCTTCCTCCCGCGTGTCGATCGAGAGCCAGCCCTCGAGTGGGTCGCTGCCGGCGCTCGCCAGCACCTTCACACCGGGCAGCACGATGCTGAGGGCGATCGGTGCTCGCGCGAGATAGTGGCGTGCGCGCGTGTGCTCGGGATCGTCGAGCACCGACGTCGTCGTGGCGGGCTTGCCCGCACCGAGGGTCGCCACCCACATCCCGTCGCCGATCTTGCTGAGGCCCGGGCAGGTCATCGGCGCACGCGTGGCAATGACGACCGTCAGATCGCGCTCGGCGCTGATCCCCACCGCGACGTGATCAGCTGCGAGCGCCGCGTCGATGACGCAGCCAAAGCGTGCGGGCCAGCGCGGTCGGAGCACATCCACCACGGCGCGCATGCGGGGCGCCGCGAGGGCGGGGCCGTCGGCCGACAGGACGATCGGGACGCCGTTCGGGATGCGCGCCAGCACGCGTTCGCGCGGCGGAGCCGTGCGTTCCTGGCACGCCGCGAGGACGGCGATCGCCAGGACCAGACCGCGTGAGGACACCCTTCAGGAGTAGCAGAACCGCAGCCCCAATTCGCACGCTAAGGTTTCACCATGGCTGCCGTGAACGACACCGTGATCCGCGAGATCCTGACGTCCTCGCCGACCATCGCTGTCCTCGGGATCCACGAGGAGCCCGAGAAGGCCGCGTTCTACGTGCCCGAGTATCTCCACGACGAGGGCTACCGCATCATCGGCGTCAACCCGGTGTACGCGGGTCAGACGCTGTTCGGCGAGAAGGTGCGCTCGACGCTGGCCGAGATCGGCGAATCGATCGACATGGTCGATGTGTTCCGCAACAGCGACGCGGTCGGCGATCACGTCGAGGACATCCTGGCGATGAAGCCGCGGCCCAAGGTCGTCTGGATGCAGCTGGGCGTGAAGAACGAGGATGCAGCGAAGATCCTCGAGGCTGCGGGGATCCAGGTGATCCAGAACCGCTGCACTCTCGCGGATCATCAGCGGCTGGGACTCGGCGCGCCGGGTGCGCGCGAGCGCTCGGCAGTTGACGCCGGATAGGCCAAATCACGCCTGTTTGCGCTGGCACGATCGGTGCTCCACCTAGAAATCACTATGCTGGACTCCGTTACCGCCAATGCTCTGATCAAGCCGCACATGGCAGTCGTGTGCTCCGAGGATGGTCAGTTCGCCACCGTCGACCACGTCGAAGGTACGGACGAGATCAAGCTCTGCAAGGACGAGAAGGGACAGCACCACTACATCCCGCTCGCGTGGGTGACGTCCGTGGACGACAAGGTCCACGTCGATCGCCCCGGCAAGCAGGCGATGGCGGAATGGACCACCTCACCCGCAGGAAAGGCCTGAAGTCATGGGCGCCATTCTCAATCTCGACATCCGCAACACCACCGATGCGACCCGCGGCCAGCCGCTCGGCGCGCGCATCCTCGCCCGCAAGGACGAGCTCGAGGACGCGCTTGCGAGCCTCTCGCACCACGAAGTTCTCCTTCGTCAGGCGATCGAGACCGCGCTCGCGACGATCTACTCGCTGATGACCGGCGACCTCGCGCACCCGAGCGACGTCATCGCGCGTGACCTGAACCGCTGGCTCGAGCGTCACAAGCACCTCGCGCAAGAAATCACCCGCTCGCGCCGCCGCTAGTCGCGACGGCCCGACGCGGGGGGGTAACATGTCGGCGTGCGAGTACTGATCCAGCATCGGAGCCGCTACGTCTACCCGAGCCCTGCCCTGCTCGGGCCCCAGGTGGTGCGTCTCCGGCCTGCGGACCACACTGCGGCGCGGATCGAGACCTACTCGCTCGCGATCAAGCCCGAGCACCGGCTCCACTGGCAGCGCGACCCGCACGGCAACCACATCGCGCGCGTGACCTTCAAGGCCGGCCAGCGAGTCACCGCGTTCGATCTCGCGGTGGAGATGGCGGTCGAGATCAACCCGGTCAACCCGTTCGACTTCTTCGTCGACGATCGCGTGAAGACCGCGCCCTTCAAGTATCCGGACCGGCTCGACGCCGAGCTCGCGCCGTACCTCGATCTCTCCGATCCCGCCTACCAGATGGGCACCCGGGCGACCGAGCTCCTGGAGTCGGTGCCGTGGAAAGGCACCACGATCGATCTGCTCGTCGAGCTCAACAGCATCGTGGCGAGCAAGGTTGCCTACGTGATCCGCGACGAGGCCGGCGTGTGGACGCCCGAGGAGACACTGACAAACGGCCGCGGCAGCTGCCGCGATACGGCGGTGCTCCTCGTCGCGCTGTTGCGCGCGCGCGGTGTCGCGGCGCGGTTCGTGTCGGGCTACCTCGTGCAGCTCACCGACGAGGGCATGATTCCGAACGAGCCCAAGGGCGTGTCGCGCGACGTCGTCGATCTGCACGCGTGGGCCGAGGCGTACTTGCCGGGCGGTGGCTGGATCGGCTTCGATGGCACGAGCGGCCTGCTCTGCGGCGAGGGCCACATCCCGCTCGCGTGCACCGCATCACCCGCGGCTGCGGCAGCGCTCGACGGAACGAGCGAGCTCGGCGCGAGCGAGGTGGAGTTCTCGACATCGATCCGGCGGCTCGGTCACGAGGCGCGCCCGACCGCGCCGTACACCGACGACGTTTGGGTCGAGCTGCTCGCTGCTGGTGACCGCGCCGATGCGGCGCTCACGCTCGCCGGTCACGACGTGTGGATCGGTGGCGAGCCCACGTTCACGTCGCGCGAGGATCAGGCGCGCGAGGAGTGGCAAGGCGGCGCACTCGGTCCCGACAAGTGGAAGAAGGGTCGTGCGCTTGCGGACGCACTGCGCGACCGGCTCACGCCCGGCGGCGCGGTGCTCTACCGCATGGGCAAGGCGTATCCCGGCGAGAGCCTGCCGCGCTGGGCGCTCGACGTGATCGGCCGGCGCGATGGCCAGCCGATCTGGCCGCAGCGAACGCTCGCGGACGTCGGAACGGCCGCGGCGGCGAACGAGGTCGGTCAGGTGATCGCCGCGGCACTCGGCGTACGCGCCGAGCTCCACGCAGCGTTCGAGGATCCGTGGGAGGTGCTGCGCGCGGAGGCCACCCTGCCGGTCGATGTCGATCCGCGCAAGGCGGGGCTCGATGACCCCGAGGAACGCCGGCGGCTCGTGGGGATCCTCGATCGCGGCGTCGGATCCGTCGTGGGCTACGTGCTGCCACTCTCGAAGAGCCGCGATGGCTGGCTCACCTCGCGCTGGGCGTTTCGCCGCGAGCATCTGTTCCTGATCCCGGGCGACAGCCCGATCGGCTTGCGCCTGCCGCTCGGAGCACTCGGCCCGGGCGCCGCTCCGCCGGTGTGGGAAGACGAGCCCGACTTGCCCGATCCTCGCCGCGCGGAACCCGACGAAGCGCAGGCCGGCCGCGTCACGCGCGAGCCACCCGCGCAGGCGAAGCGTCCCGACGAGCCCGGCCTCGGCGTTCGCACCGCGATGACGATCGAGCCGCGCGATGGCCAGCTCTGGGTGTTCCTCCCGCCCGTGCCGAAGTTCGATGACTTCTGCGCGCTGCTGGCCGCGATCGACCAGGCGCGCGAGCGCACCGGCTTCGCGATCCATCTCGAGGGCTATCCGCCGCCGCCATCACCGCAGCGCACGCGGTTCGCGGTGACCCCGGATCCCGGTGTGCTCGAGGTGAACCTGCCGCCGCTGACGAGCTGCCGCGAGGTGGCGGAGCTGCACGGCATCGTGTTCGAGGCGGCGCTCGGTAACGGTCTCACCGCGGAGCGCTACCTGCTCGACGGTCGGCTCGCCGGATCCGGCGGCGGCAATCACATCACGATCGGTAGCGCGACCGCTACCGAGTCGCCGTGGCTGCGCGAGCCCGCGCTGCTCGCGAGCCTCGTCACGTTCCTGCAGCACCACCCGTCGCTGTCGTACGCGTTCAGCGGGTTGTTCGTCGGTCCCACGTCGCAGGCTCCTCGGGTCGACGAGGCACGGCACGACGCGCTGTACGAGCTCGAGCTGGCGCTGCCGAAGCTGTTCGATACGGAGGCCCCGCCGCCCGCATGGCAGGTCGATGCGCTGTTGCGCCACTTGCTGGTCGATGTCGCGGGCTCCACGCATCGCGCGGAGATCTCGATCGACAAGCTGTTCGATCCGGGCACGCCGTTCGGTCGCCAGGGCATCGTCGAGCTCCGCGCGTTCGAGATGCCGCCGCACCCGCGCATGCTGACCGCCCAGGCGATCCTCGTGCGCGCGCTCGTCGCGTCGTTCGCCGGCGCGCCTTACAAGAAGGATCTCGTCCGCTGGGGCCAGGAGCTGCACGATCGATTCCTCCTGCCCTACTTCTTGTGGCGCGACCTCGAGGACGTGCTCGCGCACCTCGCGTCGCGCGGCATCGCGCTGCCAGCCGAGGCGTATCGTCCGTTCGTCGAGCTGCGGTGCCCGCTCGTCGGCGTGCTCGAGGTCGGCGACGCGCGCGTCGAGGTCCGCAACGCGATCGAGCCGTGGAACGTGCTCGGCGAGGAGGCCTCCGCGACCGGCACGGCGCGCTACGTCGATTCGTCGATGGAGCGGATCGAGCTGCGAAGCCACGGGCTCGATCCAGAGCGCTACACCGTCGCGGTGAATGGCATCACCGCGCCGATGCGCGCCGTGAAGGGACGCGACACGCGCGTCGGAGGCGTACGGTTTCGCGCGTGGTGCCCGCCGCACGCGATGCACCCGCACCTGGGCATTCATCACCCGCTGAAGATCGACGTGATCGATACGTGGGCGAACCGCGGTGTCTCCGCGGGCGCGTACCACGTGTGGCATCCCGAGGGACAGGGATACGAAGCTCCGCCTCTGACGCGCGTCGAGGCCGCAGCGCGTCGCTCGGCGCGGTTCACGCACGAGGGACCGTCGCTCGCGCCACTGCGTCCGCTCCCTGCCGACCCGCGCTGGGATACGCCGTACACGCTCGATCTTCGTCGGCTGGATCCCGGTGCCCCGATGCCAAAGGACGAGGACTGGAAGTAGATGAAGGACGATGACCTCGACGCATCATTTGCGATGCACGACGATCTGGTCGCTCGTCGGGGCGTCGAGGTCTGGATCGGGGGCGAGCCGACCTTCACGCGCGCCGATTCGCTCGACCCCGCGTGGCTCGCCGCAGCCGAAGGTGACGACAAGCTCGCGCGCGCACACGCGCTCGCGACTGCATTCGCCGACGCTCGGCCCGGCACGAGTGTGTCTCGGGTGCTCGGCCGTCACTATCCGGAGGAGGCCGCCGCAAGGTTCGCGTTCGGCGTGCGCTGGCGCGACGACGTCACCGCCGGCGGGACGCGCGTCGCCGTCGACGCCGCGCCGACGGCACCACCGACCGAGGTCCACGGTGACCACTGGCTGAGTGTCACGCCCGACCCCGGCG
>JACCRC010000195.1 GCA_013813765.1 Deltaproteobacteria bacterium | reverse complement strand
GCAGGTCGACGGCTCGTGCGTGAAGGTCATCCGCGAGCGCGCGATCAGCATGAAGAAGAAGAAGCGCGCGAAGGGCGGCTCCGACCAGCCCACGCAGTGCGGTCCCGACTCGAAGATCAAGCTGACCGTGGTGAAGCGCGACGAGCGCAAGATGAAGGAGGCGCTGCAGGCGTTCGGCGCCGCAACGAAGGTCTTCGAGAAGACCCAGGGCAAGACCGGCGGTGACGAGGGTGGCGCTCGCTACTACTACGGCCTCGCGAAGGTCGCGGACGCCGACAAGGACTTCGAGGCGTACCTCGCGCTGACGTTCCCGCAGAACCTCAACTTCGATCCGGACCCGAAGTACAAGGCGATCAAGGAGAAGAGCCTCAAGCGGTTCAACGACTGGGTCGAGCAGAAGAAGAAGGTCGGCGGCAGCGCGACCAGCAAGTACGAGGGCGTGCTCGGGATCAAGGACGCGGCGAACTCGATCACCGCGGCGGCGCGCCTCGGTCAGATCGCCCAGAACTTCTCGGACGCACTCTTCACGGCCGAGATTCCCAAGGACGTTCGCACCGGCGAGTTCGCCGACGAGAAGGTCGAGGCGTTCTGCGACAAGATGACGGAGGTCGCCGAGCCCCTCGAGGCCGCGTCGCTCAACGCGTACGGCGTGTGCCTCACGAAGTCGACCGAGCTCGGCTGGTTCAGCGAGTGGTCGAAGATGTGCGAGCGCGAGCTCGGACAGATCAAGCCGGAAGAGTTCCCCTCGGCCTCCGAGCTCCGCGGTGACCCGACGCTGGTCGCCCCTGTGATCGCCGTCGAGCCGCCCGTCAACAAGCTGGACTGAAGGACCAAAGGATCAAACCCATGATGACCAACAAGATGATCCTCGCCGCCGTGATGTTTGCGGCGGCGTGTGGTGGTGGCCAGAAGGCAGGCTCGGGACTCGGCGGTGGCAAGGATGTCCCACCGCCGCCCCCGGTCTTGAAGACCGGCGGCGACTCGGGCAACGCCCAGCCGAAGATCGAGCACAGCGCGGACGCCAAGAAGGACTACGCGGCCGCGATGACGAACTTCACGAACAACGACAAGGGCGCCTGGAGCGAGAGCGCGTGCCGCGGCTCCGCGGACCAGTTCGCTTCCGTCGCGCGACAGCACACGAGCCTCGTCGAGGCGCAGTTCATGGTCGGCCTGTCGTATCACCGCTGCAACCTCCTCAAGGAGGCCGAGGCGGCGTACCAGACGGCGTCGCGCATGAAGGGCGACGCGACGAAGATCGCGATGGCGTTGTCGAACCTCGGCGAGATCTACTATCGCGCAGGCAAGATCGACGGTGCGAAGCAGTACTGGGAGAGCGCGATCAAGGCGAACGGCAAGCTGATCGCCGCGCGCATCAACATCGCGTCACTCGAGCTCGAGCAGATGCGCAAGATCGGCGACAAGAACCCCGAGTGGAAGAAGCTCGAGGAAGACGCGCGGTTCCACCTCTCCAACGTCCTCGGCGTCGAGTCCGACAGCTATCAGGCGTACACCGTGTACGGCCTGATCTACATGGAGGGCTGGCAGAAGAACAAGAACCGCCTCGACCTCGCGAAGCTCCTGCTCGACGAGGGCAAGAAGCGCAACGAGAAGTACGCGCCGCTGCAGAACGCGTTCGGCCTGTACTACATGCGCCGCAACGCGCTGTCGCTCGCGCTCCAGAACTTCCAGGCGGCCGTCGAGCTCGACCCGAAGTTCATCGAAGCGCGCATGAACGTCGGCCTCATCACCCTGAACTTCCGGAACTACCCGGTCGCGAAGGAGCAGTTCACCAAGGCGCTCGAGCTCGACAGCAAGCGCTACGACGCCTACATCGGCCTGGGCGCGGCGCTCCGCGGACTCAAGGATCTCGATGGCGCCGAGGCGCAGTACAAGAAGGCGCAGCAGCTCGACCCGCGCCGCGGCGAGGCCTATTACAACCTCGGCGTGCTCTACAAGGACTTCCGCGCGAGCAAGCAGGACGATTTGAAGGCGTCGCTTGGAACCTACGCCACGGCGAAGGACTACTTCCGCCAGTTCCAGGACAAGCAGGCGGCCGACACCGACAAGGCCGAGGCCAAGGAGCAGGTCACGCTGATCGACAAGACGACCGCGCAGATCAGCACGTTCCTCAAGGCCCAGGCGAATCAGCCGCCGCCGCCCCCAGCTCAGCCGACTCCGGGCGCTGCACCGGCGCCGAAGTAACTGGTTGAAATCACTCGCCCCCGGCGCCGCAACCGGGCCCGAGATCTTGTGTCTTTGCAACGCGGAACTTTTTGGAAAGAATCTCGGAACCAGAATCCAAACCCGTTGTCGGAAGCTCCGTGCAGACGGATCTCTCCACCAGCGGGAACCTGAAAGGGTCGACGCTTATGAAGAAGATCGCGGCTGCAGTTGCTGGAATCCTGATGGTCGGAGGCGTTGCCGTTGCTCAGCCTGCCAAGGGCGGAGACAAGGGCGCTGGCAAGGTGAAGGTCTACGACTTCTCGGGTGACACGATCGAAGGCGATCTGGTCAAGCCCGAGGGTACGGACGTCAGCGTCACGGACTTCGGCAAGCACTCCTCTCTGATCAAGATCCGCAAAGACTTCATCCCCGAGATCATCAAGTCGGCTGAGGATTTGTAGTCGGAAGCGGACGCAACGCGTCCGCTGTCTGACATCCCCGGCCGTTGTTCGCGACAAGCTCCACAACGGAGATCCCAATGGCCGGCGCAAAAGTACCCCTCACGTTCCGCATCTTCAAAGGCGACCAGCTGCTCCGCGAGGAGAAGCTGAGCCTGTCTGTCATCAAGCTTGGAAAGGTGCCGTCGGCGCACCTGAAGCTGGATGACGAGACCGTCAGCCGCATGCACGCGATCATCGAGGTCAACGGCCCCGGTGACGTGAGCATCATCGACCTCGGCTCGACGAAGGGTACGTTCGTCAACGGTCAGAAGGTCAACAAGGCGAAGCTCCAGAGCGGCGACACGATCGTCGTCGGTGAGACTCGCATCGAGCTCGCGATCGGGTCCGGCGAGGAAGAGGATGTCGCGACGAGCGTCAACCTCGGCGCTGCGCCGCCCGCTGGTGATGTGATGGCCTCGACGCCTCGGCCGGTGCAGCCGATGGCGCAGACGATGCAGGCTCCGCCGCCGCCGGCTCCTCGCGCGCCGGCTCCTCCGCCGCCGCCCGCACAGGTTCCGCAGCAGTTTGCTCCGGCGCCGGCTCCTTCCTATTCCTCCGCGCCGCCCGCCCTGCGCCCGCCGCCGGGCATGGGCCCGACGGGTCCCGCGCTCTACAGCACCGCAGCGCAGCCGGCGTCGGGCTTCGCAGCGTCGATGGCCGGTGAAGCCGACGACATGGGCGGCGCTCGCGCTGTCGAGGTCGCGGCGATGCTCGGCGACTCCGTCGTCGGTGTGAAGCACTGCATGGACCCGCGCAGCGGCAAGGTCACCCCGGTGACCTACGGCTTCATCGCGTTCGCAGGTGCGATGCTGATCATGGCAGCGATCGCGTTCTGGCTGGCGATCGACAACGCGGCCTACAACAAGGGCCGCTACGACTACGAGACGACCGTTCTCAAGAAGCCCGGCTTCTCGGTGCGTCCTCGCACGCTGCCGATGGCCTACGACTGGATGATGCTCGGCGGCTTCTTCCTCGGCATCGGCGCAGCGACGTACGCGCTGATCCGCCTGCGCTCCGAGAAGAAGAGCCCGTTCTTCCGCATCGGCACCGCGCCGGGCGTGGAGTTCGCGACCGAGGGTGCGCCGGCGGCGAGCTTCCCGCTCGTAGCGCCGCACGGCGATGACTTCGCGTTCAACTTCGCCAACGGCATGGAAGGCGAGATGGTCGTTAACGGCCAGTCGACGTCGCTCCAGGAGCTGGCGGCGCAGGGCCGCACGACGATCTCTCCGATCCCCACGGGCGCGAAGATCCGCGTCCGCGCTGGCAAGACCACGTTCCTCGTCTCGGCGGTTCCGCAGCCGCGCCGCCACGCGATGCCGCTGTTCGCGGCGCTCGAGAGCCGCGTGCTCGCGTACTTCGCGGGCTCGCTCGCTGTCCACATGGGCTTCTGGCTCATCCTCGAGCAGATGCCGGTCGAC
>JACCRC010000157.1 GCA_013813765.1 Deltaproteobacteria bacterium | reverse complement strand
GGCCACGACCGCCGGCCTGATCATCCGTGCAAATCACGTCGAGCTCGGCCGCGTCGCGATCGACCTTGTCGACGCGCCCGCGCCGCTCGTCATTCCCCCGCCGAAGATCGACTGGTTCGCCCTCGATCTGGGCGCCCAGATCGGCGGCTTCTTGCCACCCGACGTGGGGCCGGAGGCGAGCTCCCTTGGACACCCCATCGATCTCGACGACACGATGACGGGTGGCCCGCTGTTCGGCCTTCGCGTGGGCCTGTTCCCGACCCGTCGCGTTGGCCTCGAGGTGGAGACCGCGATCGCGACGACCAGCTACACCGGCCGTCTCGGTGTCGCAGCACTGCTGATCAACCGCGGCCAGCTGGCCGCCAAGATCGTCGTCGAGGGCCGCTTCGACCTGCGCGGGCTCGTCGGCGGTGACATCCTGACCACCTTGAGCTCCGCCGGGACGAGCAGGGTAGGCTCACTTGGTGGCCTGCATTACGGCGCGGCGTTCAGTATAGAAACGCGACCCAACGTCTCGGTGCGGCTGCAGGCGCTGCACGTGATCACGATCGCGCAGGATGCGGGATATGCGCACTGCCTCGAGCTGCAGATCGGGGTCGTGACACGTATCGGTCGTCGCGATCGCTGGAAAAATTGAGTTAGGATGCATCCGTGAGTTGCCCGGTGTGCAGGCAGCGCCCCGCCGAGGTCGGGGTGCTGTGTGAAGAGTGCCGGGATGACCTATCGAGCCCGATCAAGATCACGCCCGAGCAGATCCAGCTCCATCCCGTGCGTCCGACGCGCGCCGCGCTGATCGATCTGTGGGGGCGCGCGCACCAGCTCGATCCGCGCACGCTGATCGGCCGCCAGGTCGACGGTCAGGGCCTCGCGATCCTCGAACCATCGGTCTCGCGCCACCACGCCCACGTGCTGCTCGATGGTGAGGAGTGGGCGATGCGCGACCTCGGATCGGCGAACGGCACGTACAGCGACGACCGCCTGATCGAGACGACCACGCCGATCAAGGATCGCGACCGCGTACGATTTGGACACATCGCGTTCTACTTCGTCGCGAACGTCGATCAGCTGCCGGTGCCGAAGATGGGCCGCACGATGACCGCGACGATGCGGCCCGAGATCCGCGTCTCGGGCACGGCGCCCTCGACGACGTTTCCGGTCGCGGATCTCGAGGAAGAAGAGCGCACGGACGTCGGCCTCCCGACGCTGAAGTTCAAGCTGCACGAGCCGACCGGCGGCGGCGGCGGCCTGATCGAGGTCGACGGCAAGCAGGTCCAGCTGACGACGACGCAGTTCGAGCTGATGGCGCTGATGATCCGGCGGATGGCCACGGAGTCCCACCAGCCCGAGCTGGTCCGCGGCTTCGTGCGCTCGTCGGAGCTGATCGCGGATCTATCGTGGGACACCCGCGAGCCCAGCGAGAACCACGTCAAGCAGCTGGTTCGCCGGGTCCGCCGGGCGTTAATCAAGAGTGAGATCGGCGACCTCATCGAGAGTCGCCATCGGTTCGGGTATCGTCTTCGTGCGATTCCACGCACGGAGTAAGGATGCTGAAGAAGATTGTGGTGGCGGCCGTTGTCATCAGCGGGTCGCAGTCATTTGCGGATCCCAAGTTCGAGTTCGGCAAGGCCGAGGAGGTGGAGAAGGTCAAGACGGTCGAATACAACGCCTCCGCCGAGGCGGGCATCGTGTTCACCACCGGCAACTCGGAGACCACGACGGCCACGGCAGGGGTCAAGGCCGCGCGGAAGAAGAACGACAACAAGCTCGCCTTCGACGGGAGCCTGACCTACGCGAAGGCGGGCATCCGCGCGCTGAACGACACCAACGGCAACGGCACGATCGACAACGACAGCGAGATCACGACCGTCAAGCAGGTCACCGCCGAGTCGTACGCCGCCAAGCTCCGCTACGATCGCTTCCTGACGAAGCACAACTCGCTGTTCCTCGCCGGCCTGGTCAGCCGCAACGTGCCCGCCGGCAAGGAGCTCGTCCTCGGTGCGCAGGTTGGTTACAGCCGCCAGCTCTACAAGACCGAGAAGGCCGAGGCCGTCGGCGAGATTGGCTTCGATTACTCGAACGAGGACATGACCGTCGGCGAGTCGCTGAAGATCTTCTCGCTGCGCGGGTTCGTCGGCTACAAGGCGGAGATGACCGAGGGCACGAACTTCGAGACCTCGGCGGAGGTCCTCTCGAACCTCAACGAGGAGAACCTGCCCAACAAAGCGGATGGCAGCATCGGTCAGGACACGCGCGTCACTTTCAAGGCGAGCGTGTCGTCGAAGGTGACGAAGAACCTGTCGTTCCAGACCTCGCTCGAGGCGAAGTACGACCACCGTCCCGGTCCGCTCGCGCTCGAGAACCTAGCGATGGGCTTCACGCCCGAGGCGAGCAGGTTCGACACGACGATGAAGGCGTCGTTCATCTATACGATCTTCTAGAAGCGCGAAGACTAGCCGCGCTTCGCAGACCGGTGGCCGTTGGTGCGGCCCTCGCCGCGGCCTTCGACCGTCGCCGCCAGCTCCTCGAGGAGCGCGCGCAGCGACTTCATCTTCTTCGAGCCGAGACGGTTCGCCCACTTTGCTTCGGTGGCCGCGGAGACCTTCTTGACCTCGGTCGCCCACGCCTTGCCCTTGGGCCCGAGGCGAACGCGCTTGATCACGCCGTGATCGGGATCCGGGAACCGCTCGACCATGCGCATCTCCTGGAGCTCGTCCAGGAGGTCTCCGACCGTCTGCTTCGGCAGCGACAGCAGCGACACGAGGTCCGACAAGCGGACACCACGGGTGTCGTTCGGATCCGCGCTCGCATCGCGACCGCCCACGCCGCCGATCAGCGACAGGAGCTGGACCTGCGCGGGGCGCAGCGCGGGAAAGCCGAGCCGCTCGAGCCGGCTCGACAGCTGCGCCTGCAGATCGTGCTGAGGGACGTGCAACAAGGCGCGGAGGTCGCGGCCCGCTGCAGTAGCCCGTAGCCCACCAGTGGATCGTGTCAGTTTTGGCATGTTCACGAGCGCGACGTCGATGAGGGAGTCGCGTGATACCAAAGCGTGAACGCGATCGAAAGCCCGAACTCGTGCAAAGCGCGAGAGTTAGTCGCTGCCATCCGGAGCGCGCGTCACGCGGTCTTTGCAGCGGCATCCGCGGCGTGGATATCGACGATTCCGATCTCATCCGCGCCGCGATCGACCTTCTGCTTCTCCTTGATCTTCAGCTTGCGCTTGATCCACCGAGGTGCTTGGCCGAGGTCATCGAACACGGTGTAGAGGACAGGGATCGCGACGAGCGTGAGCAGCAGCGATAGCGTCTGCCCACCGACGACGACGCTCGCCATCGCCTTCGAGAAGCCGGAGCCAACGCCCTGGCTCGTCACGAGCGGCAGCATGCCCGCGACGAACGCGAACGTCGTCATCAGAATCGGGCGCAGCCGGTCGCGACTCGCGGCGAGCACCGCTTCGGTGCGCGGCAGACCTTGACGGCGGAGACCGTTGGCATGGTCGACCTGAAGGATCGCGTTCTTCTTCACCATCGCGAACAACACGATCACGCCGAGCATCGAGAAGATGTTCAGCGAGCCGCCCGTGAACGCGAGCGACATCAACGCGAACGGCACCACGAGCGGCAGCGAGAGCATGATGATCAGCGGGTAGATCCACGACTCGAACTGCGCCGCGAGCACGAGGTACATGAAGATGATCGCGAGCAGGATGGCGAAGATGAATGCGCCCGCCATCTTCGCCATCTCCTTCGAGCGGCCGAAGGGCTCGGCCTGATAGCCGGCCGGGAGGTCGAGGTCCTTGATGGCCTTCTCCATCGCGGCGACGATCGTCGACTCCGAGTGTCCCGGTGACACGTTCATCGTGATGGTGACGGCGCGCTCGCGGCCTTGACGGGTGATCTTCGAGGTCGCGAGGCCTTTGCCCACGGTGATGACGTCGGAGAGCGGCACCTGGCCAAGGGTCCGCGACGGCACGGCGATCAGCCGCAGCGCCGTCGGATCGTTGCGAAACCGCTCGGCGGCGCGCAGGAACACGGGGTACTGGTCGCCGCGGTCCTCGAACGTCGAGGCCTGGCTGCCACCGACCAGCACCGCGAGCGTCATCGTGATGTCGTTCGCGTCCACGCCGAGCATCGCGGCGCGGTCGAGGTCCGGCACGACCGTCGTCTCGTCGATGGGCGCCACCAGGCTCGAGTCCGGATCCACGACGCCGGGGACCGCCTTCATCGTCGTCAGCACCCTGTTGCCGTACTCCTGGAGCTTTTCGAGGTCCGGGCCGTTGATCACGTAGGACACGGCGGCGTTCTGGCCACCGAGCGAGAAGTCGTTGACCTGCTGCGCGGCGACGGTGATGCCCTCCGGGACATCCTTCAGGACCTCCTTGCGGACGGCCTCCATCACCTCCGCCTGATCGCGGCTGCGCTTCACCGGATCGGTCAGCAGCACATAGATGTTACCGACGTTGGACTGGCGCTGATCGCCGCCGGCGATCGTGACGAGCGTCGAGTCGACCTCGGAGTACGCGCGGATCTTGCGCGCGATGCGTTCGGCGATCAGCGTCGTCGCTTCGAGCGTCGTGCCCTCAGGCGCCTGGAGGTAGACCTCGAACTGCGCCTCGTCGTTCGGCGGCAGGAAGTCACCGCCGACCTTCTTCGCCATCGACGGCATCGTGGCGCACGAGCCGATGATCGCGATCGCCACGACCCAGCGGCGCCGCAGGCAGAACGCGAGGAGGCCGGAGTACACGCGCTCGATCGGGCGGTACACGAAGTCGCTGCCGCGCTCGAGCCACGACTTGCGGCGCTCGGTGCCCGGCGGCGGCGGCGGCGCGAGCATGCGCGACGCCATCATGGGAGTCAGCGTGAACGCGACGATCATCGACACGAAGATCGCGAACGCCATCGTCATACCGAAGCTGAACAGGAAGCGGCCGACGATGCCGCTCATGAACGCGACGGGGAGGAACACCGCCATCAGCGACAGCGTGGTCGCGAGGACGGCGAGGCCGATCTCCTTGGTCGCCTGGATCGCGGCCGGGAACGGCTTCATCTTCTTCTCTTCGATGAACCGGTAGATGTTCTCGAGGACGACGATCGCGTCATCGATCACGATGCCGACCGCCAGCGCGAGCGCGAGCAGCGTCATGAGGTTCAGCGTGAACCCGGCGAGCATCATCAGACCGAACGTCGCGATGATCGAGACAGGGATCGAGATCGCTGCGATCAGCGTGGAGCGCAGGCTCCCGAGGAACAGCAGCACCACCAGCGCGGCGAGGCCGGCGCCGACCACGAGGTGCTCGAGCACCTGCGAGGCCGAGGTGCGAATCTGCACCGCGTTGTCGCGGACGACATCGACCGTGTAGCCCTCCGGCAGGTTCGCGTTGAGCGCGCCGACCGCATGGATCACCCCGTCGACGACCGCGATCGTGTTCGTGCCGCTCTGCTTGCGGACCGATAGCGCGATCGCGTGAGTGCCGTTGCGGACCGCGGCGGTCTCCGCATCCTCCTCGGCGTCGACGATGTCGGCGACGTCGCGCACGCGGATCGGGTGCTCGCCGAGCTGGCGCACCACGATATCGCCGAGCCGCTCGGGCTCGATCGCCCTGCCCTCGACGCGCAGCGTCTGGTTCACCGGGCCGCTCTCGATGCGACCGCCCGGGACGTTGACGTTGCCCGCCGAGATCGCGCGCTGGATCTCGAGCGCAGACACTCCGGTCGCGGCCATGCGGATCGGATCGAGGGTCACGTTGATCTGGCGCTCCTGGCCGCCGAGGATCACCACCTGGCCGACGCCGGCGAGCCGCTCGATGCGCTGCTTGACGCTCTTCTCGGCGAACCGCGTGAGCTCGCGCGTCGCGGTGCCCGGCGGACCTTTCACCGACAGCACGATCACGGGCGCTGCATCGGGGTCCGCCTTGCGCACCTCGGGCCGGACGCCCGGCGGCAGGTCGCGAAGCACCGTCGCGATGTGCTGGTTGATGTCGTTCGCGGCCTTGTCTGGATCGACCTCGAGGTTGAACTGGGCGATCACGAGCGAGACGCCTTCGGTCGAGACCGAGGTCAGCGTGTCGAGCCCGGAGATCGTGTTGACGACCTCCTCGATCTTCTGCGAGACGTCCGACTCGACAGCGAGCGGCGACGCGCCCGGATATGGCGTGACGATCGTGATCACCGGGAAGTCGATCTTCGGGAACTTGTCGACGCCGAGGCGCGTGTAACCGACGAGCCCGACGACGACGAACACGAGGATCATGACGGTCGCGAAGATCGGCCGTCTGACCGAGATGGCACTGAGCCACTGCATGACTTACTTCCCACCTTCGATGCGAAGGCCGTCGACGATCGCCGGGTTGCCCCGCGCGTTGCGCACGACCATGTCATTGACCTTGAGGCCGCGCACGATCGCCACCTTTCCTGGCGAGGGCGACGAGCCGACCTGAACGATGCGGTCCTCGACCTCGCCATTGACGGCGACGAACACGTGCATCTGCTTGCCGCGTTTATCGACGGCGTCGATCGGGACGATCGGCCGCTTGACCCTATCGATCGTGACCTGCGCCTCCGCGAACATTCCCGGGACAAGCTTGGTCTTGATCTGCTGCGCCGTCTCCTTGCACTCCGGCGCGTCGATCAGCTCGGGCTTGGTGGCGTCGACCGTTGCCTCGACGATCATCGACCGCGTGCGCCCGATCTCGGCGCCGACGCGCGTGACGATCGCGTTGTATCGATAGCAGGGGTTCGCGACCGCGGTGACAATCACCGGCTGCTTGAGCGCGATCGCGCGGATCGCCTTCTCGGGGACGCTCAGCTCGATCTTCAAGGGATCGGAATCGACGAGCGTGAACAATGGGCGGCCCGGCGCGACCCACTCGCCCGCGGTGACGTTCTTGTCGGCGATGATGCCGTCGAACGGCGCGCGCACGAGACCATCGGCGACCGACTTCGAGATCATCTCGGTGCGCGCCTGCGCGGCCGAGACCTGCTGCAGCGCGGAGGTGCACTGCGTGCTCTGGCGATCGTACTCGCTGCGCGTGATCGCGCCCTTGTCGAGCAGCGACTGCGCGCGCTTGCACTCCTCCTCCGCGAGGTTCTTCTGCGCGCGCGCCGCTGCGAGGTTCGCCTGTGCCTCGCGCGCCGAGAGCGACGCGCTGCGGACGTCGAGCCGCACGACCGGGTCGCCCATCTTCACCTCTTGACCGCGCTCGATCATCACCGCGATGACCTTGCCCTGCGTGTCGGCGGTGACCTCGGAGCGCTGGTCGGCCGTGAGCAGACCGGTGAGGGTGAGGAGCTCGGGAGCCTCTGCCTCGGTCACCTTCTCGAGCTGGACCTTCACCGGCGGAGGCGGCGGCGCCTTCGTGGCCTCCTCCGATGCCTTCTTGTTGCAGGCCGAGAGCGCGGCAGAGGCGAGGAAACCAGCGAGGAGTGCGGAGGCACGCATTGTGCTCCCTTCGATGCACGGGGCCTGCCACTCGATACGGCTGGATCTCCCCGGTATGGCGCGGGGTTAGCGCTGCGGCCCTGTCGTGCAAACCGACAGGTGTCGGCCCCCCGGCCGACTACTTGGCGTCGTTGCCGAGGGCGTGCGCCAGCTGGACCATCGCGACGCGCAGATCGACGCGGGCATTGAGCGCCGCGATCCGAGCGCGGGTCAGATCCGTCTCTGCATCCACGAGCTCGACGGCGGTCGCGCGCTCCGCGTTGAGCAGCTCGCGACGAACTCGATACCCCTCCTCCGCGGCTGCCAGTCCCTTCTGCGAGGTCTGCAGCGCGGCCTGCGCGATCGCGACCGCCTGCTGCGCCGCGAGCACTTGCACGCGCGTGCCGCGCTCGAGCGTGTCGCGATCCGCGCGGAGCTCGTTCGTCTCCGCGCGCAGCCGGCGATCGGTGGTCCGCGCGATCAGCGTGTCGTTGAGCGTCCACGTCAGCTGCGCACCAACGCTCCACGTGAACGTGAACTTGTCTTCCTGCGGGAAGATGCGCTGGTTCGGATTCGTGTACTCGCCTGCCGCGAATGCCGACAGCCGCGGATACAGGTTCGCCTTCTCGGCGTCCCGCTGCTTCTCCTTCGCCTGGATGCCCACGTCGAACACCTTGAACTCGAGGCGCTGCTTCTTCGCAGTGTCCATCAGCGCGTCGAGCTGACCGCTCGCCGGCGGATTCAGCGCGACACGGATGTCCTCGCCGATCGTCAGCGTCTGGCCGGCGGGCGCGCCGATCAACAGACGCAGCTGCTCCTCGCGGAGCTCGGCGAGGTGCTGGAGCTGGATCACCGCCTGATCGGCCTGCGCCTCGTTGGACTCGACGCGCATCAGATCCGCGCGCGACAGTCGCTGCACCTCGGCGAGCGCGCGCACCTGCTTGAGCGTGGTCTGCACCTGCGCGAGCTGGCGTTGCGCGATCAGCACTTGCAGCCGGGCGCGAACCCACTCGTAGTACGCGATGCGCGCGTCCTGGCCGGCGTTGATCTCGGTCGAGCGCTGGCTCGTGCGGGCGACCTCCATGCCGAGGCGCGCGGCCGCGATGATCTTCGGATAGCGAAGGACGTAGTCCGAGAGCGCGACGCCGACCTGTGCCTGCACCGTGAAGATGTTGTTCAGCGACTCGAATCGCGGCGTCATCGGATTCGACGGGTCGCCGAAGAAGACCGGATCGAGCGACGACAGGCGCGTGTACGCGGCCTTCGCGCTGACCTGCGGGACGCGCACGAGCTCCGCGGCTTGCGCCTGCGCGATCGCGACCTCGATCTCCGCGGCGGATCGAGCGACCGTCGGCGACACCTTCGACGCCTTGCCTGCCGCCTGATCCGAGGTCAGCCCGCCCGGGGTGAACAGAGCATCGAGCTCCTTGTCGAACGAGGCCATATCGTCCGGCGTCGGGGACTTCGCGGGCTGGGCCAGGGCAACGCCCGGAACGGCCGCGAGCAAGGTGACCGCCAGGATGGTGCGGAGTGTCATGCGGCGGACGAAAGCACCGCGCGTGCCACGGCGCCAGAGCCGCATACATCATGTATTCAGCAGGGTGATCTGTCGGTCCGCCATACAGCCGACGGTCACGAAACGTGACAGCCGACGTCACGTTTCGATCGAAACGGCGTCCAACCAACCGTTCGGGCTAGAGTTGCGGCATGAGGTCGCAGGAACGGTCGTCACCATGAGCGCTGGCACGTCGCTGGCAGCGCCGTCCCCCGTGCCCCCGGATCTCGTCTCTCGCTCGCCAGCGTGCGATGCCGTGTGGCGTGATCATCGGAATCGGTTCTTCCTGGAGGAGGCGCGCAAGACGACGCGGCTGACGATCGGCCTCGGCATGTTCGTGCAGGCCACGGTGCTGCTGCTGATGCTCCACGCGGACTATCCGACCTGGCGCGTCGGTGCTCTCGCCGCGCTCTACGTCGTGTTCGCGCTCGCGCACAAGCTGATCATCCGTCCGGTCCGCGAGGCCGGCCGGGTCGAGACATCGTTCATCTACATGAGCGTGGTGGCGCAGCTGTTCGTGGTCAGCTCCGCCGGACTCTCCGGCGGCATGTTCTCGCCGTTCTTGCCGGCACTCGTGCTGCCGTCGATCATCTCGCTGCTGTTCTTCGGTCCTTACCCCGCCGCGCGATGGACCGCGGTCGCGAACGGTCTCTTGATCCTCGGCATGTCGGTCCTGCCGCGGTCGGTCACCGGCCCCACGCTCCCCGCCGACCACTACACGATCATCGTGCTGCTCTGCATCGGCTGGAACCTGTTCATGCTGCACCTCATGGTCGGCAAGCTCACGGCGATGTCGAACCGCGCCGGCGACTCGATGGCGTTCCTCCGCGAGGAGCGCGTCTCCGAGGCGATCGCTCAGCTGCGTCGCCTGCAATCCGTCGGTGCCAAGGTCGCCCACGAGCTGAAGAACCCGCTCGCATCGATCAAGGGCCTCTGTCAGCTGGTCGCTCGCACGCCCGAGAGCGAGCGCACACAGGAGCGCCTCGCGGTCGTGGCCTCGGAGATCTCGCGGATGGAGACGATCCTTGGCGAGTACCTGTCGTTCTCGCGTCCGCTCGAGGACCTGAAGCCCGTCACGCTCGATCTCAACGCGCTCGCGCGTGATGTACTCGATGTCCTCGCGGGCCGCGCCGATCAGGCGGGCGTCACGCTCGACCTCGATGGTTCCGCCGCGCCCGTGCAGGGCGATCCGCGGCGCCTGAAGGAAGCGCTGATCAACCTCGTGTCCAACGCGATCGAGGCCACGCCCACGGGCGGCCGGGTCGTGCTGCGCGTGCGCGTTGCCTCGACCGGCATCACGCTCGAGGTGCGCGACACCGGCCGTGGCATCTCGGCCGAGGATCTCGAGCGTCTCGGCACCTCGTTCTTCACCACGCGCCCGAACGGCACCGGCCTCGGAGTCGTGCTCGCGCAGGGCGTGATCAACCAGCACGGCGGCACGCTGAAGTACGACTCCACCGTCGGTCACGGCACGACCGCGACGATCCACTTCCCGGTGCAACCCTCCGCGGCCACCACGCCGCCGACCACTGGCGAGCCTGCGGCGCGCGCGGCGATGGTCCAGGCTCGCGCATGACCAGCGTGCTGCTCGTCGACGACGAGCCCGGCGTGCTGTTCACGCTGAGCGAGGTCCTCTCCGAACGTGGCCACCGCGTGGTAACCGCGCGCTCCGGTGCCGAAGCGCTGACCAAGCTCGACGAGGCCGACGCCGTCCTCACCGATCTCTCGATGCCCGGCATGGATGGGCTCGAGCTGATGACGCAGATCGTGCAGCGCGACGCGACGCTCCCCGTGATCCTGCTCACCGCACACGGTAGCGAGCGCGTCGCGGTCGCTGCGATGAAGCAAGGCGCCTACCACTACCTCGCCAAACCGTTCGACATCGACGAGGTCGCCGTGGTGCTCGAGCGCGCCCTCGAAGCGCGCCGCCTGCGCATCGACAACCGCCGCCTCGCCGCGGAACAGACGCTCGGCCGCCGCATCATCGGTGCATCGCGCCCGATGCGCCGCCTGCTCGAGGCCACGTCGCGCGTGGCGACTCGTGATGTGACCGTGCTCGTGCGCGGCGAGACCGGTACCGGCAAGGAGTTCGTGGCCGAGCTGCTCCACGCGCAGTCCGCGCGCAACAAGCACCAGCTCGTCCGCTTCAACTGCGCGGCCCTCCCCGCCGAGCTCGCCGACGCGGAGCTCTTCGGTCACGTGAAGGGCGCATTCACCGGCGCCACCGCGAACCGCCAGGGTTACTTCGCGCAGGCCGATGGCGGCACGCTCATCCTCGACGAGATCGGCGAGCTTCCGCTCGCGGTGCAGGCAAAGCTCCTCCGCGTCCTGCAGGAGGGCGAGATCCAGCCCGTCGGTTCGGGCCGGATCGAGAAGGTCAACGTGCGCGTCGTCGCCTCCACAAATCGCGATCTCGCCGCCGAGGCGAAGACCGGCGTGTTCCGCGAGGATCTCTACTACCGGCTCGCCGTCGTCGAGCTCGTGGTCCCTCCGCTGCGCGATCGCAAGGACGACATCCCCGCGCTCGCGGCGGAGTTCGCGCGCCGCTACGGCGATCGCTTCGGTCTCGGGACCGTCACGCTCGAGCCCACGCTCGTCGATGCGCTCGCGCGCGAGGACTGGCCTGGCAACGTGCGCCAGCTCGAGAACACGATCGCGCGTCTCGCCGCTCTGTCCTCCGGCGGCGTCATCGGCCTCGCCGACTACGAGGCTGCCTCCGGCACCTCGCCGGCGACGTCGCAGGATCTGCCCGCGCAGGACGGTTCGCAGCCCGACGACTCGCCCGCACCCGACGCGCGCAACGGACCGTCGCTGAAGGAGCAGGTCGAGGCGTTCGAGCGCGGCCTCGTCGCGCGCGCGCTGGACTCGACCGGCGGCAACCAGTCAGAGGCCGCGCGCCGGCTCGGCGTCAGTCGCGTGACGCTGATCGACAAGATGAAGAAGTACAACCTGCAGCAGAAGCGGTAACGACGACGCGCGAGACGCTACGCGCTCATAGCGTCGAGCTCGTCGCGCGACGGTGACTCGTGTTTCTTGTAGTTCGACATCTCCATGTATCGAGTGGAAACGTCGAGCATGAAACCACGCAGTCGAAGCGGGATGCCTTTGGGTGACAGCACCACCTTCACGAAGTCGCGGAACCAGATCACGCGTCCATCCGCTGCACGGCCACGGTAATCGAACACGTGATGACGCTTGAGTCCCGTTGCCAGAGCGCAGTAACTGACCGCGTCGGATCGATCGCTCTCGTGAATCACGACGTCGACCCAGAACGTGGGCTCTCCGACCCAACGTTCGAGCGGATAGCCAAGGACCTCGAGTGCAGCGTCCCCGACGAACGTGTACTGGAACGTCGATGCGTCGCCTTCCCAAACGATCGTGTGCTGGCCGAACCGGGTCCGGAGCCGCTGGTCGACGACGCTCATCGGGGTATCCAGCGCGCCGAGGAGCGCATCCAGGTCGTCGTCGATCACCTCGGGAACGGTCTGCACGTCAGCGATCATAGAGGTCCAGCACCGATGGTCAAGGGTGCTCTCGGGTCCATCACGATGGCAGCTGGTTGTTGCGATCGGCAACGCGAGACCCCAGGCGGGCTCCCCAGGCGCGCGCAAACCCGCGACTCGACACGGGTGAATCCGCCCCGGAACGAGCACGGCACGTGCTTGCCCCGATGGCGTGGTCCTCCGTCCCGGCGCCCTCCTCCTCGTGCTCGCAGCCCTCGCGGGCTGCCCCGCCAGCGATGTCCCCGAGCCGAACGACGGCTGCGACCCGACCGTCGAGGTCTGCGACGACCCGGTGCCGATGACGTGCGATCGGTTCACGCCGTTCGGCGACCTCGCGCTGTGCACGCAGGTCGGCGCGGACTCGTACACCGTCGCGGTCAAGTACACCGGCGCGGGCAAGCTCGCGCTCGACCGCAGCGAGGTCCGGCTGCAGAGCGCGACGGTCGATGCGGCCGCGAAGTTCGACGCGGCGACGCAGACGTTTTCGTTTCACGACAAGGGCGTCGCGCCGTCGAAGTACAGCTTCCTGTTCCGACTCCAGACCGAGGGCGGCGCGGTCCTGCGCCCGCTGTTCGTGCCGCTGTGGATCGGCAAGGGCACGGAGTACGCCGGGTTCACGTGGCGCGACGCGATCGTCTACCAGATCTTCACGGACCGCTTCCTCGACGGGAATCCGCTGAACAACATCAACAACTCCGTCGGCGACCTCGCACGCGTCACCGATTCCCGGAGCCACTGGCAGGGCGGCGACTTCGTGGGCATCACGAAGAAGATCAAGGATGGCTACTTCGCGTCGATGGGCGTGAACACGCTGTGGATCAGCTCCCCGATCATCAACTCGCACAACTCGCAGCCCGCGGTCGGCCTCTCCGACACGCGCCGGTTCTCCAGCTACCACGCGTACCACCCGGTCGCGACCGGATACACGGCGACCAACCGCCTCGGGTACGGCACGCCGATCGAGCCTGCGTTCGGAACCGCCGACGAGCTGCGCGAGCTCGTCAACGAAGCGCACGCCCGCGGCATCCGCGTGATCACCGACTTCGTCGCGAACCACGTCCACAAGGAAGCGCGCCTCTACCAGATGCACCCCGAGTGGTTCTACCCGTACAACGCGTGTGACAACCGCTGGGACGAGGCTCGCATCGGCTGCTGGTTCACCACCGACATGCCCGACTTCGACTTCGGCGCCAACCCGCAGGCGGTGCAGGCCGTCGTCGATCACGCGCTGTGGCAGATCCAGGAGTTCGACATCGACGGGTTCCGCGCCGACGCACTCAAGCACATGGACGACAAGTTCGTGCGTGCGCTGAAGGCGGCGGTCGTCGCGGAGATCGAGACCACGGTCACCGATCACACGAAGACCGACGAGCCTGCGGTGTTCTACATGGTTGGCGAGTCGCTCGGCGGCTGGGCGCGCTACCACGTCCGCAACGACATGGTGCAGGGACAGGTCGACGAGGGCTACTACAACCAGGCCAAGGCGTCGCTCTTGACGTTCTCGTCGAGCATGCGCGACCTCGCGAACTTCTCGCTCGGAAATGACACCGCCTACCTCACCGCGCAGCCGACGATGGGACAAAGCGGTGGCTATCCCGGTGCGGTGATGGGCAACTTCTTCGGCAACCACGATCAGGTCCGCGCGCTGACCGAGGCGCAGAGCACGGGCGGCGGGCACGAGCGACTGCGGCTCGCGCAGACGTTCCTCTTCACGTCGCCGATGAACGTGCCGATGCTCTATCAGGGCGACGACATCGGAACGACCGGCGGCATCGATCCCGACAACCGTAAGATGCAGCGGTTCAGTGGCCTGTCGACCGAGGAGCAGGCGTCGCTCACCAATGCGCAGCGCGCCGGCAAGGCCCGCGCACAGCACGCCGCGCTGCGCCGCGGTTCGCGCACCAACGTCGTGCTCGAGGACTGGTTCTGGGTCTACAAGGTCAGCGACGGCAACGAGGACGTGTACGTGGCGCTCAATCGCGACAACACGAAGCAGTGGTCGCCACCGTCGGGCTACGCCGACGTGCTCGGCAACTGCACGGGCGGCGCGGTGCCGATCCTCTCGAGCTGCATCTTCGTCAAGCAGTAGAGCCGAGCGCGAGCGCGCAGGCGAGGTCTTCGTTAGAGGCGGCCTAGACGAACAGCTAGCTCGTGCGGATCGCCTCTACTGCCCGCATGGCAAACATCGTGAATGACATCCTCGAGGAGCTCGGCGGCGGCACGCTCAACAAGGTCGGTTCGAGCGTCGGCCTGTCGCCCGACGAGACGCAGACGGCGGTGTCAGCGGCACTTCCGGCCCTGATCAGCGGCCTCGCGACCAATGCGTCACAGCCCGAAGGTGCGAGCAAGCTCGGCGCCGCGCTCGACAAGAACCACACGCCGTCGCTGCTGGATTCGCTCGGTCCGATCGCAGGAGCACTGCTCGGCGGCGGGAGGAGCGCCGGCGGTAACGGTGGCGGCGGGCTCGACCTCGGCGCGCTGCTCGGTGGGCTCGGCGGCCTGTTCGGCGGTCGCGTCGATGCGGGCAGGAACTCCGCGGACGTTCCCTCGGCCGTCGACTCCCCGGGAATCCTCGGCAACATCTTCGGCGGTCAGACCTCGGGCATCACCGACAAGATCTCGAAGGCCACCGGACTCGACGGCAAGAAGATCGCGATGCTCCTCCTCGTGCTTGCACCGGTCGTGATGAGCGCGCTGGCCAATCGCCGCAAGAAGCAGAAGCAGGACAACGATGCTCTGGCTTCCTCGCTGCGCAAGGACGCGGAGTCGCTCGGCGCACCGCCGCCGGCTGGCGCCAAGTCCGCGAGCGAGGGCGGCTTCATGGACAAGCTGAACGACGTGCTCCGCGGGAAGACCGGGTTCGGCGGCATCGCCGATCTGTTCCGCGCTTCGTAGCGCGCGTGCTACATCGATCCGGTGCGAACCTCGTTGCTGGCGATCGCCTTGCTGGCTGGATGCTCGCCGCGCTCGTCGCCTTCGCAGCCACCCGGCAACGTCGCGACCGTCGGCGCCGCCATCCAGCTCGAGCGCGATCAGCCCCTCGGGTGGATCGGTCTCGGCACGCTGCGTGCGACCGACAACTCGTGGATCCCCGTCTCGACGCAGGTCGGCGCGCTGACGCTGACCGATGATCCGTTGCCGCCGCGGGTCACGGTCGTCCCGCGCACCGGCGCCGCGCAGCTCCTCTCGGTCGGCAACTCGATCCCACTGCAGTACGGCTGCGACAACAACCAGCTCGGTGTTCGTCCGCTCTCCGGCGTGCGCATCGCCGCCGGGCCCGCGTGGATCCTGCCGCCCGAGACGCCGCCGAGCTGGCGCCCTGCCCCGCTCGCGCTGACGACGCCGCAGCGGACGCCCACGCATCGCTCGCACGCCGCGAGCACGCTCGTGTTCGATCTGGTGCGCCGCGATCCGTCGCGCGTCGCGCTCACGATCACGCGCGAAGGCGCGAAGGTGTTCGACTCGGTGTACGAGCGCGCGGTGATGGACGGCGCCGACCTCTCGGCCGCGCTCGATCTCGCGGAGACGGTGCCCGGGATCCCCGAGCCCGTCGCCGGCTGGTCGTTCGCCCCCGCCGGTCCGTTCCTCGTGGTGCTCCTCGTGCCCGGCTACGAAGGCGTCACGCTGCAGCCGATCCTGATCGAGGAGACCTCTGCCCGTCTCGTCGAGGGCATGGAGCTCTACCTCTACTGGTGCGCATTCTGAGCTAGTCCGCAGCGACGGTGAGCTTCACCGATGCCGTGGTCACGCCGCCCGTGTCGTTCGAGACGGTGATGCCCACCGTGTGCACGGCACCTGTCGCGCACGCCGACGGCGTCTTGAAGTACAGCGTGCACGCGCTCCCCGAGTACGAGCCCTGGTCCATCACGTCGCCCAGCGTGCCCGCGCACGTTCCCAGGTTCGACGCGCCGTTCGGATCGCTGCCATCGACGCGCACGCGCACATGGGAGTTGCCCGGATCGCCGCCCGAGCAAATCTCGCCGCCGCACGAGCAGCGCGCGGTCGCCGACACGATCGTCGGATCGCTCGCCAGCTCGCCGCGCTTCGGCAGCGTGTCGTTGCCGCTGCCCGCGCCGCTGCCGCCGTCGTCCGCGCACGCCGCGAGTGCCACCCCGAGACCCAGTGCCAGAAGCGTCGTCTTCATCATGGCCGGGCTGTAATCGACCGCCCGGCGAGCGTCAACGGAAATCCGACGGCCGAGGCTGCGTGCCGCCTACAGCACCGACGCCAGGTTCTCGATCGCGATCCTCCGCAGCTTGATCCGACGACCGGGATCCAGAACGTGCTTGTCGGCCCAGGCAACGATCTCGTCGCCATCATTCGCGAAGCACGTCCGAAACGAGCTCGGCCAGTGATCGCGCCACGCGATCAGCCACGCAGCCAGCCCCTCGGCGTCGCGTCCTTCGGGGCCGAGCGAAATCGCCTCACGTGCAGCGGTCGCGAGCGTGCTGGCGCCCGGACGCATCCCGGCACCCGCGATCGCGAGCGGCAGGCCACCATCCCGGAGGATTTGCCACGGGTCCGACATGCGCCTAACGTTAGCACGTGGGCTCAGCGCGCTTCGATCGAGACCGGATTCGCGCGCTGCTCGAGGCAGCCGGGAACAAGCTCACCGGCGAGTGGCTCCTCGTCGGAGGCGCCGCGGCAGCCGCGTGGTTCTCGCCTGGTCGCACCACGGAGGACCTCGATCTCGTGGGCCTAGGTGGAACCCAGGACGAACGGTTCGCGCTCATGCAGCTCGCGTCGGACGCGGGCCTGCCGGTGGAGGCAGTCAACTCCGCTGCCGATTTCTTCATCCGCAAGGTCGCCGGCTGGCGTGACCAGCTCGTGGAGCTGCATCGCGGCCCACGCGCCGTGATCTATCGTCCGACCGCGACCCTCTTCCTGTTGCTGAAGATCGGTCGCCTATCGGAGATCGATCTCGACGACTCGCTCCGTCTTGTCGATCACTGTCGCGTCCAGAACGAGCCACTCGATGCTGACCGCGTGCGAGACGCGATCGACGTCCTCCCCGCCACCGACGATGCTGGCCTGCTCGACCGGCGTCGCACCCTGCGCGATCGGCTCGCGTAGTGCTCACGCCGCCAGCTTGCCCATCCCCTCGTACTCCACGCGCGCCGCCCGATCGAGGTGCGCCGCGCTGATCGCCTCGCCCTTGTCCGCGGCGACGAACGCCGCCCGCAACGCCGCGTTCTTGATGTAGCCGCCGCTCATCGCATAGCGCCGGCCGAGCGCCGCGAAGTCGATCGTTCGCGCGATCGGCGCACCCGCCGGCAGCACCGCCTGCCACAGCTTCGCGCGCTCGTCGGCATCCGGGAGCTCGAACCGCAGGTGCAGCGACAGCCGTCGCTGAAACGCCGGGTCCATGTTGCTCTCGTGATTGCTCGTGAGCAGGCAGATGCCCGTGAACGTCTCGAGCCGCTGCAACAGATAGTTCGTCTCGAAGTTCGCGTACCGATCGTTGCTCGACTTCACGTCGGTCCGCTTGCCGAACAGGGAGTCCGCCTCGTCGAACAAGAGGATCGCGTGGCCCGCCTCCGCGGCATCGAACAGCGAGGCGAGGTTCTTCTCGGTCTCGCCGATGTACTTGGAGACGATCTTGGAGATGTCCACCTGATAGAGCTCGAGCCCCAGCTCCTTCGCGATCAGCCCCGCCACCATCGTCTTGCCCGTGCCCGGCGGTCCGGAGAACAGCGCGCTGACACCCAGCCCCTTGCCCACCTTCGCGCCAAAGCCCCACTGCTCGTACACCTTGTGCCGTCCCCGCACGCGCGCCATCAGCTCGACGATCGATTCGATCTGATCCGGCGGCAGCACGACGTCGTCCCACGTCTGCGTGACCGTCACGCGCTTCGCGAACGCGCCCAGCCGGTCATCGAGCACCGCCTGAATCCCGGCATAGATATCTGTCGCCTCCATCGCTCGCTCGCCGCACCTCGCCTTCGCCGCCTCCGCCGCGCGGACGATCAGCGCCGGCGCGAGCGGATACCGATTCGCCAGCTTGTTGGCATCCTCCTCCGTGCCCTGCCCCAGCGCCTCGTGCCACAGCCGCGCGCGCTGCTCGTGCGTCGGCTGGCCCATCTCGATCACGATCACCGGCCGGTCCCACTCGATCTTCGGGCGCTGCACGCCGCACGTGACGAGGATGTTGCCTTCGATCAGCGGCGCGAACTCGTTCGCGACGATCGCGAGGCGCTCGCCCTTCTCGTCGTCGAGCGCGTCGATGTTGCAGAGCAGCGGCACCTTGCCGGTAAGGCGGCACTCGAGAGCGACCGCGCGAAGTTCGCTGCGACTCGACGCCACGTCCGACGGCAAGGCCCGGAGATCGACCAATTGGTGGCTCCGATCCGCTCCGACAACGGCAGCTTGCGACGCCGTTCGCCGTCCGGTCCATCGAGCTCCTTGCATGACAACGATCGAGTGACCACCGCTGAGCGCTCTCCCGATCGAATCGAGGACGCCATCAGCGAGCGCGAGCAAGGGGCAGATTGTTCCGGTGTGCGAACGCGTCGCATCCAGAAGGATTCGAGCATCCTTAGCCACTCGCAGAAGAACCTTGGCGAGGCGAACCTGATCTGTTTGCGCTCCAGCGAAGGCGATCGCGCCCATCTGATGTAGGCGCTCGAGCTCAACGCCGAACGTGCGCTCGAGAAAGGCCGCTGGCATTGTTCTCGTGCCCACCACGCTCTCGAGTAGCCGCTCGAGCGCAGGTTCGAGCTCGCAACATGCCAGGAGCCACACACAGTCCTCCTCGGAGGCGGACAAACCGAGTCGCGCCAGTGGATTCACTGGGTCGAGCGAGCATCGACGGTTCGGATCGATCATTGCCAACGAAGACTCGTCGGATAAAACGGCGTCACCGGGCAAGTAGCCGAGGGCGCGCCCGCGGTCGAGTTCCTGGGCAAGCACTGCAAATGCCCACTTGATTCGAAGCTGCAGAACGTTGTGAGGTTCGTCCGAGATAGCGCTCATTCCGACGCTATCGACCATTGCCGCGGAAGGTTGCGGTTCAATCCCCAGGGCGATAGAGAATTTTCAGGATCTCGGCGGCACTCGCTCGCACCGAGGAATTGTCGGACTTTGCCGCGAGGCCCAGTCGCTCACGGAGCGCCGGTCCGTCCAGCCGTTTGAGGCTATTCGCTGCTGCCACCCGGACCGTGGGCGCACGATCGGAAAGAGCCGCTGCGAGCAACTCATCAAGGGCATCCGCGCCGTGGTTCGCGAGGGCCTCACTGACGCCGATAGCTGCGACTCCATCGTCGCGCGAGCGGTCCAGTGCCCACAGTGAAATCAAGAGTCTCTGCGAGTCCGGTCCGCGGATGTTCCCCAGGGCTTCGATCGCTGCCAGCCGCGTGCGGGTGGTGGGACAGTCGGCACCGCATCGACCAAGTTCCTCGCGCCCCCAGGCGCTGTTCACGCGCGCCAACGTCTTGGCCGCTTCGTGGCGCACTGTTGCGCTCGGGTCGCGCCACATCAAGTCACTCACCAGACGCTGAATTTCGATATCGGCACCATCCCCGATCGAAATGAGCGCGGAGGTCTGCGTCTCAGGATCGGAGGCTCGCAACTTCGATTCCGTGGAACCAGACCCGCAGGCCAAGAGAGTCGCTGCGAGCAAGGCGCATCGGACGTGGGGCGAGCTGGTCATTCTTTGTCGGGAACGATGTGCAGGTCGTTGAACGTGAACGCGTAGCGAAGGGCGGCAATTGCCTCCGCACCGGCGACAACCCGAGCTTCGGTGAAGTCACCATCATCGTCAACGCCCCCCACCCATTGCGCCAAGGCTCGCCGATGCCAGGGGTACTTCGCACCAACGTGCACGACTCCGCTTTCGTCGATGCGGAGATTGAACTCCTCGTCCTCGTGTCCCACGTCGCCGGCTGGTTTGTAGAAGCTGTTGCCATACCTGTCAGTGATGACCCGGAAGACGATCGGCATCTTTGCTTTGCCGACGTTCGTATCTCCGAGTTGAGCAAGCATCGCCTTCGTCGTTCCAGGCAACTGCGCCTTCGCAAGCTTGAAGCCTGGCGCTCGCCTAGGCGTGATGTAGATGTCGATCGTGAGTACCCCTGGCGTCTTGGCAGGAACGACTGACCCGACCGTGCCGGGAATCCTGCGCATGTCCGTGACCGGATCGCCGTTCGGGCCCAGCGACTCCTGAGTTCCCAGCCTCGACTGGGCCTGATACGTCAACCACGCGCGAAGGCTCAGTTCCTTCTGCAGCGGTTCCGCAAGGGTGAATGTTGCATGGTGCGCTTGCGCCAACGACTCGGCGACAACCTCGGCGCTAGGAAGCTCTGCCAGTTTCGCACGGTGGACCTCCATGGCGTCGGACGCGGATTTCGCGGCCTCAACGGCGGCACTCTTCTGGGACTCGAAGAACGCGTCCACGGGCGCCTTCGCGCTCTGGAGTGCCGCTCTTAGCTTGGGTCCGATCAACGACTTCAGGGCGTCCTTGGCCGTGTCCTTGCCCAGCTCGCCCAGCAATTTGGCCGTGGTCTGCGCAGTCTCGCGGATAGCTTTCGCTTCTGTCTCCGTAATTGCCGTAACGATGTTGGGCGAGAGTTTGTTCAGCCACCGAGATCCGCCGTTGATCTCTTCCCTGACGATTCCATCGGACAGCGCGCGAGCCACCTTGCCCTCCACGGTACGGGCGACCGTCGCGCCAATGACACCCACAACGCCACCGAGGGCGCCCAGAGCAAGGCTGATGATCAGGTCTTCGACGAGGTCCGGCTTCTGGGGTTTCTTGGCTTCGGTGTAGACCGAGTCGATTGCGAGCACTTGCTTGTCCGCGATGAACGGATAGGCGTTAACGACGCGGTTGTAGCTAGAGGTGAATCTCATCGTCGCAGGATCGAGCCCGGAACCACGCGCACCACGCTCGCCCTTCTCCCCTCTCTGTCCTGTGTCTCCCTTCTCGCCCTTGTCTCCCTTCTCGCCCTTCTCGCCCTTCTCGCCCTTTGCTCCCGGGTCTCCTTTCTCGCCACGCGGGCCTCGGCCTCCGATTACAGCCTTCTGCTTCCTGACGATGGCGTCCGGATCTACCGAGGCAGTGCCGACTGGATCCCCTTCGCTCTTCGGTGCGGGTTCAGTGGGGGATGGAGTCGCGGTGTCGTAGGTGTCGCCCACTGCTACCTCCTCCCCGCCGCGCATGCTGCGCGGCGGCGGGCGTCGGCGAGGAAGTTGAGGAGGCGAACGCGTCGCTCGATCGTGAGCCGCGCGAACTTGCTCGCGAGCTCGTCGCCGGCCTTCGCGTTCGTGAGGCGGAGGTGCATCGCGCGCGACTCTTGCCACGAGAGCGACGCGAAGATCGCGCCGAGCTCGTGTTCCTTGCGCGCGTAGCCCGCGAGCGTGGTCTCGCCGAGGCCGAGCGGCGCGTCGAGCACGGCGACGAGGCGCGCGTCGGCCGTGTCGGGTCGCGGCGCGCTGGTCGGACGGATGCCGATGGTGGGCGAAGCGGGGGAGGAGGCGCCGAGCGCGTTCGGAGCGACCTCGTTACGGAAGACGGAGATGGTTGCCATGATGGGCGCGGGTATCGACCAGGGCGCGCTGCGGTTGCGTGGGTGGCCGGAGCGCTTGCGGAACGGGCAGTTACGGGGGAAAAGCAGGCATGGAGCGCATCGTCCACGTCACCAACGGCGACACCACGGCTGACACGCTCTCCCTCGCGGAGCTCCCGGGCGAGATCCGCGTCTGGGCGGATGCGCTGGATGAGGGCCCGGTGCGGGCGGTCAGCGACGACGAGAACTACAAGGTCCGCGGCGAGTTCTGGGAGAGCCGCGGCTACGAGAAGGACGGGCGCCTCGCGGATTGGGACAAGGGCGTCGATGAGGCGGCGAAGGCCGAGGAGCTGATCCTCTGGTTCGAGCACGACCTGTTCGATCAGCTCGCGCTGATCCGGCTGATCGCGCGGCTCCACAAGAAGGGCCTGCCGCAGACGCTGACGATCGTCTCGATCGATCGCCACCCCGACGTCCCGAACTTCCTGGGCATGGGTCAGCTCAAGCCGGAGCAGCTCGCGGCGCTGTGGCCGCAGCGGACGCCGCTGTCGCGCGACGCGATCGATGAAGCGATCAGCACGTGGCTCGCCGTCACGAACTCCGATCCGCGGGCGCTGCCGTTCCTCATGCGGCGCGTGAAGGCGCTGCCATTCCTCGCGGGCGCGATCGAGCGCCTGCTCGAGGAGTATCCAGATCCGACGAGCGGAATGTCGCGGACGGAGCGGCAGGTGCTCGCGGCGGTCGCACGCGGCGAAGGCAGCGGCCCGGGCCTGATGCTGCAGTCGCACACGTCGGACCCGCGCTATCCGATCACCGATGGAAAGCTGGTCAGCGTGCTGAAGGGGCTGGGCAGTGCCGGGTTCATCGAGGGAGCACCGACCGGCAAGCCGGGGCCGGAGACGCTTGCAGCGATCAAGCCGACGATCACGCCGCTCGGGCGGCAGGCACTCGCGGGCGCGATCGATCGCGTCCACGAGGTGGGCATCGACGAGTGGCGCTGCGGCGTGCACCTGAGCGGCAAGGGTCCGGTCTGGCGCTGGGACAGCCGCGAGCGCAAGCTGATCGAGCGCTGATGCGGATGCGTGTTGCAGGTGCTCCGTAACATCCTGCGGCGATGACCTACACGGCCTCACGCTCAACGATTTCAGCATCGGAGTGCGCGCCACCTGGTCTGCGCGCCTGTTCGACAGCGCCGTTGCGTGCACGCGTGTCCCTCAAGACGTTCGCCCCTTGCGGTGCGGTCGACGCCGAAGATCCGGTTCTGCTAAGCCGCGACGATTGCGGGTCCAGTCTCCTGACTCTCGACGCGCTCGACCTCGGCATCCATCGCGCCCTCAAGCATGTACATCCACATCCGCAAATCACCGCGCAGCGACCACCACGCAGCCTTCGCTCCGCCCCAGCTCGCGGGCCGGTTTTTCTCGAACGCGAAGTGACCGATCCACGCGAGGCCGTAGCCCGCGATCGGCGCGGCGAGCAATGCCGGCGGATAGAACGGCGCCGCCGCGACGCAGCCCATCGCGATCGTCGTACCGACGAAGTGCAGCTTGCGGCACATCGGGTTCGCGTGCTGCGAGACATAGTAGGGCCAGAACTCCTCGAAGCTCTTCGGGGGCGTCATGGTGCCAACTATGGCCTGATCGGTTGGCCTCTGTCGACGGCGCCGTTCGTTGCACCCCCGTCGGAGCTTCCCCCGGCCCCGACGGGCATCGGGGCCAGCTTGATGACGTGGGGCGCATCCTTGAACGTGCCCCGGTACTGCCCATTGCCGACCGGTTTGAACGTCCCGCGCAGCTTGATCGCGCAGTCCTCTGATACGCAATACCGCTCGCCGGTGAACTCGAGCTCGTCCCCCTTGACCGTGAGCTCACCGCGAATGCGGTCGCTACCGCTGAGCTTCACCAGCGTCAGTTTGCCGCCGGCCGTGCGCTCGATCTGGCAGCGGAAGTCGAGCTGGTCCTCGTCATCGATCGCGCACCAGTAGTAGCCGCTGGGGTCGTGCACGCTCGCCTCGAGACTCGTCGGTCGAGTTGATCCGATGGGATCCGCGGTTCGATGACGGCAGCCGAAGGCAAGTACACCCGTTGCTGCGATTAGCGACGCCGCGCGCATGCCTCGATGCTGACTGCGCGACTACACCATCGCAACCTTGCCGGACAGAATCCGGTATCGTGGCAGGCGTTGCAAAACCAAACCGGATTGCCGCTGGGTCTTCTTGTCTGGCTACTCGCGACGGTTGGTGCGTGCGGCGACAACCTGGAAGGTCTGGCATTTGAAGACCTGGAGGCGTCTCGACGTAGCGCGGAATGCGAGCGCCTCACCCGATGCGGACTCTTTGGTGACGCCAGCACGTGCCGAAAGTACTTTCGCAAGACCCAGGACGAGTCTCTGAATGCGGCTGTCGACGCCGGAAAGATCAGATTCGATCCGGTCGCCGGCGTGTCTTGTAACCGCGCTCTTGCCAGTCGGAGTTGCGACATCACGGTGCTGGACGGACGAGAAATCCCTCCAGTCTGCAAGCGGGTCCTGGTCGGCACCGTCGGGTCCGGCGCCACGTGTGCCGCCGACCGCGAATGCGCGACCGCTCGTTGCGACGCACCGACGTGCAGTCGCAGCACGTGCTGTTTTGGGGGCTGCGAGCCGTTCGTCGCCCCTTCCAAGCTCGACGAAGCATGTGACCGTGCGAGCGGCTGCGTGGCCGCAGCTTTTTGTGGGCGGGACGGAGAATGTCGCCCGCTCTCGAATGCGAACGGACCTTGCGACGTCGACACCGACTGCATCGCCGGCCTCGGCTGCACCGGCGCCACCGAGCTCGAGGTCGGGACCTGCCGACCGTTGCCTAAACTCGGTGAGGGATGTCCGTATCTTCGCTGCGCCGAAATCGGAGCGCGCTGCGACGGGCAGCGATGTGTGCCCTATGGTCGCGTCGGAGACGCCTGCGGCATCAGCGCGGATTGCTCGGAGTTCCGCATCTGCGATCAGGCGAGTCGTCGCTGCGTGGACAAGCCGACGCTTGGAATGCCTTGCACCGAGAGTTGCAGGGGGGAAGCATGGTGCGACTTCACCTCCGGGCCGAATGGGACGTGCCGGGCCTTCCAGCCGAACGCGGTGCCATGCTTCGCCAGCGACGAGTGCGCGACTCGCTACTGCGAGGAGGGATCGATCTTCAATCAGTGCGCTTCGCCAGCCGTTTGCTACTGAACGACCTGGATCTTCGGACGACCTGCCGCCCCGGGATCGAGCGCCGGGTCGTGGCACCACCAGCTAAAGGTGGTCCCGGCAATGCCGGTGATCGTGCGCTGATATGCTTGCGTCTGAGCATGGCCCGGGTCGGGTTCATGAGGAACACCGTTCGCGCCTCCACCCTCAACATGGACCGTGAGGTTCGTGGGTTCGGTCGTCGAGAAGTTGTTCACGAACCGGAGGGTGGTCCCAACCTTGACCTTCGTGGTGATCGGGCCCGGGAGAATGCACTGGCCCAAAGCGTTGGACCCGATGCTAAGAGTGACGCGATTCAATGCCGTGACCTGCGCGCTCACGGCCATGGACCCCGCGCTGCTGGAGACATCGACCTTCACCGTGCCGGCCAGTGCTGCGCTGTCCGACGGAACCGTCAGTGTCGCGACTGCAGTGCCGGTCCCGTTCTCGGAGAGCGTGACCGTTGCGTTGTTCACTGCGACCGTCCAACCCGGCACAGGCACACCCGCGGTGTCGACCACGGAGGTGGTGATGTTCACGGGGCCGCTGAACCCGCCCGAACCGGTCACCGTGACGGTCAGCATGGTGCTGGCTCCGAGATCCGTGGTGACCGTGGCCTTGTCGACGAGGGCCGTGATCCGCGGTGCGGCCTCAGCAGCATCTGGACCGCCGCCGCCGCCTCCCCCGCCACCGCCCCCGCCGCCCCCACCAGCGTCGCCGGCGTCGCCTACCTCACACGCTGCTACGAGCGAGAGTCCAAGGAGTACGGTGAACAAAGAGCTGCGCATGTTGCGCAGTCATTACACGTTGCGTGCCGTAGCTAACGTTTGAAGACTCCTGAGGCGGATCCACCCAAGCCTGGGGGGCGGGTCCCCAAATGGTGCCAACTGGCCCCGGCAATTTCCCCGTTTTCGGAGTCGCAGCGGGGTCTTGCTCAGCGCTTGCCGGTCAGCTTCTTGGCCCAGGCGGACAGCTGGCCAGCCACCCCACCAGCCATGCTCCCGAGCATGTTTCCAGCACCCGGCTTCTTCGACGAGATCTTGGCGCCGAGGAAGTACAGGGCCGCGCACCAGGCGATGACCAGGGCGTAAACCGCGAGGGTCAGACCCGGCACGAACGCGGCGGCGATCAGCGCCGCCGCAGTGACGACGGCCGCGATGATCCCGACCTGTAGGCCGAGATACCACGCCGTCAGAGCACCAACGACCAGAGCTGCAAGCATGAGCAAAGCCTAGCATACGTCCGGAGGGCGGCTTCTTTCCGGCTAGGATGCGCAACCAATGGTGTGGGCTGTCGATACAAGCGCGATGCGTTTCCTCCTTCTCGTCCTCATCATTTCCTGCACGAAGCCCAACCCGAACCTCTGCTGCACCGACAAAGCGGACTGCGCAGCCGCGAAATTACCCGTCGGTCAGACTTGCGATGACGGCAAGGTCTGCAGAGGAAACGTCTGCATCGAAGTCAGCTGCGGCTCGTCCGCGGAGTGCGATCTCAGCGCGCCCTACTGCGTCGTGGATAGCTGCCAGGAGTCCTGCACGTCCGACACCGAGTGCCCCGGTTTCAGTCAGGCCGCCGAGGACCGCTTCTGTTCGAGCTCCGCATGCGTTGAGTGCCGCAGCGGCAACGACTGCTCCTCAGGCGCACCGACTTGTAACAACGGTCAATGCGCGCGTTGCACCGCGCACGTGCAGTGCGCGAGCGGAATCTGCACGGCCGACGGCTCGTGCGGCCTCGAGACGTCGATCGCGTATGTCGATCTCGTTGGTGGCCCAACGACGGAATGCACGAAGGCAGCGCCCTGTTCCACGATCGAGCGTGCTCTGGCGTTGCAGCCAACGCGGCCATACATCGTGCTCAGAACGGGACGCTATGCGCGAACAGGACCGCTCACAATCATGGACAGCCGCTGGCTTGTGGGCAGCGGGACACCGCAGCCAAGTCTAGATCGCGACGACGACGGCCCGATTGTCCTCGCCCAGAACGCGGTAAACCTGCGGCTCGAGAACCTCGAGATTTCCGGCGCCACCGGCCCCGGAGCGAACGGGCCGTTGATGGCCGGGAATGGGATCTACTGCCGTCCGGCTGGCGGCGCACCCATGCTCACGCTGCGCGACGTGGTCGTGCGCAACAACGCATACACCGGGATCCAGTCATCGAGTTGCACGCTCACGATCGCGCGCAGCACCTTCACGCAGAACTTCACCGGGGTCTTCCTCCAAGACTCAACGGCGATCATCGATGCCACGACGTTCAGCAATAACGAGACAGGTGCCAATCTGGATTCTGGCCTGTTCACGTTCACCAACAACATGGTGAGCAGGAACTCCTTCGTCGGGGTCGCGCTGTATTCGACGAGCACCGCGAACAAGGTCGAATTCAATACGTTCGTCGACAACGCGTTCGCGAGCGCGGTCGGCGCAGCCTTCAACTGCAATCTCATGACCCCAACGACGTTCCCGAACAACATCATCGCGCGCAACCGCACCGCAACGAGCGGCACCAACTGTACCTACCCGGGCTCGATCATCGTCGACACCGACATCGCGCCGCTGAAGTTCAAGCAGCCAGACACCGCGCCCTACGACTACCACCTGACCGCTGGCAGCATCGCGATCGACATGGCCACGATCTCGACGATGGACCACGACGTCGACGGTGACGCGCGTCCCAAGGGCGCGGGCCGCGACGTCGGCGCCGACGAAGCTCAGTAAGCTACTCGAGGCGTTCGCGGCACGGAAAGTCGCACGTCTTGCGGTGCGCGCAGTCGTACGCGCAGCCGGCCGCGAGCGCGAACATCGTGAGGATCTCGTCGGCAGCGCCCTCGGGAACAGCCTTGCGCGCAGCGCGCGCGGCGCGAGTCATCACGGCCGCATCGTTCGCGTACGGGGTGTCGATGAACCCGAGACGGAACAGCGTGTCACGCACGATGCGGTGCGGAGTCACGGTGAAGTCAGCGAGGTCGTCGTAGCGAAGCACGCCGAGCTTCGCGAGCATGTCGACGATCCAGAACAGCTCCGTGCGGAACAGGCCGCGGCCGAGTGCGGTGTCGAGCGTGGCGAACGCGTCGGCGGCGGAGGCGCGGCCCTCGAGCTGCGCTGCGAGATCGGGGACCTCGGCGCACCGACGAGCGGCGAGCGACGCGAGCATCAGCGCGCGCGCATCGACCTGTGCGGGAAGGTTCTCCGGGACGGTGCCCTGGTAGAGGTCGCCGAGCACGCCCGCCTTGTCGAGCGCGTTGAACGCGGCGATGACCGCGTTGCGATCGCGATCGAGGCGGAACGCCAGGGCGGCCGCTACCGCGATGCGATAGACGACCTCGTCCGCGCGCTCCATCCACGCCTCGGAGTCGAGACCGAAGTCGGATGGAACGTAGGTGAGCGCGGGCTTCTGCGCGTCGGTCCACCACGCGGAGATCCGGTTCTTCGTCTCGTCGAGGAGCTCATCGGAGAAGCCCTGCGAGAAGCGCGACACCGGGATGGGACGGTCGCGGTTGCGAGGATTGGGCACGCCTTCCGCGGAGAGGTGGCGCAGCGGTGCGGGCAGCGGCGAGCCGGCGGCAGCGGACGCGGAGACCGGAACCGAGGTCTCGGTACCGCCGGTCGCCTCGGGCGCAGCGGCGGTCTCCTCGTCGGAGGAGTAGCTCGGGATCACGGGCTCGGGATCAGGCTTGTCCTCGGCGAGGAACTCGTCGGCGTCGATGCCTTGTGCGAGCGCGACGTAACGCTCCGCGCGCGGGCCCATCGTGACCGCGATGCCGATGTTGCGGAGGAGGCCGGTGTTGAGCGCGATCTGCAGCCAGACCTCGAGCGCGGGCCGCGAGGGAACGGTGCCCTTGAACGCGAGGGACGCGAGCTGCTTGTAGATCTCGTCCTTGTGATACGCGCGCTGCGAGACGAGATCGAGGATCCCCTTGCCGAGCAACGGATTCAGCTGCCACACGCGATCCATGATCGCCTCGGCGATCGCGTCCTCGCCGCTGGCGGCCGCGACGCTCTGCATGAACGCCGACGGCATCACGGTCACGCCGCCGGTGCCGAGGAAGCGGAGGATGGTGTGCGGCCGCTCGCGATCCCACAGCTTCGCTCCGCGCAGCCGAGAGCGGAAGTCGCGGAACGGCTCACCCTTCGCGGGGGTTTCCTTGCAGACACGAACCAATGCGATGAGCGCACCGGCGGACTGACCGATCGGCGGGAAGTCCACGACCTGAGGCATTGGCGGCAGGGTACCTCAAGCTAGAGCGCGCGCGACCACACGATGTGGTGATCGTCGAACGCGTGGCGCCAGTCGCCACCCCACTCCCAGCCGAGCTCGTCGAACAGCGCGACGACGGGCCCGGGCCGCACGAACATCCCGGGGCGGACGTCGGTGCGGTCGGCAAACGCGCGGCCGGCCTCGGGGACGATGCGCTCGGGCTTCCGCCACGGATTCTCGACGGGGTTGATGTCGATCGCGCGGCCGAGCGCGTGCTGCGAGAGCATCTGAGTGCCTGCGATCACGCGGAAGTTGAACGCAGACGAGTTGTCGGCGGCCATCGATGCCTCGTCGGAGGCGCCGTAGTCATCGACGAGCCGCATCTGCCGGACCGGCAGGCCGAGCTGGTAGATACGACGAAACAGATCGAGCGCACGCGCGGCGACCGCGGCCGCGACCACGAGCTCGCCGCGCGCGATGGAGCTGTCGAACGTGACGTGATCGAGCTCGAGGTACGCGAGGGCGTCCCAGCGGGGACATCGCGCGTCGTCGCCCTTCCACGACACACCCTCCATGCGCGCGCGGACCTCGGCGGGGATCGGGCGAGAGGTGCCTGTGAACGCGCGCGCGGGCGGACGCAGCAGCGCGCCCACGATCAGAACCGGATCGGTGGAGGCGGAGTCTCGCCGCGCGGCGGAGCATTCGGTGCGGGTGCGGGCTCGCGCTCGACGGGCGGACCGAGCGGCGACGGCGCGGGCGTGCGAACAATCGGGAACGACGGCAACGACTCGTTGCGCGGGATCGGCGGGAGCTTCGGTGCGGGCTCGTGAGCAGGCGGCCTGGGCTCGGCTGGCGGCGTGGGTGCGGGCTTCGCGGGCTGCTCGCGGGTCGGCGGCGCGGGTGCAGGCTTCGCGGGCTGCTCGCGCGTCGGCGGCGCCGTGTTCGGC
>JACCRC010000156.1 GCA_013813765.1 Deltaproteobacteria bacterium | reverse complement strand
GCCGGCCGAGCGCTTCGAGCGGTTGTGGATCTCGCGCGCGACGACCTCCTTGCCGGTGCCGCTCTCGCCGGTGATCAGCACCGTCGCATCGGTCAGCGAGACCTGATCGATCAGCTGATAGACGAGCTGCATCGCCGGGCTCGCGCCGATCAGATCGCCGCGCCCGCGCGTGTTCGCGACGACCTCGTTTAGCCGCTTGAGCTCGCCGCGCAGCGCACGATGCTCTGCAGCACGGCGCACCGCGATCGCGAGCGCCTCGATCTCGACGGGCTTGGTCACGAAGTCGTAGGCACCGGCGCGGATCGCACCGACCGCGGTCTCGAAGCTGCCGAACGCGGTCAGCACGAGCACCGGGATGTCGGGCCGATCGAGCGCGATCTTCTGGCACACCTCGAGCCCGCTCATCCCCTTCATGTTGAGGTCGGTGATGATCACGTCGACATCCCGGCTCGCGATCGCAGCGAGCGCCTCCGGGCCGTTCGTGAACGGCACCATCTGGAAGCCACGCTTCTTCAGGCCGAGCGCGATCAGATCGACCATCTCGCGCTCGTCGTCGACGACGAACACGGTGGTCACGCGGTACCCCGCGGCAGGAACACGGTGAACGTCGATCCCTCGCCGAGCACCGACTGCACGTCGATCCAGCCGCCGTGCTCGCGCACGAGGCCCCAGCTGACCGAGAGCCCGAGGCCCGTGCCCTCGCCGATGCCCTTCGTCGAGAAGAACGGCTCGAAGATCCGCGCGCGGCTCGAGTCGTCGAGGCCGGTGCCGTTATCCTTGACTTCGATCGCCATCCAGCTCGCCTCGTCGCTGCCAACGTACGGGGGCGGCTGCTGCTCGACAACCTTCGCCCTGATCGCGACGGTGCCTCTCGCCGGGGTGGCTTGAATACCGTTGACGACGAGGTTCGTTAACACCTGCGTCAATTGGCCATCATCCGCCGCGATTCGCAAGGTCTCGTCGGCCTGCGGTGGATCGAGCGTCACGTTCGCCGTCTTCGCGATCGTCGCGACCAGCTGGCACACGCGGCCCGCGAGCGTCGCGACGTTGACCGGTGCTTTGTGAAGCGGCCGCGGCCGCGCGAAGTCGAGCAGCTGGCGGATCAGCGCGGTCATTCGCTCGGCCTGTTCGACGACGATGCGCGCAGAATCTTCAACGTCCTTGCCCTCGACCTCGTGCTCCGCGATCAGCTTCGCGCGGCCCTGCACCACGTTCAGAGGCGTCCCGAGCTCGTGCGCCAGTCCCGATGCGAGCTTGCCGACCGTGGTCAACCGATCCGCGTGTCGCAGCTGCTCGGTCGCCTGCTCGCGCGCCTTGCTCTCCTCGGCGAGCCGCTCGCACATCAGGTTGATCTCCGTCGCGAGCTCGCCGAGCTCGTCGCGCTGCTGCAGGACGAGCGGCCCCGACAGATCGCCAGTGCCGACGCGCCGCGCCTTCTCCGCGAGCCGGTTGATCGGCCGACCGATGAACATCACGCCGAGCGCGAGCGCGAGCAGCCCGGCGATCGTCACCGCCGCGACCGAGCCGAGGATCTCGCTGCGCAGCGAATCGCGGATGTACGTGTCGAACTGCTCGAGCGACTGCGCGATCTCGAGGCCACCGCTGCGGCGCTCCGGCACCTCGACCGGGATGTACGTGAGCAGCACGCGCCGCGACGAATCGCGCAGCGTCACGACGTTGCCCTCCGTCATCTCCTGCAGATCCGCACGATCCGCACGTGGCGCATCGTGGTCCTTCGCGTCGAGCCAGATCCAGCGTGCCAGCAAGCTCTCGCGCTTGCTCGTCGCGGTCTCGAGGAACTCGCGGGCGGCCGGCTCGCCGTCGCGCTGCCAGACATGAGCGACGCCGCGTGCGAGCGCGCGCCCGAGGGCCGCCGCTTCGCCTTTCATCTGGCGATCGAAGACGTCGCGCTCGCGCTGGTAGTCCAGGAAGCCCTGGATCAGGGCGACCAGCGCCACGCCGATCACCAGCGCGGCGATGAACTTCCGTGTAAGGCGCATCCCCGTCCAGAGTATATGCTCCGGGCCATGCGGACGCTTCCGTGCCTCGTGCTCCTCGTCTTCCTCGGGGCCTGTGGCGGTGGCGGTGGCGGCGGTGGCGATGACGAACCGCCCGACGACGCACGGAGGATGGACGCAGCGATCGACATCACCGAGCTCTCCGGTGACTTCACGTGTGCCGGGACCGCGTGGCCCGCGACTGCGCCCGATCCGCTGTCGGTAACCGGCCGCGTCACCGATCCGGTCGGGATGATGAACGTCGGCGGCGCGGCCGTCGAGCTGCGGAAGACCACCGACGATTCACTGATCGTGACGGGCACGGCGGCGACGAACGGCATCTTCGCGTTCAACGTCACCACCGCCGGCGCTGCGATCCCGCTCTACCGCAAGGCAACGCTGTCGGGACACCTCGACGGCTACACCTACGACCCTTACGCGCCGTTCGACGGCAACCACTCTGGCCGCGGCATCTATGCACCGACCGCTGCGAATCGCGCCACGTACTACGCGGCTGCTGGCGTCACCCCCGATCCGACCAAGGCCACCGTGCTCGTCGAGATCTTCGACTGCATCGACCTTCAAGTCTACGGCGCCACGGTCGAGGCTCCGACGGCCGGCAAGGTCATCTACTTCGATGACAGTGGCGTGCCGAGCGGATCGGCCACCGCGACCGGCTCCCCGGGAATCGCGATGCTGTTGAACGTGCCGCCCGGCCCGATCGACATCACCGTCCACGCTGGGTCGGTGGTTTACCGAGCCGTTCCGATCACGAGCCGCGCGAACGCCTTCATCTATACGCCGCGCTTGCCTTGACCGTGCGCCGTCGCCCGATGCGCGTGAAGGTCACGCGAACCGTGGCATGCGACAGGGATTTCACTGGCCCGGATCGTGAAGCACTCGCCCGTTACAAGGAGTGCCCATGCTGCCCAAGACCATCCTCGTGCCGACGGACCTCAGTGAGGGAGCCGAGCAGGCACTCGACTACGCGTGCGAGCTCGCGCAGACGCTCGGAGCCACGGTCCATCTCGTCAACGTGATCGGTATCCCGAGCCTCGGCGTGCCCGAGCTCGGCCTCGCGATGACGAGCACGGTGATCGACCAGATCATGATCGACAACCAGACCGCGCTCGACAAGCTCGCCGAGTCGAAGCGCGGCAAGTCGCAGATCGGTCAGGCGCTGCTGAGGACGGGCGACGCGAAGGACGTGATCAACCAGGCCGCCATCGAGCTCGGCGCGGATCTCATCGTGATGAGCACGCACGGCCGCCGGGGCCTCAAGCGCGCGCTGCTCGGCAGCGTCACCGAGACCGTGGTGCGCAGCGCCCCCTGCCCGGTCCTGACCGTGAAGGTCCAGGAGACCCAGCACTCGGACCGCGACGCGGCGTAAGCTCTGCGCGTGGAGCGCTTCCTGATCGTATGCGGCGCAGGCGCCGTTGGTTGTGGAGCGCGTTACCTCGTCACCCTGTGGGCGATGGAGCGCTTCGGCGAGAGGTTTCCGTACGGAACCCTGATCGTGAACCTCTTCGGCTCCTTCCTGATCGCGCTCGTTCTCGAGCTGTCGATCCGGTTCGCGAGCTTTCCGCCCAATCTGAGGCTCGCGCTGACGACCGGTTTCATGGGCGGTCTCACCACGTACTCGGCGTTCAACTACGAAAGCACCGCGATGTTGAGCGATGGTCAGGTCGCGCGTGGCCTGCTCAATATCGGGTTCACCCTGATCGGTTGTCTCGTCGCGGGCGGACTGGGAATCGTCGTCGCGCGAAGGTTCGGCGCCGGCTGATCGGCGAGCGGATTCGCTCGTTGCAAGGGCGGTAGGGAGCAAGCATGTTGACGGCATGGGTCGAGTCATGAGCACGGCGGATTCGCGGCGAGCCAAGATGGTCGCCGATCATCTGCGCCGTCGAGATATTCACGATCAACGGGTGCTCGCAGCGTTCGCGGCCGTACCGCGGGAGCGCTTCGTTCCGGAGGACCTCGCGGAGCGCGCGTACGACGACGCACCGCTGCCGATCGGAGAGGAGCAGACCATCTCGCAACCGTACGTCGTGGCGATCACGGCCCAGGCGCTGAGGCTCCAGGGTCACGAGCGCGTGCTCGAGATCGGAACGGGCTCCGGATACGCCGCGGCGATCCTCGGCGTGCTCGCGCACGAGGTGATCAGCGTCGAGCGCATCGAGACGCTCGCGAACCGCGCGATCGCAGCGCTCGACTCGCTCGGCTTCACCAACGTCCACGTTCATCACACCGATGGCACGCTCGGCTGGCCCGCGGGTGCGCCCTACGAGGCGATCGCGGTCGCCGCCGGCGCGCCGGCACCACCGCCTGCCCTGCTCGCGCAGCTCGCGATCGGCGGCCGGCTCGTGATCCCGACGGGCGGCGCCGACAGCCAGCGGCTCGTTCGCATCACGCGCAAGAGCGACATCGACTACGGCGAGGAGGACCTCGGCGACGTCCGCTTCGTTCCTCTGCTCGGCGCGCAGGGCTGGCCCGTACCCTCGACTCGTTGAACCGCTAGGCCGCCTGGCTCGCGGCCGCCTGGATCGCCTCGATTTCGAGCGCGATCTCGATCTTGTCACCGACGACAACACCGCCGGTCTCGAGCAGCGCGTTCCAGTGCAAGCCGAACTCCTTGCGGCTGAGCGTGGCCTTGCCCGAGAAGCCAGCGCGCGTGCCGCCCCACGGATCCTTGATCTGGCCGTTGCTCTGGACGTGAAGGCTGATCGGCTTCGTGATGCCGCGGATCTGAAGATCACCGAGCACCTCGAGCTCGCCCTCGCTGACGCGCTTGACGTCAGTGCTCTTGAACGTGAGCGTCGGGTGGTTCTCGGCGTCGAAGAAGTCGGCGCTCCGGAGGTGAGCGTCGCGCTTCTCCTCTCTCGTATCGAGGCTGGTGACGTCGATGCTGACATC
>JACCRC010000154.1 GCA_013813765.1 Deltaproteobacteria bacterium | reverse complement strand
CCTGCCACGCCGGTGGCTGGCAGCTCTCGCGGCGTGGTCAGCCGGTCCGCGACCGCCATCAGATTCCCGTCGACCAGCCAGATTCCGATCAGCGCGAACCAGCCAAACCACAGAAGTGTTGGCGCGATGGTCCAGCTACGATCGGGTGCCGACATCTGGTCGAAGGTATGCGAACCGGTGCCCGCGCGCAAAGGCGGGGACTGGCGCGGCAGTCGCATACGATCCTGACCTGGAGGCAGTAGATGCGCACACCTATCTTGGGTTGCTTGGTAACGGCCACGATCCTGACGGCATGCGGCGACGACGGGGGCTCAAAAGTCCCACCTCGGGTGATCGAGGGTGGCGGAATCGGCGACGGCCCGATCGAGGGTGTCGCGAATATCCACGTCATCGACGACAAGACCCGCGAGCCCATCGCCGGTGCCACCGTCAAGGTCGGCACCGTTGAAGGTGTTACCGATGGCGACGGCCTGTTCATCATGGAGGACGTCGACGGCCCGCAAGCCATCGTCGTCAAGGCGACCACGTTTCGCTCCGAGATGTGGATCGGCGCGAACGGCTCGAACATGACGTTCAACCTCGGACCCGGCAGCGATCCAGTTGCGCCCAGGGCGACGCTCACCGGTTCGATCGATCTCTCGTCGATCCAGATCCCCGCCGGTCACCTGAAGATCGGCGTCATCGGTTACTCGCAGACCGACGACCTCGGCGATCCCGATAACGAGATCAAGACGCTCGACGACAGGAACGTGTGCAACGGCGGCGGCATGAACAATCCGATGCCGTGCGCGTTCACCATCGACGTGCGCGGCGGCCGCGTCGCGCTGATCGCTGCGATCTACGATCGCAACCTCAACGGGACGCCGACCAACTTCAACGATGACACGATGACGCTGATCCGCTGGGCGTACCGCAGCGGCATCACCGTCACGCCCGGCGTCGCGCAGTCTGCGCAGGACCTCACGCTGATCGACGTCGGGATGATGAACAACGTCACGGTCGACTTCGGCTCGCCGCCGTCGGGACTACAGACCGTCGGCGGGCTCGTCGGCATCGACATCGGCAACGATGGCGTGTTCCAGCTGCCGGTGTTCGCCACACCGACCGCGGCCACGCTCCTCGTGCCGAAGCTCTCCCAGTTCTCGGGCGCGGCCTTTCGCCTCACGGCGATCGCGACGAACGGCACCGACCCGGCGACCACCGAGAGCGTCGTGCTCCGCCGCGGTCTTTCGACGACCACGCTCGCCGCCGGCGCATGGCTGACTCCGCCGCCGAGTCCGACGGTGTCGCGGACCATGGTGAGCTGGGCCACCGTGACCGGCGCGACGGTGCAGAGCGTCGAGTTCACGCAGGGGACGGCGAACCTCCTGAACGTGACCTCGTTCGATGGCACGACCGAGGTCACCATCCCCGACCTCGTCGCCCTGCCCTCCGGTGCGATCACCGCGAAGGTCAACGCGATCGGTGCCGATGGCCTGGACGTGACGAACTTCTCGCTCGATGCCGACCGCGACAAGCTCGACCGAGTCGCCGCGCAGACCGTCACGATCAACTAGCCCCGCGTCCTGCTACCATCGGTGCTGGATGCGCCGGTTGGTCGTGCTCGCGTGCCTCACGCTCGGCTGCCCCGCGAACCCACCTCCGCAGTACTACGCGCCGGCCGAGCCCGATCCTCGGGCGCAGCCGTTTCCGCAGCGAGTTCCGCCAGCGGACATCACGAAGGCGGGGCGGCTCGACGATCGAATGGTCGACTACCAGTTCGACGGCGGCCAGCTCGAGTTCGAGATGTACCGCCTCGGAACGCGGATCGTTCAGACGGTTCGCAGCCGCTACGCGGTGGCGGTGATGGTCGCCTGGACGATCTCGTCGCCGGAGAACCTCCAGCCGGTGACCGCGATGAACGGAGCGGTCTACGTACCGCCTGCCGCGCAGCCGCTGGGACTCGGACCCGTGGTGGTGCTCGCAGAGATGGAGCTGATCGATCCGACGCAGCGGTATCGGCGCGAGCTCTCGTTCCGCGCGCGGTTTGGCGATCCGAGGGTCAGACCGGTTCCGTACGCGTACGCGCTGCCCTACCCGCGCGGCCAGACGTTCTCCGTGCTGCAGGGCTTCCACGGCGGGTTCTCGCACCGCGGCTCCAACGAGTACGCGGTCGACTTCGACTGTCCCGTCGCCACGCCGGTGCTCGCGACGCGTCCCGGGATCGTCGTCGCCGCGAACGCGACGGCGCAGGGCTCGGGCACGACGCAGGAGTACCTGGACTACAAGCGCACGAACTTCGTGATCGTCCAGCACGACGATGGTTCGCTCGGCGAGTACATGCACCTCGCGCCCGCGACGATCCAGGTCAAGCCCGGTCAGCATGTCCAGCGGCTGCAGGAGCTCGCGCTGTCGGGCAACACGGGATTCTCGTCGACGCCGCACCTTCACTTCCAGGTGATGACCGCGGCGTACGACGGCGTGGGCGCGCGGTCGTTCGCGTTCGAGATGGCCATCGCGCCGAACCGGGTCGAGGAGCCCACGCTGTCGCATCGCTACACCGCGTGGGAAACGCCCACCGCTGCGCCTCCCATGCGATGATGCCGGCGATGGGTTCGCGGGGGTTCGCCGTCGCGCTGGCTGGATGCCTCTTCGCATCTGCGCCGGCGATCGCAACGCCCGGTGTGCCCCAGCTCGTGACCGGAACGCGGACGTTCGTCGCATTCGCCGGGGAGCCCGCGCCGGTGAAGCTGTCGTGGGCGCCGGTACCGGGTGCAGCTCGCTATCGAGCGCGATGGACCAGCGGCGCCACCGTGAAGGACATCGAGCTCGTCGGCACGTCGTTCGAGCGCGGCGAGACGTCTCCAGGCAAGCACGTGCTCTCGGTCACCGCGATCGACGCCGGCGGCCTCGAGAGCCCGCCCGTTGATATCGCGGTCGAGGTCGTGCGCATCGAAGCGACCGCGCCGGGCGAGAAGACGCCGGCCCCATCGCCGAGCGGGGCCTATGCGATCGGTGCCGTATTCTCGTCGCCGGGCCTGCGCTGCCAGCTCGGCACCAGCGCACCTGCGCACGAGGTCGTCGCGAGCGTCGCCGGCGCGTTTGGCCTGCGCTGCGGTGGCGAGCCCGGGCAGCCGACCGTCGAGGTCCCGATCGTGATCGCGCCGGTGATCATCAGCGGTGACCTCGCTCCGATCGCACGCGAGAACGAGACGCGGCTGCACGTCACGATCGCATCGGTCGGCGCGATCGGCGAGCACCTCGAAGTCGCCGCGATCGGCGATCTCGATCTCGGTCCGGCCGAGCGGGTGACGGGCGGCCTCGACATCCCGATCACGCCGTCGGCCACGGCCACGACCGCCGGCCTGATCATCCG
>JACCRC010000506.1 GCA_013813765.1 Deltaproteobacteria bacterium | reverse complement strand
CCTCCGCGTCCACCACCACCACCGCCGCGCTGCGAATCCCGCGAGTTACCGCCACCAGCGGTGCTCGCGCGCCGGCGACCACCGCCGCCACCGCCGCCGGACTCGTCCTCGCGGTCGCGGCGCGTCTCCATCTCCGTCGAGATCTCGAGGTCGTCCTGGCCGGTCAGCGCCTCGTTCGCGATGCGGAAGAGCGCGTCCTCGCGCGCCACGTGCGAGGCGTGGAGCTCCGCGAGCTTCGTGGCGGCGTCGAGCAGGGACTTGCCGGCGGAGGGGCGGGCGTCGCCGTGGAGCTCGCGCGCACAGGCGGCGATCTCGCCCTGCATGGCGATCTGGGTGGGGTGCTCGGCCGAAATGGCAGCCAGCTCGGCGGCCAGGTCGGGCCGGCGGGTCGACAGGCGCGGGAAGACGGACCCCTCCTCGTCGAGGAAGTGGCGGGTGACCGCGCGCTCGAAGTACGCGACGGCCTCGTGGACGCGCTGGATATCGCCGTCGTCGGGGCGGCCCGCGGCGAGCCGGCGCGCGGCCTCGAGCAGGCCGGCCATCACGTCATCGTGACGGCGATGCGACCGGTCGAGCTGAGCGAGGCTGGCCAGGTCCATACCCAACGAGGATCGATCAGCCGCCGGGCTCGCACAAGCGCCCGGCGTCGTTGAAACGATATCCACTGCTTGCTAGGAATGCCCATCCCATGACCGAGAACGTCGTCATCATCGGCAGCGGCCCCGCGGCCCACACCGCCGCGATCTATGCCGCCCGCGCGAACCTCAATCCGGTCCTGTTCGAAGGGTTCATGGCGGGGGGGATCGCCGCCGGCGGTCAGCTGACGACGACGACGGATGTCGAGAACTTCCCGGGGTTTCCCGAGGGGATCAGCGGTCCCGAGCTGTGCGAGCGGTTCCGGGCACAGTCGGCCCGGTTCGGGACTCGGATCTTCACCGAGACGATCAACAAGGTCGATCTGTCCAGGCGCCCGTTCCGCTACTCGAGCGACGAGCAGGAAGGCGAGGCGAAGACGCTGATCATCGCGACCGGCGCCACCGCGAAGCGCGATGACATCCCGGGCACGCGCGACAACGAGCTCTGGCAGAAGGGCGTCTCGGCGTGCGCGGTGTGTGACGGCGCGCTGCCCATGTTCCGCAACAAGCCGATGTTCGTCGTCGGTGGTGGCGATTCAGCGATGGAGGAGGCCGGGTTTCTCACGAAGTTCGCGAGCAAGGTGTACCTGGTGCATCGCCGCGACGAGCTGCGCGCGTCGCAGATCATGCAGCAGCGCGCGAAGGCCAACCCGAAGATCGAGTTTCTGTTGAGCCACAAGGTCACGAACGTCGGCGGCGGCAACGGTGTCGAGGTTGTCTCCGTCCAGGACCTCAAGACGAACGCGACGCGCGACATCCCTGCGGCGGGCCTGTTCTTCGCGATCGGCCACATCCCGAACACGAAGTTCCTCGATGGCCAGCTCTCGTGCGACGAGCAGGGCTACGTGCTGACCACACCCGGCACCACGGCCACCTCGGTCGAGGGCGTGTTCGCCGCGGGCGATGTCCAGGACAAGAAGTACCGGCAGGCGATCACCGCCGCGGGATCCGGATGCGCGGCCGCCCTCGAGGCCGAGCACTTCCTCTCCGCGCACTAGCCGTCCGGGAATGGAGGTCCACGTGGCACCGGTTTTCGCCGGGGAGCCATGTCACAATCCCTGTACCCCGTGAGTCGCGAGCCGAATCCTCCGCGTCCATCGACGAGCGAGTCAGGTCTCTTGACCAAGGTCCTCGCCGTCCTCCTGCTACTGGTCGCCGGTGCGCTGGTGTTCACCGTGATCCAGCAGCGCAAGCAGCCGGCGCGCGAGTACGTGAACGTCGAGCCGCGTCCGATCGCTCAGCGTCCCGATGACAAGCTCGGCGCGGACGAGCAATCGACGATGGACGTGTTCGGCAAGTTCTCGCGCTCCGTCGTGCACATCACGAGCCTCGAGACGCACAACGACCGGATGACCCTCAACGTGACCGAGATCCCGCAGGGCACGGGCTCCGGCTTCATCTGGGATCAGCAGGGCCACATCGTCACGAACTTCCACGTCGTGCGCGGCGGCGATCGCGCGCGCGTCACGCTCAACGACGGCTCGAACTACGCCGCGACCATCGTCGGCACCGCGCCCGACAAGGACATCGCGGTGCTGCGCATCGATGCGCCGCCGCAGAAGCTGCTTCCGATCCCGCTCGGCCAGTCCGCGATCCTGAAGGTCGGCCAGAAGGTGCTCGCGATCGGAAACCCGTTTGGCCTCGATCAGACGCTGACGACCGGCGTGATCTCCGGCCTCGGCCGCGAGATCAAGAGCGTGACGCAGCGCTCGATCTTCGATGTGATCCAGACCGACGCATCGATCAATCCGGGGAACTCCGGCGGTCCGCTACTCGATTCGTCGGGCCGGCTGATCGGCATCAACACCGCGATCTACTCGCCCTCGGGCGCGAACGCCGGCATCGGCTTCGCGGTGCCGGTCGATACGATCAACACGATCGTTCCGCAGCTCCTGAAGGGCGGAAAGATCGTCCGCCCCGGTCTCGGCGTGAACATCCTCTCTGACCAGATCGCGGCGCAGCAGAAGATCGACGGCGTTGTTGTCCTCGGCGTCGCGCCGGGCGGTGCAGCGGAGAAAGCCGGCATCCGTGGCACCCAGCCCATGCAGGGCGGCTGGCAGCTGGGCGACGTGATCGTGAAGATCGATTCGACGGAGGTTCACCGCTCGAGCGACCTGTTCAAGGCCATCGATGCGCACAAGGTGGGAGACGAAGTCGAGCTCACGCTGGAGAGCGAAGGCCAGCGACGCGTGGTCAAGGTAACATTGCAACCAATCCCTTGAGCCGTACCGCCCGCGTCGCCTCCCCACCGTCAGAGCCACCCGCCTCGACACCGAGGCGACCGAAGCTGTACCGCGAGACGCTGTGGCGGCGCGCGCGTTCGGCCGTCGCGTCGGCGTTCTTCGAGGGCCTCGCCTCGGTCGGTCAGCTGCACCCGGCGGCATCGCCGAAGCGGCACGGCGTCGAGGTCGAACGCGACATCACGTACGGACCGGGACATCCGAGCTGGCGCCAGCTCGACATCTACCGCCCGATTCATCGCCCGAAGCCGTGGCCGATCGTGTTCTACGTTCATGGCGGAGCGTTCCACCTGCTGTCGAAGGACACGCACTGGCTGATGGGCCTCGTGTTCGCGCGGTTCGGTTACCTCGTGGTCAACATCTCGTATCGCCTCGCGCCGAAGCATCCGTATCCGGCGGCGATCGAGGACACGTGCATGGCGTACGCGTGGATGGTGAAGCGCGCCGCGGAGCTCGGCGGTGATCCCACGCGCATCGCGGTCGCCGGCGAGTCCGCGGGCGGAAACCTGATCACGGCGCTCACACTCGCGACCTGCCAGCGCCGCGCGGAGCCATGGGCGCGCGAGGTGTTCGACCTCGGGGTGGTGCCGCGCGCGACGCTGCCGTTCTGCGCGATGCTACAGGTGTCGAGTCCCGAGCGATTCTCGCAGAGGCGGCCACTTCCGCGCTGGGTCGATGGAATGATCCGCGATGCGTCCGCGTCGTACCTCCATGGGTACTCGCCGGCTCCGGGGCCGGAGACCGAGCTCGCGGATCCCCTGCGCGTGCTCGAGGAGCAAGTCGCGGGCATCCGTACCGAGGCTCACTTCGAGCGGCCGCTGCCGCCGTTCTTCGCTCCGGTCGGCACGCGCGACCCACTCCTCGATGACACGCGCCGCCTCGAGAAGGCACTCCGTGCTCTCGATGTGCCGGTCGAGGCGAGGTATTACCCGGGCGGCATTCATGCGTTTCACGCTCTCGTCTGGGATCCCGCGGCTCGCCGGTGCTGGCGCGATGCCCTCGCGTTTCTCGACCGCCACATGCGCCCCGTCGCACGATAGGCCCCACGCGTGACCGCTCCGAAGCGCCGGCTCGGCCTGACCGTGACCGCGGCGATCGTCGTCGCGAACATGATCGGAACGGGCGTGTTCACGAGCACGGGCTTCCAGGCCGCCTCGCTGCACGACCCGGGAACGATCCTGCTGTGCTGGGTCGTCGGTGGTGTGCTCGCGCTCTGCGGCGCTGCCTGTTACGCGGAGCTCGGCTCGATGATGCCGCGCGCCGGTGGCGAGTACGTCTACCTGCGCGAGGCGTATCACCCGGCGGTCGGGTTCATGAGCGGCTGGGTGTCGCTGACCGCTGGCTTCTCCGCGCCGATCGCGGCGGCGGCGATCGCATTCTCCGCGTATCTCGCCACGCTGGTCCCCGCTCTGCAGTCGGCGGAGCCGTGGTTCTCGACGACCTTCGGCCTCGCCGGCTACGAGGCGACGATCACGCTCGGTTCCCAGCAGGCAGTCGCGATGGCGCTGATCGTCGCGGTCACGGGGCTGCACTCGTTCGACACGAAGATCGGCGGCTGGGTGCAGGCCGCGTTCACGGCCGCGAAGGTGATCCTGATAACGCTGTTCATCCTCGGCGGCGTGTTCCTCGGCAGCGGCGACTGGGGCAACCTGAGCCCGCAGGCGGGCGGGCTCGCGAATGTCGGCACCGCAGCGTTCGCGACGTCCCTGATGTACGTCTCGTTCGCGTACTCGGGCTGGAACGCCGCCGCGTACATCGCGAACGAGGTCGAGCATCCCGAGAAGACGCTGCCGAAGGCGTTGTTGCTCGGCACCGGCACCGTGATGGCGCTCTACGTGCTGCTGAACCTCGTGTTCCTCTACGCGGTGCCGACCCAGGTCCTCGCCGGTGGCGACGGCGGCGGTCCCATCGTCGAGGTCGGCGATGCCGCGGCGCGCGCGCTGTTTGGCGACTCCGCCGGCAGGCTCGTCACGGCGGTGATCGCGATCGCCCTCGTGTCCTCGGTGAGCGCCATGATCATGGCCGGTCCTCGCGTGTACGCGGCGATGGCCACGGATCGTGCGCTGCCGCACCAGCTCGCCCGCCACAACAAGCGCGGTGTGCCCGTGCTGGCCGTGATGACCCAGGGCTTCCTGGCGTGTCTGTTCGTCCTCGTGGGCGACCTGGGCTCGCTGATCCGGTTCGTCGGCTTCACGCTCGCGATCTTCGCGGCGCTCACGGTCGGCGCGGTGTTCATCCTGCGTGCTCGCGGTCATCGGTCCGCGTTCCGGACGTTCGGTTACCCGGTCACCCCCATCGCGTTCATCGCACTGTCGATGTGGATCGCGTGGTCGCAGATCTACACGCAGCCAAGGGAGAGCGCGATCGTCGCGGCCCTGCTCGCGGTGGGCGCGCTGCTCTATGTCCTGTTCTCGCGCGGGAAGACCAAGCTGCCCGACGAGTCGCTGCCCGAGGGGATGCCCGAGGTCACGGACTCGCTGACCGATGTGCCGTCCGCCCGCGTGGTCAAACGCGACGACGACTGAGAGGGAGACGCTGAAGTGAACCGGCGCACGTTCCTGGTCGCTGTCGTGCGACGGCGTGCGGTGCCGACGCCGGCCTACGCAAACCATCGCGGCCAGGGCTGCGGCTGATCGCGCCCGATGGCACCGGCAGGTCCTTCCCGATGACGGGACGGAAGCCTCTGCATATCGCCGGCGCGTCGAAGGACCGCGTGTGGTATTCGCATGCACCGCGCGAAGAGTGGAACGCTACGGAGCTCGCGCTCGCCGCCGTGGAGCGGCCACTCTCGCCCGAGCATGCGATCGACCTCGCTCCACTGCGCGTTACCATCTCGCGGCGGGTGGCGGGGCAGCGGTGGCGCTCGCCGTCGATACGCGCGAAACGGAGCTGCACTGGAAGCTCGTAGTGATCGGAGACGACGGGGCCGAGCGCTGGCGCGCGGATGTGCCCGCGGCATTCGCGCGCGGAGCAGCGCTCACCAGCGGCTTCTTCGCGATGGACGAGCGTCGAGTCGTGATCAGCGCCCATGACCACGCGCTTCTCGGGTGGGACGCCTCTAGCGGCAAGCCGCTCGGGGAACTGGGCCTACGGGCACGCGGCGGTCATCACGTGGAACGCGATCGTCAGCCCGGGCGCCGGCGGGGTCGCCGGTGCGGGGAGCGTGCAGCCCATCGAATCGACCGATGGATTCTGGAACCCGCCGGTCACGCCCTGGAACGTCGCATTGGTCAGCGTGCCTTGGACCTCGGTCGCGCAGCGCTTGGTGAGCCGCAACGTGCCGGCCCTCGCGAGGTAGCTCGCGTCGACGTCGAACGTTGCCGTGTCCAGCCGATAGCCGGCCGCGACGAACGGGATCGAGCCGACCGCCACGGTGGACAGGTCGATGTCGGTGTTGAGCGGCGCGTCGTCGGCGAGGCCGAAGATGAACGGGTGGATGCCCGTGCTGTCGAAGTAGGGCCCGATCGCGATGATCGTCGTGCCCTGGTTCATGAACTGATCGAAACTGCTCGCCGGCAGCGTCGCCGGGATGAAGTTCGCCGGGCATGCGCACGCGCCGTCGCATGCCTGACCGCCCTTGCACTTGACGCCGCAGTCACCGCAGTTCAGCTCGTCGGTGGCGACGGCGATGCACGCGGTGCCGCACGTCTTCATCGGCGCTGCGCAGGCCGGTGCGTCGAGCGGCGCATCGATGGCGGCGTCGATCAGGACAGTGGCATCTGGCTTGGCGGCTCCATCGTCGCCGCAAGCCGCGAGCAGGAGGACGGACAGCATCCCCGGTCGATTCATCAGGCGAGAGTCTCAGATCTGGCCGCGCATGTCATGCTCCGTTCGTGCGCCTGCTTCTTGCCCTCGTCGTGATCTGCGGCACTGCCGAAGCGCGTTCGTGGAGCGATCTCGTCGGCGACTACACGGGAAAGCTCGCATGGACCGGCTGCACGGCACCGGGCGCGAAGTCGGCGACGCTTTCGGTCGATGCGACGGATGGCGCGCTGGCGATCGATCTCGCGCCTGCGGGTGGCGGGCTCGTCGCGATGTCACTCGTCGAGAGCGATCGCGGCAAACTGTCGGCGCAGCAGGGCGATGTCACGCTCGCGATCACGCCGGGCAGGCCGAACACGATCGCGCTCGCGATCGATCTGACCTCGGGGTGCGCGATCCGCGGCACGCTCGTACGCGCGATCACGAAGGTGCCCGCGTGCGACCGGCTCGTCGGTGCGGGGCGGATCGCACAGAAGTGCACGAAGCTCCCGGTGCCGATCGCGCCGATCGCGAGCAAGGTCTGGAAGGCCAGGGATGCAGCGGCATGCGCGACGCGCGCGGAGGCCATCGAGACGCAGGTGATCGATGCGGGCTGCCTTCCCGTCGAGGATCCGCTCGCGAGCACGCTCGGTCTGCAGTGCCGCCAGCTGATCAGCGAGGCGGAGAAGCTCAAGCGCTGCCCATCGGCACCGCCGGAGATGGTGATGGCCGCGAACCGGATCATCACGATCGCTCAGCCCGCCGCCGACGGGACCTCGCGCGCGGTCGTCGAGGCGAGCTGCCGGGAGGGGCACGACATGGTGGTCGAGCTCGCCGCCCGCGTGCGCTGCCCACTGTAAGCTCGCACGATGAAGCTCGCCCCGATGCTCGCGGCCGCCACGCTCGCGCTCACGGTAACGATTCCCCGCGCGGCCCATGCCTTCTGCGGCTTCTATGTCGCGGGCGGGGACCAGAAGATGTTCAACGACGCGACGCAGGTCGTGCTCATGCGCATGGGCACGCGGACCGTGCTGTCGATGCAGAACAACTACAAGGGCCCGCCCGAGGCCTTCGCGATGGTGGTGCCGGTGCCGGTCGTGCTGCGCGAGGGCGACGTGAAGACGCTGACGAAGGACGTGTTCGCGCACGTCGAGCAGATGGGCGCACCTCGACTCGTCGAGTACTGGGAGCAGGATCCGTGTGGCCGCGGGTACGAATACGAGACGCAGAGGTCCGGAGCGATGCCGCCGCCATCGGCGATGGCCCAGGAGTCCGCGAAGCCCGACGGCCTCGGCGTCACGATCGAGGCGAAGTTCACCGTCGGCGAGTACAACGTGCTGATCCTCTCCGCGAAGGACTCGACGGGCCTCGAGACCTGGCTGCGGCAGGAGAAGTACACGATCCCCGCCGGGGCCGAGCCGCTGCTGCGACCGTACGTCGAGAGCGGCATGAAGTTCTTCGTCGCGAAGGTCGATCCGCAGAAGGTGACATTCGTCGACGGGCGCGCCGCGCTCTCGCCACTCCGGTTCCACTACGACAGCGAGGAGTTCGCGCTGCCGATCCGCCTGGGGCTCGCGAACTCGAGCGGCGTGCAGGATCTGATCGTCAACATCCTCGCGCCGAACCAGCGCTACGAGGTGTCGAACTACAAGAACGTCACGATCCCGACCAACATCGAGGTCACCGCGGCGATGAAGGAGAAGTTCGGCGCGTTCTACACCGCGCTCTACGACCGCACCGTCGAGAAGAATCCGGGCGCGGTGGTCACCGAGTACGCGTGGCAGGCCACGACCTGCGATCCGTGCCCGGGTCCCGCGCTGAGCCAGGCCGACTTCGTCACGCTCGGCGCCGACGTGCTCCAGGGCTCGCAGGCGCAGCCGACCGCGTATCAGAACGCGGACTTCGTGCTGACGCGGCTGCACGCACGCTACGGCAAGGACATGAAGGACGACCTCCGGTTCAAGGAGGCGAAGCCGATCGCCGGCGGCCGCGAGCACCTCGTCGCGGGCAACAAGCTCGAGGAGGGCGCGGTGCCGGCAGACCAGAACAACTTCCAGGGCCGCTACGCGGTGCGCCACCGCTGGACGGGCCCCTTGACCTGCGACAAGCCGGTGCGCGGGCGGTGGGGTGGGCCGCCGCGGGAGATCAGCGCTAGGCCGGGTTTCACGCCCACGGGGATCAAGCCCGCGGTCGACCTGGCGTTCGCGCCGCGCGGTGAGGTCAAGCTCGCGAGCGCCGTGCTGCACGACGTGCCGGAGATCGATCTGAAAGTTGGCGCGTCCAATGTGGCAACCCAGGTCTCCGACCCGCCGATGCCGAGCTCGGGCTCCGCGTCGGGCAGCGCCGTGTCTTCGACGGAAGCGAAGAAGAAGAGCGGCTGCGGTTGTGCGGCCTCGGACCGTAATGGTTCGATCGCGACGGCGTTGCTCGTGGGAGCCGCCCTCGTTCTGCGGCGCCGTCGAAGGGAGTGAACATGAAGCGACCGATGCTTGTTGCCGCGCTGGTGGTCTCACTGAGCGCGCCGCGCGCCGCAGATGCGTTCTGCGGCTTCTACATCAATGGTGCCGGGGGGGAGATGTTCAACAACGCGACGCAGGTCGTGTTGATGCGGCAGGGCACGCGCACCGTGCTCTCGATGCAGAACAACTACCAGGGGCCACCGCAGGACTTCGCGATGGTCATCCCGGTGCCGGTGGTGCTGAAGGAGGCCGACGTCAAGACGCTGCCGAAAGACGTGTTCGGCAAGGTCGACACGATGGGCGCGCCGCGGCTCGTCGAGTACTGGGAGCAGGACCCGTGCACCGTCGAGTCGGAGGACGATCGGCGATTCCCGATGTCCGCGCCGGAGTCGATGTCGGTCGCCGACTCGGCCAGTGCGCCCGGAAACTACGGCGTGAAGATCGAGGCGAAGTTCACGGTCGGCGAGTACGACATCGTGATCCTCTCGGCGACCGAGTCGACCGGCCTCGATCGCTACCTGCGCGATCAGAAGTACCAGATCCCGAAGGATGCCGAGAAGCTGCTGCGCCCGTACGTGGACGCCGGGTCGAAGTTCTTCGTCGCGAAGGTGAATCCGAAGAAGGTCCGGTTCGAGAACGGGCAAGCGATGCTGTCGCCGCTGCGCTTTCACTACGACAGCGACGAGTTCTCGCTGCCGATCCGCCTCGGCCTCGCGAACTCGAACGGAACGCAGGACCTGATCGTCTCGATCCTCTCGCCGCAGCAGCGCTACGAGGTTGCGAACTACAAGAACGTCACGATCCCGACGAACCTCGACGTCAAGGATGAGGTCCGCACGCGGTTCGGCGAGTTCTACGCTGCGCTGTTCGATCGCACCGTGCAGCAGAATCCCGGTGCGGTGGTCACCGAGTACGCGTGGGATGCGACCACGTGCGATCCGTGCCCGGGCCCGCAGCTCGACGGCAACGACTTCCTGACGCTCGGGTCTGACGTGATCGGAGGCGACGGCTACTCCGGCTTCGTGCTGACGCGGCTGCACGCGCGCTACGGCAAGGACGGCGCGCCGAATGACCTCGTGTTCAAGCAGGCGCCGCCGATCGTCGGCGGACGCGAGGAGCGCGATGGCAGTGGCGTGCTCGAGCAGCGCTCGCGCAAGGACTCCGTGAACAACTTCCAGGGTCGCTACGCGATCCGCCACGCGTGGACCGGCACGATCGCGTGTCAGAACCCGGTGCGCGGCGTGTGGGGCGGGCCACCGCCCGGCGTGAACATCGCCGAGGGCCCGATGGCGGCGAAGGACCTGGCGTTTGCGCCGCGCGGGAACGTGCAGCTGCCGAACCTCGTCGCGCAGGACGTCCCGGAGATCGCGGTCAAGCGCGGCGTGCCCCTCCCGGGTGGCGCTGGCTTCAACAACAAGCCGCAGGGCTGTGGCTGCCAGTCGAGTGATTCCGGCGGCTTGCTGGTCGCGGCGGGTGGGCTCATGTGGCTTCTCGTTTACCTACGCCCCGCCTTCGGCGGTGCTGCGCGGCCCGGCTCGCCGGGCCTTGCTCGGCGTAGACCTCGGTCTCGCCGGGCGCGTTGATACGCAGACGAAGTAATGTGGAACGTGGTGCGCATCCTCGGGATCACGATGCTCGCGAGCCTCGCTGGCTGCGGCGGCGAGCAGACGCGGGCGACCGATCCGGTCGACACGCAACGCACCGTGCTCGCGCAGGCTCGCCTGCCCGTCGGTACCGGCGAGCACTTCCCGAGCCTCGTGCAGATCGATCGCAGCACGCCGCACGTCGCGGGCGACGTCTCCGACGGGAACATGCTGTCGGACGTCGACAGCTGCGCCACGTGTCATCCCGATGCCGCCGCGCAGTGGGGAACCAGCGCGCACTCGTTCGCGTCGTTCGGCAACCCGATCTACCGCGTCAACGTCGAGCTGATGCGGCATGACCTCGGCAACAAGACGAGCCAGCACTGCGGCGGCTGTCACGACATGCCGCTCATGGTCGACGGCATGATGACCAGCGGCGAGAAGATTCCCGCCGAAGATCTACGCTCGCACTCCGGCGTCACCTGCCGGCTGTGCCACGGCATCAAGAGCACGTCGAAGGACGGCAACGGCAGCTACGTCTGGTCGCGCACGCCGATCGAGGCGCCGACCCTGTCGGATCCGATGTCGGTGATGCGCCACAAGCAGCAGGTCGGCGTGAAGAGCCTCGGCACCGAGCTGTGTGTCAGCTGCCACCGCGGCTTCCTCTCTCCCGACATGGGCATGCCCGTTCACCTCTCGGGTCTCGACGAGCCCGGCATGTGGCGCAACTCGGCGTGGAACGGCAACGGCATGGGCCGTGTCGACAAGGTCGAGAAGAAGGACTGCATCGATTGCCACATGGAGCAGGAGCCTGCGTCGCCGAACGAGTACGGCGGGCTACGCCCCAAGGAGACGATCGCGTCGCACCGCTTCCTCGGAGGCCACACGTGGATGGCCTCGATGCGCGGCGACACCGAGCACCTCCGCCGCCTGCGCGCGAAGCTCGAGGGCGCGGCGTCGATCGATATCGCCGGCGCTCGGATCGAGCAGCCGTCGGGCGCCACGTGGCACCTGCCCGCCGACGGCGCACCGGTCACCGCCGGCTCGCGAATGGCGCTCGACGTCGTGATCCGAAATCTGCTCGTCGGGCACCGGTTCCCCGGCGGCGTCCTCGATATCCAGGATGCCTGGGTCGAGGTCGACGTCACGGACAAGTCAGGCAAGCGAGTCGTCTCGTCGGGCCTGACGCACGAGACCGATCCCGACGACGAGGATACGCACGTGCTCCGCACGCTCGTCGTCGACGAGAAGGGCAACGTGCTCGAGGAGCACCAGATGGCGAGCTTCCGCACCCAGGTGCAGACGCAGACCGTCGCGGCGCGCGAGGCGCAAGTCACGCGTTACGCGTTCGACATCCCGAAGTCGCTCACGGCCGCGCAGCTACCGCTGACCGTGACCGCGCGGCTTCGCCACCGCAGCCGCACGCTGAAGATGCAGGCTACCGTCTGCGCCTCGGCACGGACTGCGGAGGGCCAGGCGTTCATCAAGGGCGCACAGGGCGCGCGAGATGTCGTGCTCGATCCATGCAAGACGCAGCCGATCACGCTGATCGCCGAGACGAAGCTTCAACTCGGCGCCGGCTCTGTGGCCACGGATGCGCGTCCCGCGTGGGAGCGCATGTACGAGCATGGAATGGCGCTCGTGAACACCGTGACCGAGCGCCTCGAGGAGGCGCGCTTCGTCCTCGAGACCGCGCTCGCGGGTGCTCCCGACAAGCGCGCTCGCGCGATGGTGCTGGCGCAGCTCGGGTGGGTCGCGTCGAAGCAGGGCAGGGTCGAGGAAGCGCTCGCGCACGTCGCCGAGGCGCGCGCGCTGCTGCCCTCGCCCGGTCCCGCGGTGCTCGATGCGATCGCGACCGACGCACTCGCGCGCGTGTGGCGCTGGGAGGAAGCGATCGCACCGGCGAAGGCGTGCACCGAGCGGGCGCCGGGCAACTCCGCGGCGTGGATGATCTACGCGCGCGTGCTCGGCTCTGCCGGGGACAACACCGGTGCGCTCGCCGCGGCGACGAAGGGCCTCGAGCTCGCACCGCGCGATCCGGATCTACTTCGCAGCCAGGCCACCGCGCTCGCCGCGCTGGGGCGGCCTGAAGCGGAAGCCGCGCTCGCTGCCTACGATCGCTTCCGCTCCCCGGATAACTCCGCCGAGCTGCGCATCCAGTGCGCCGCCGACTCCAAGCGCTGCGCGCGCGACCGCGAGCTCGGCCACACGATCGTGATGAAGTAGCGCAAGGCCCGGCTTGCCGGGCCGCGCAGCACCGCCGAAGGGCGGTGCGCAGGTAGATCGCAAGGCCCGGCTTGCCGGGCCGCGCAGCACCGCCGAAGGGCGGTGCGCAGGTAGGTAGATCGCAAGGCCCGGCTTGCCGGGCCGCGCAGCACCGCGAAGGGCGGTGCGCAGGTAGATCGCAAGCCCCGGCTTGCCGGGCCGCGCAGCACCGCGAAGGGCGGTGCGAAGGTAAATGCCGGGCTACTGCGCCGCGACGTGTGTCGTGTACGCGTCGGGAGAGAGCAGCTCGTCGAGCTCGGCCTTCTCGGTGGGCTCGAGATCGATCATCCAGCCGTTGGCGTACGGCTCGCTGTTGACGAGCTCCGGCGAGTCCTTGAGCTTCGTGTTGATCGCGAGGACCTTGCCGGAGACTGGCGCGTACAGATCGGAGACGCTCTTGACGCTCTCGATCGTGCCGAACCGCTGGCCCTTGGTGACGAGGTCACCTTCCTTCGGCAGATCGACGAGCGTGATGTCGCCGAGCTGATCGACAGCGAACTGCGTGATGCCGACGCGCCAGCCATCGCCCTCGGAGCGAAGCCACTCGTGATCGTGGGTGTATCGAAGGTCCTGAGGGAAGTTGCTCATGTTTCCTAGCTCCGCTTGTAGAACTTGCCGGAGACCACGGTGGCGGGGACGTCCTTGCCGCGGCAGTCGATGGTGAGTTGCGTGCCGGCCGCGGCCATCGCGGTCGGAACGTAGCCGAGGCCGATCGCGCCGCCGACCCAGATCCCCGGGCCGCCGCTGGTGACGATGCCGCCGCCCTTGATGGGGTATCCGTGCCGCGCGATCGCGCGCTGATCCTCCGCGATCTTGAAGCCGACGAGCTGACGCTCGAGCCCCTTCGCCTTCTGCTCGCGCAGGACCGGAGCGCCGAGGAACTCGCGGTTGTCGAGCTTGACCGCCCAGCCGAGGCCCGCCTCGAGGGGCGTGTGCTCGTCGTCGAGATCGTTGCCGTAGAGAGGCAGCTTGGCCTCGAGGCGGAGCGTGTCGCGCGCACCGAGGCCGATCGGCAGGCCGCCGAGGGGCACGGCCGCTTCCATCAGCGCGGACCACAGCTTCGGTGCGAATTCGTTCGGGAACGCGAGCTCGAAGCCGTCCTCGCCCGTGTAGCCGGTACGCGCCACCATGCAGCGAACGCCCGCGACCTCGGCGTCGGTGAACGCGAACGTCGGCAGTTGCGCGAGCGTGCCGCCGGCAAGCGCGTCGACCATCCGCACGGCCTTCGGGCCCTGGACAGCGATCAGCGCGGTCTGATCCGAGACATCGACGACGTCGCACGGGAACTTCACGTGCTCGCGAAACCAGTCGACGTCCTTCCTGGTATTCGACGCGTTGACGATGACGAAGAACTCCTCGTCGGACTTCTTGTAGAAGATGCAGTCGTCGACGATGCCCCCGTCGGGGCGCGTGAGCAGCGTGTAGACCGCCTTGCCGACCGGCGCACCGACGACGTTGTTCGACGTGAGCCGATCGACCTGCTCGCGCGCGTTGGGGCCGCGCAGGAACACCTCGCCCATGTGCGAGACGTCGAACAGACCGACGGCCTCGCGCACGGCCTTGTGCTCCTTGATCGTGCCCGCGGTGTACTGCACCGGCATGTCCCAGCCACCGAAGTCGATCAGGCGGGCTCCGAGCTGCTTGTGGAGGGCCCACAGCGGCGTCTTCATGCGCTCCATCGCGGCGGACACTACTACGTGACGAGCACGTGCGGGCGCGTGACGGACGGATCTCGCACCGGTCCGCCGGTCTCGAAGTGCATCCGCTTTCGCGCCTCGAGTCGCCGGTGCTCTTTCCACCGGAGACCGCTGCGCTTGTAGACCGTGATCCGCGCGCTCCCGATCTCGGTGTTCGCGCAGAACACCTCGGTGCCGTCGGGATCGAGATACGGCGCGAGCATCAGATCCTCGAGTGCACAGGTGAGCTCGGCCTCGATCTTCACCGTCGCGGACTTCGCGGTGAGCTCGATGCGCCCCGTGCTCCAGGTGCCGCGATTGAGCGCGACATGGCGGAACTGGTTCAGGCGGTGCTGCTCGCCGTCGAAGTCGAGCGACACCATCACGAGGTTCGGCGTGGTGATCGGGCCGCGCTTCACCTTCGAAGCGATCAGCTCGAACTGTCCGTCGTGCACGCCCTCGAAGTCGGTGCAGTGCGCCCACGCCCACGAGATCGAGTGCTTCTCCGCCCAGATGTGGGACTGGCCGGCGATCGCGCGCTCCATGACGAGCTCCTCGCCGTCGACGAGCAGTGTGCCCGACAGCACCACGCGCGGGTTCGGCGAGTGCACCATCGTCGGCGAGCGACCGTATTCTCCCGCGTACATCACGTCGGGGAAGAACCGCAGCGTGCGCGGGAAGGGCTCCCACTTCAGGTCCCAGCGCACGTCGTGACCACCACCCGCCAGCTCGCCGAAGCTGTGATCGTGACCGAGCTCGCAGCCCGCGATCGTCAGCCGGAACGGCGAGTCCTTCGACACGACATCGGGGAACCGCTTGTGGATCCCGAACGTCCGCTTCGGATCCTTCGGATCGAACCGGGCGAACCACAGCTCCCCGCGCGGTGCCTCGCCGAAGCCGGGCACTCCACCGGAGCCGACGACCGGCGCCTCGGTGATGAAGCGCAGCCAGAAGCCCTGGCCCGTGCGCGGATCGTTCCACGTCATGTACCAGACCTCGTACACGCCGTGCTTGTCGGGCGCGAATCGGCGCCGGTTGTCGTCCTCGGTGCTCATGCTGCGATGCTCCGCTCCGGCAGTGCGCCCGGCCGCGGCTTGCCGAGCACTCGCTGCGCCATCCACGATGCGAACCGCCGCGGAACGAACCGAACGCCGAAACACGACAGCTTGTTGATGAGGCCCGGGATGTACGTGCGCCTGCGTTTCAGCATCGCCACCACCGACCGCTTCGCGCAGGCCTCGGCGCTCATCATCGATGCGTTCGCGACCCATCCGTAGTTGCCCGCGCCGGCCTGCGCGTGGAACTCGGTCTCGGTGCCGCCGGGGCAGATGCACGTGGCCGACGATTCGGTGCGCGCGAGCTCGTCGTGCAGCGCCTCGGTGAAGTTGCGCACGAACGCCTTGCTCGCGGCGTAGAGCGCCATGTTCGGTACCGACTGATACGCGCCGATCGACGCGATGTTCATCAGGTAGCGCCGGCCGGCGCCGGTCCCGCCCGTGCGGCCGGCGACCCAGCGGCGCGACAGCTCGACCAGCGACGTGATGTTCAGCTGCACGAGCTCCGCCTCGCGCGACGCCTCGACCTCGCCGAACGGTCGGAAGTAGCCGAAACCGGCGTTGTTGATGCAGATGTCGATCGATCCACCGGCGACGGCCGCGTCCCACAGCGTTGCTACCGCACCAGGAGCGCCGAGGTCCGCGGTGATCACGTCGACGGTGACACCGGCAGCACGGCACTCCGCGGCCACGGCCTCGAGCTGCTCCTTGCGACGGGCGGTCAGCACGAGGTTGGTGCCGCGCGCCGCGAGGTCGCGCGCGATTGCGGCGCCGATTCCGCTCGACGCGCCGGTCACGAGGGCGCGCTTGCCACGGAGCTCCGACATGAGCCCGACCCTACCACCTTGACGGCTCGCGAACCGGGAGGCATCAACGAGGGATGCGAGTGGCGTTGTCGTTGCTGTTGTTGATCGTCCTGGGCTGCGGGCCGTCGTCGCGGGAGGTTCGCACCGCGAAGCTCGCCGAGTACAACGCGCAGACAGCTCACATCCTCGATATCGCGACGCAGGTCGTGCAGCGCAGCTACAAGGTCGCCGACATCGATCCCAAGCAGGCGACGATCGTCACCGGAGCGCAGTGGTACAACGAGGACGGCGGGCGTCGAGGCATCGCGAACGAGGGCAACGGCGACTACCTCGTCAACATGCGCGGCGGCGACATCGAGCTCTCGCTCGAGGTGCGCGTGCTCGGAGCCGCCGGCGGTCGCGTGATCGTCACGGTCCAGCCGCGCACCCGCCAGCTCGTATCGGGAAGCCCGCAGCCTCGGTCCCTTGCACCCGACGATCCGAACTTGCCCCCGTGGGTCAAAGGCCGGGTCGATACGCTGGCCGTCGACATCTACAACGCCGCGAGGCAGTTCGCGCACGCGAACTGAGCTAAAACCGCCGCATGCGGAACCTCTCCCTCTCGCTCGCAACGCTCTGCCTGATCGCCGCGTGCGGTGGCCCTTCCAACAAGGACATCGCGATGGCGAAGCAGGCCCGCTACACCGGCGACAAGATCGCGATCTTCAACAGTGTGAAGACAGCCGTCGAGAGCAAGTACAAGCTCGACAAGTCCGACGAGACCGCGCTCGGCATGCAGACGAAGCCGCGCTGGTACACGCAGGATGGCATCCTCGCGCCCGGCAGTGACGAGAGCTACCGCGAGGTCCCCGACAGGGCGATCCGCGTCGTTCACGTCGTCCGCATGCTTCCCGACGGCGACGCGTGGATCGTTCAGGACGAGCCCGTGATGATGCGCCGGATCGCGGGTAGCCCGCAGCCCGAGAAGCTCGACCCGAAGGATCCGAGCGTCCCCGGCTGGGCCACCGGCCAGGTCGACGAGCTGCAGTTCGAGATCTACAAGGCGCTGAAGCAGTACGAGGTGAAGTCGCCGGGCGGCATCGCTCCGGCGCCTGCACCCGCGCCCGCGCCGGCACCCGCTCCGTGAAGGAGGTCGTCGGCTTCCACATCGACTCCGACGAGCTGGTCGGCGAGGGTGGCTTCCTCAAGCTCCGACGCATGAGGATGCGCAACCGCCATCCCGATGGCTCGCTCTCCGAGCAGTACTGCTGCGACACCGTCGCTCGGCCCTACGGTCAGGACGCGGTCGTCGTCGCGGTGTTCTCGCGAAGCGCAGCCGGCATCCAGGTGCTCCTGCGCGATGGGCTCAGGCCCGGGATCACGCGTGCGCGCGATGTCGCCGCAGCGCCGATCACCGAGGAGCCGCCGGGTCTGTTCGTGACCGAGCTCGTCGCCGGGATCATCGAGGCGGGTGATCGCGGCGAGGCCGGGCTGCGGATGCGCGCCGTGCACGAGACGCTCGAGGAAGCCGGCTTCGCCGTCGAGCCCGACAAGGTCTTCATGCTCGGCGCCGGGATGCTTCCGTCGCCGGGCGCGATGGTCGAGAAGCTCTACTTCATGGCCGTCGAGGTCGACCCGGCGACGCAGCAACCGCTCGCCGGTGACGGCTCACCGATGGAGGAGGGCGCGACCACTCGCTGGCGCGGCCTCGAAGACACGATCGCCGCGTGCGTGCGCGGCGAGATCACGGACCTGAAGACCGAGGCCGCGCTCCGCCGCCTGCGCGACGCGCTCTCCTGATCACTTCACCGGGGCGCCGAGCGCCCAGGTGCCGGCTCCTTCGCGCGCATTCAGCGCCGCGATCGGGAAGCCCTGGTCCTGGCTGACCAGCAGGAACATGCCGGGCTTGAGGCCCTTGGCCCAGAACGCCGGAACGGAGATGTCCTCGGGCGAGCTGTCGTGCGTGACCATCTCGAACTTCGTACAGACCTCCTCGGCGTACGCGCGCCCATCCGTGTAGAAGCCGAGCTTGCCCGTCTTCTTCGACGCGACGCAGTCCTTGCGCTTGAAGAGCTCCTGCTTGAACGAGATCGTCAGCGTCTCGCCGGCAGGCGTGAGCTTTGCGATGGTGCCTTCGAGGACGCGGCCCCGCAGAAAGAACGAGGAATGGGGCACAACGCCGTCGTGCGCCTTGTTGTCGAACTTGATCGAGTCGCGGGCCGCGACCCACGCGGCCATCGTTGCTGTCCGTGGACCGCGGCGCACGATCGCGGAGCCATCCGTCTCGATCACCGAGCTCACGCCCGAGCCTTTCGCGCACAGCACGAGCGCCTGGAACGCGAGGTACGAGTCGGCGTCGCGGAACGCGGCAGTCATCACCACGTTGACCGCGTTCGAGTCCGTCGCCTTGCTGAACGTCGCGCCCTTCACCTGATCAGCCCACGCCGCGTACGTCGTCGCCTCGCAGCCGGTAAAACCGGAGCGCTTGTTCGCGGCGGTCGCCGCCTCCATTGCCTCGAGCTGTGCGACGAGCTTCGTGCGTTCGGCGCTAGGTGCCGCCCACTCCTTGCGCTGCGCGTCGGCGATCGCGACGAGCTGCGCGATGCCAGGCTCGTCCTTGGCCAGCGCCGCGATCTCGGCGCGTAGCTTGTCGTGGTCCTGAACGGTCGTGCGCACGAGCTTCCGCAGCTGGAAGCGGACCCCAGGCGTGATGCCAGCCGTCGCGTCGATCTCGGCGAACGCCTTCGCCCGATCGAGCGACTCGCGCGAGCAACCGATCTTGGCGAGCAGCGAGTTGTTCCCGCCGCGGCTCATGTCGGTGCAGACGTCGGCATAGCTGAAACGCGCGAGCATCGACGCCTGCGATCCGAGGCGATCGAGCTTGATCGCGTCGGCCGACTCCATCTGCGAGACCGGTCCGGGGAATGACGCGTACTTCTTTCCGTCCCAGTCGAGGCTCCTCACCTTGGCGAGGAAGTCCTGCTCGTCGAAGCCCTGCGCCTTCATCCACTTCGCGCGGAGCTCGAGCACCTTCGGCTTCAGCTCGCGATGCTTGCCACGCGTCGAGCACATGAACGCCGCGAAGTGGTTCGCGTTGTCGGACTCGTCGTAGGCAGTGCTCTCGAGGTCCTTGAGCTTCGAGAGGTCGATCTCCACCGACTCGCTGATCCGGTACTCCTGGCACCAGCCGGGCTGGCCCTTCCTCGACTCGGCCACGAGGCGCGACTGCTCGGCGGCCTGCTTCCGTTCACGCTCCGCGCGCCTCGCGTGGTAGCCCTTTCGCCACTCTGCTCTCTCTTCTGGAGTGGCGTTCTGTGGCGCCTCGTCGTCGTGTTCCGGGGACGAGCTCACATGGCTGGGCTGCGGCGACGGGCTCGCCTCGGTGGGCTCGGGCGACGGGCTCGACGCGCTACCGCCGAGTGGCTTGCCATTGACCTTGATCAGGCTGCAGGCGGAGAGGGTGAGGACGAGGGCGAGAGAAACTCTGGATGTGTGGTGCATGGGCGCGCCTATCGGCACGCGCTCGCTGCGGTTGCGTGGTCACGCTATGTGCGCGGAAAGCCTTACTTCTCGGTCGCCGGAAACGTCCCCGAGATGCCGGGATCGGATTCGGCCGGGGAGGGCGCACGCGGTTCTCCGCTCGCCTTCGCGTACTCGTCGAGCTTGCGGTAGAGCGTCTTGCGATCCAGACCGAGGCGCTGCGCCGCGCGGGTCTTGTTGCCCGCTTCGTCCTCGAGCACGCGCTCGATGAACTCGCGCTCGAGATCGGCGAGCGTCATCCGCCGCGCGACGGCAGCGCCCAGGAAATCGCCGGGGCGCTTCTCGCGCACCTGCGGCGGGAGATCTTCGTCGGAGATCAGCTCGCCCTGGCACAGCGCGACGCCGCGCTCGAGCACGTTCATCAGCTCGCGAACGTTGCCCGGCCAGTTGTAGGCGAGGAGCAGGTGTTGCGCCTCGGGCGCGAGCCGCATCCGCCGCGGAGGTGTCTGCTTCGCGCCGAGTTGCTCGAGCACGGCCTCGGCGAGCGGAACGATGTCCTCCGGCCGCGACCGCAGCGGCGGCAGATCGAGGTGAATCACGTTGAGGCGGTAGTAGAGATCCTCGCGGAAGCTGCCCTCGGCGAGCATCGTCTCGAGGTTCTTGTTCGTTGCAGCCACCACGCGTGCATCGACGCGCTGGTTCTTCGTGGCGCCGAGCGGCCGGACCTCGTGCTCCTGCAGCACGCGCAGCAGCTTTGCCTGGAGGGGCAGGGCGAGCTCGCCGATCTCGTCGAGGAAGATCGTGCCGCCGTCGGCCTCGAGGAAGAGGCCGGGCTTGTCGGCGCGGGCGTCGGTGAACGCGCCCTTCTTGTGACCGAACAGCTCCGACTCGATGAGTCCCTCGGGCACCGCCGCGAGGTTCACACCGACGAACGCGCCGTTCGCGCGGGTTGAGTTGTAGTGGATCGCGCGGGCGATCAGCTCCTTGCCGGTCCCCGACTCGCCGGTGACGAGCACCGACGCGGTGGACCCGGCGATCCGGCGAACGAGCGCGACGACATCGCGCATCGACTGGCTGTTCGCGATGATGTTGCCGAGGCCGTAGCGATCCTCGACCTCGCGCTGCAGGCGCGCGATCCTCGTGCGCAGCGCGCGCTCGCCGAGCGCCTTGTCGGCGACGAGGAGGAGCTCCTCGATCTCGAACGGCTTGGTGATGTAGTCGTAGGCGCCGAGCTTGACCGCGCGGATCGCGGTCTCGATCGAGCCGAACGCGGTGATCATCACGACGTGCGGAGGCTCGGGAAGCGCCATCACGCCGCGGATCAGATCGAAGCCGTCCATCTCCGGCATGCGGAGGTCGGTGATCACCAGGTCGAAGCGGCCCGAGCGCGCGACCTCGAGGCCGGCGGACGCTCCGCCCGCGGCCGCGACCTCGAACCCGGCGTCCTCGAGCTCCTCGGACAGCAGGTCGCGCATCGCTTCGTCATCTTCGACGACGAGGATCGAGGCGTTGCGCTCCGCGGTCATCGCCGGAGGTTCTAGCACGGGCGGCGCCCGTTTCAGGGAACGCAGCGGCCGGTCGGCACGTCGCACGTGAGGCGGCGCCACGGCCCGGTCACGGGGGGCGATGTGATCACGGTCGGGCACTGGTCATCCGCGGTGCACTTCTGGACGCAGAAGTTGTTCGAGAAGTACGTCGTGCAGACGAAGTCTGCGCCGAGTGGACCGCAGGTCGTGTCGTCGGTGCAGCTGCGCGCACAGGTCTCGCGGGTATCGCCACCGGCGACGAAGAAGAAGCTCGGGCAGTGCAGCGCGAGGCCGCAGTCGGACTGGCTGTCACAGCGGCCGCCTTCGGCGACGGCGCCATCACCGTCGATCGACACGCACGCACCCGCGGTGCACTGTCCGCGGAACAGCTGGTTCCGGTACTCCTGCGCGCAATCAGCGGCAGCCGTGCACGCGGTGCCGAGCGTGCGCTGCGTGGTGAGCGTGTAGCTGATCGGGGAGACATCGGGCGTGGACGAGAACTCGCGGACGCGCACGTAGTAGCGGCCGATCGGCAGGTACGTCAGGACGATGCGCTCGGGCTGCTCCCAGAACGACAACCCGAGCTGCTTGCCGGTTGCGTCGTACGCACGCATGTCGAGGTCGCGCCCGCCGAGCCAGCCGAGTTGGAAGTCCCACCGCTCGCCGAGCGTCGTGACGTCGAAGGCGAAGTAGTCGTACTCGGTGCGCGGGCTCGAGCACACCCTGCCGTTGATGACGCTGTGGCCGGTACCGTCGAGCGCGATCATCGTCGCGCCGGCTGGGCCGTCATTCGCGGGCTCGTCCGCACCGTCGGTGGTGCACATGTCGGCGCCGGAGGTGCACGCCTGGTTCGACGAGCACACCGGTGTCGTAGCGGCGGTGCAGTCAAAGCTCGTCACGCAGCCGACGCAGCGCCCCTCGAAGCACGCGGGCGTCGAGCCGCCGCACTGCCCGATGTCGTCCTCCTGACACTGCTCCGCGTAGACGTCGAGCGTGAACGAGCTGCTCGGCGGAGAGGCGGATGCGTAGTAGTCGACGACGACGTACGCGGTCGCGCCGCCGGCGATGAACCGGCCCACCTCCGCGTCACCGCCGCCGACCGAGTCCTCGAACAGCTGGCACTGATCCGCGCCCGGGCCCGTCGCCGTGTTGCAACCGGTGACAACGTAGAACGCGAGGTCGCTCGCCGAGGTGAGCTTGACGACGTACGCGGCACCCGGCGAGAGGTTCGTCAGCGGGATGACGCGATCGGGTCCCGCGGACTCGATGCCGAAGGGCGCATCGACGACCGAGCACGTGCTCGGGCTCTCGACGTCGGAGTTGCCGAGCTGACCGGTCACGTGTGCGGGCACGGACACGCCCGCCGCGCTGAACTCGTTGCATGCGGCGAACGCGGGCGGTGCATCCGCGCCGGCATCCGCGACTGCAGGTGCGTCGGGCGCGAGCGGATCTTTCCCGCCACCGCCACAGGCGGCGAGCAGGACGTTAGCCACGAGCCACAGCTGCCGCACGACACCCATCCATAGCGTATGGCGGGCGGTTCACGCGAGCTTTGGGATCACAGGGCGTGAGGCCGTTGCGACCCCCCGGTCTCAGCGTACGTACACCCCCAAGTGCTCACAGTGGCTATGGATTTTTGCGCGGGATCCGGTTCGCACGAGGGCGGCGCGTGATCGGGGCCACCACCGCCAGTACGAGCAGCGCACCACCTCCGCTGCCGCCTGCCGCCGCGCAGCCGACCTCATCAGGTTGTTGGTCCACGGCGCGGAGCGAGAGCTCGTCGCCGGCGAGGCCGATCCGCTCGGCGAGCAGTGCGTAGGAGTTCTGGGTCGTGCTGCAGGGGGAGCTCGGCAGGCCGCACTTGCGCGGTTTGCCCTCGCCGCACGCCGCGTCCTGATCGACGAACGCGCGCTTCCCGGGCTTGTGCGCGGTCGACATCGGGTCGGAGTCCATCAGCACGTGGTCGAGGCCGAAGCTGTGACCGATCTCCTGCGCGATCGTGTGACAGACCGTCTGCGCATCGGGCGGCAGGATGTCGGTGAACGCGAACACGATCGACCGCTCGATCACGGAGCAGTCACCGCGGAATGGCGAGATGCCCGCGTAGCTGCGCGGCATGTCGAGGTCCAGCGGCGAGCCGCCGAACACCGCCTGGATGTAGGGAACGTTGCCGGGCTCCTCCTCGGTGATCGTCACCGCGAACGGCGCATAGACCTCGCGAACACACGCGACCGTCTCTGCCCACACCTCGGGTGTGGTCTCCCACGGGCCGATCGTCGCGGGCTCTTCGATCAGCGACGACGTGCCGGCGTGCGAGTTGTTCCGCCCGGGGCGGAGGTCCACGCCATCTCGCGACAGGTAGACGATCGTTTCGGCGCGAGCGGCCACCGTCCAGAGGGCCACGATGGCGAGCGCGCGAAGGGCCGTCCCGGGAGGCACATCCTCCCGGTCCGGCCGTCACCGCGCGCTGTTTAGGAGTGCGTGGTCTTACATGTCAGGGCAGGATCGTCGCCGTTGTCGACCCGATGACGTTGGTCAGCGGGTACTGCGCCCTGATCTCCGTCGACCCCATCGCGATTCCCTGCAGCAGTCCCTGGGTCGGGAACGCGTTCGAGATCGTCGCCGCCGCCGGGTTCATCGACGTCCACGTGACCTCGCGGGTCACGATCTTCGTCGAGTTATCCGAGTACGTCGCGGTCGCGATCATCGAGATCGTCGCACCGGCGATGATGGTCGGGCTCCCCGGTGTCACCGCGATCGACACCAGCGTCGCGCTCGATACCGTCAGCGGCGTCGAACCGAGGATGTTCGTGCTGGTGTCGAGTGCTTGGATCGTGGTCGTACCAACGGATGCCGCCGTCGCGATGCCCTCCTGGAAGGGCTGGTTCGAGATCGTCGCGACCGCGGTGTTCGTCGACGTCCAGCTCACGGCGCCCGTGATGTCGGACGTCGACCCGTCGCTGAAGTTTCCGATCGCCTGATAGAACTGGTTCGTCGTGTTCGGGATCGTGGTGTTGGCAGGCAGGATCGTGATCGTCTGCAGCGTCGCGTTCGTGACGGTCAGGCTGGCCGTGCCGAAGATGCCCGTCGCACCATCGGTCGCGGTGATCGTGACCATCCCGGCCTTCTTGCCGTTCGCGATGCCGCGCTTCTTGCGGCCGTTGCTGGCGCCCGCGATGGCCGGTGAGCTCGACGACCAAGACACGGCGTTCGTGATCACGCGCGACGTACCGTCACTGTAGTTACCGGTCGCGGTGAACTGGACCCGTGCGCCGATCGCGATCGTCGCCGGGTTCGGTGTCACCGTGATGCTCTCCAGCACGCCGTTCGTGACGGTGAGCGACGTCGAGCCCGACATCATCGAGACCGGATCGAACGCGGTGATCGTCGTGGTACCCGCGACGAGCGTCGACACCGTGCCCTTGAGGTTGTTCGCGTTGGAGATCGACGCGACGGTCGGGGACGAGGAAGACCACGTCACCAGGTCCGTGAGGTCGACCGTCGTCGCATCGCTGTACACGCCAGTCGCGGTGTAGTCGTCCGTCGTGGCGCGCGGGAGGCTCTGGTTCGAAGGAGTGACCTCGATCCGGATCAGCGTCGCCGCGCTGACGGTCAGCACGGCCGTTCCGGAGATCAGGCCAAGGGTGGCGGTGATCGTCGTGGAGCCGACCTGCTTCGAGGTCGCGAGGCCCTTGTCGCTGACGCCGTTCGAGATGAGGGCCACCAGCGGGTTAGACGTGTCCCAGGTGACGCTCGCGGTCAGGTCGTCTGTCGACGCGTCGGTGTACACGCCGACCGCCTTGAACTGCTGTTTCGTACCGAGCGCGATCGACGGGGTCGCCGGCTCGACGCTGATGGACGCGAGCGTCGCCACGACCACGTTGACCACGGTGTCGCCGGAGACGCCGTCGAGCGTGGCGGTGATCGTCGCCACACCCACGTTCGCTGCCGTCACGCGTCCCTTCGTGAGACCCGAGTTCGACACGAATGCGATGTTGCTATCGGTGCTCGTCCAGGTGACGGCGGTGGTCAGGTCCACGACGTTGCCATTGGTGTACGTACCCTCCGCCGTGAAGTTGCGCGCCGTACCCCTCGGCATGTTGGGGTCGAACGGGAAGACCTCGATCGAGAGCAGCGTCGCTGTCGTGACCTCGAGCGTCGCGGTGCCGGTAACACCGTCGAGCTCCGCGGTGATCGTGACGGTGCCTACATCCTCGCCGTGGGCCAAGCCCTCGCTATTCTGCGCGTTCGAGATCGTCGCGATGCCGTTGTCCGACGAGCTCCACGTCACTTCATCGGTGATGGTCTGTACATTGCCGTCGGTGTACGTGCCGATCGCGTCGAACTGCTGATCCCGACCCTCCGCGATCGACGCCGATGACGGCGAGACCTCGATCGAGAGAAGGACCGCCGGCGTGACCTCGAGAGTGGTCGTGTCCGAGATGCCGCCGCCGGCGTCCGCGGTGATCTCCGTGGTGCCAGGACTCACGCTGTGCGCCAGACCCGTGGCCGAGACCGTGGCAACGCCGACCAGCGACGACGTCCACGTCACCGTGCTGCTGAGGTCCTGCAGGGTGTTGTCGGAGTACCGGCCGGTGGCCGTGAACTTCTTGTCGGTGCCCAACGGGGTCGACGGGTCGATCGGCGTGACCTGGAGCGAGACCAGGGTTGCCATCGTGACTGCGAGCGTGGTCGTCCCGAAGATGCCGGTGGCGAGGTCGGTCGCGGTGACCACCGTCGTGCCCTGGTCCTCGCCGTGGGCAAGCCCCGCGGCGGAGATCGTCGCGACGCTGATGTCGTCCGTGCTCCAGCTCACGCCGACCACGGGCTGCGTCGAGCCGTCGGTGTAGGTACCGATCGCGACGAACAGCTGATCGGTGCCCTTCGCGATCGACGGCGTCGGCGGCTCCACCGCGATCGACACCAGCGCCGCGGCCGTGACCTCGAGGTCCGTGGAGCCCGAGATGAGGCCGAGCGTCGCGATGACCTTCGTCGTGCCCGGGTTCACACCGCGGGCAAGACCCGCGGTGGAGATCGACGCGACATTCATATCGCCGGTTGACCAGACCACCTGCGACGTGATGTCGAGCGTCGAGTTGTCCGAGTACCTGCCGGTGGCCGTGTATCCGAGGTTGGTACCCTGCGCGATCCTCCTGTCGGGCGGGGTGACCGCGATCGACACGAGCTGCGGCGAGATGACGGTGACCAGGTAGTCCTTCGTCGAGTTGTCCGCTGCCCTCACGGTGTACGTGACAGGGCTCGTGAAGTTCTGCGTGGCCATGCTCGCCGGGGTCACGCTCGTTCCGGTGAACTCGATCACGGGCATGAGGCCCGTGAGGCTGGTGCCCGGCGGCAGGGTGAGCGTGATCGTATTCGGGGGACCTTCGACGATCGTGCCATTGACGGTGTTGATCGTGAACTTCGTGATGAACTTGGCAGCCGACGCGGCGGCGGTCACCGTGACCGTGTACGGCTTCATGGTGCCGTCGGCGGCGGTCACCGTGTAGATGACCGAGCCGGCACTGAAGTTCTGTGCGACACCGCTGGCCGGGCTGATGCTGACGCCGGTGTGCGTGATCGTCGGAGTCAGGTTGTTGAGGGGCGTGCCGAACGGCACGACGAGCGTGATCGTGTTGATGCCGATCGTTCCGTTGATGCCGAGAATGGAGAACTGCGTGATGTTCTTCGAGCTGCTCGCCGCGATGAAGACCGTCACGGTGTAGGTCTTCGTCGAGCCGTCCGCAGCGGTGACCGTGTACTGCACCGGGTTCGTGAAGTTCTGCGAGACGCCGCTCGGCGGGTTGATGCTCGCGCCGGTGTGCACGATCGTCGGGGTCAGGCTGTTGACCACCGTGCCTTGCGGCAGCGTCACGTTGATGTTCGTGCCGATGATGTTGCCGTCGACGCCAAAGATCGCGAACGCGATGATGTCCTTCGAGTTGTTCAGCGCGGCGGTGACGGTGACCGTATAGGTCTTCGTCGAACCGTCCGCGGCCGTGACGACGTACTGGCGCGCCGCGGTGAAGTCCTGAGCGATGCCGCTTGCCGGGCTGACGCTGACGCCGGTGATGGTGATCGTCGGTGTGAGGCTCGTCAGGCTCGTGCCGAACGGCAGCTGCAGCGTGATGTTCGTGCCGTTGATCGTGCCGTCGAGGCCGAGGATCGTGAACCGAGTGATGTCCTTCGACGTGTTGAGCCCGAGCGAGACCGTCACCGTATAGGTCTTCGTCGAGCCGTCCATCGCCGTCACCGTGTACTGGCGCGGGCTGGTGAAGCTCTGCGTGACGCCGCTGGCCGGGCTGACGCTCTGGCCGGTGTGCATGATCGTCGGCGTGAGGGTGGCGAGGTTGGTGCCGAACGGCAGCGTCAGCGTGATGCTGGTGCCGGTGATCGCGCCGGCGACGCCGTTGATCGTGAACTGGGTGATGTCCTTCGCGTTGCTCGGAGCGACGCTGACGACGACCGTGTACGTCTTCATGCTGCCGTCCGCAGCGGTGACCGTGTACATGACCGGCGCGGCGAAGCTCTGCGCGACCCCGCTGAGCGGGCTGATGCTAGCGCCCGTGTGAGCGATCGTGGGCGTCAGGCTCGCGAGGCTCGTACCGAACGGCAGCGTGAGCGAGATGCTGGTGCCGGCGATCGCGCCGTCGACTCCGAGGATCGAGAACTGGGTGATGTCCTTCGCCGTGCTCGGCGCGGCGGTGACGTTGACGGTGTACGACTTCGTGCTGCCATCGGCGGCGGTCACGACGTAGGTCGCCGGACCCGTGAAGTTGTTCGGCACGCCGCTCGCCGGGCTGACGCTCGCGCCGGTGTGCGTGATGGTCGGCGTGAGGCTCGCCCGATTCGTTCCGAACGGGACCTGGAGGGAGATGTTGGTGCCGCTGATCGTTCCGTCGATGCCGAGGATCTGGAACTGGGTGATGTCCTTCGAGCTGCTCGGAGCGACGTTGACGGTGACCGTGTAGACCTTCGTCGAGAAGTCGACGGCGCTCACGGTGTACAGCACGGGCGCGAGGAAGCTCTGCGCAGCGCCGCTCGTGGGCGTGACGCTGATGCCGGTGTGCATGATCGTCGGTGTCAGGCTCAGCAGGCTCGTGCCGAAGGGCAGCGTCAGCGAGATGTTCGTGCCGTTGATGACACCGTCGACGCCGAGGATCGTGAACTTCGTGATGTCCTTCGAGTTGCTCGTCGCAGCCATCACGGTCACCGTGTACTTCTTCGTGCTGCCATCCGCGGCGCGCACCGTGTAGTCGACGGGGCTCGTGAAGTTCGCCGCGATGCCGCTCGGCGGGTTGATGCTGACGCCGGTGTGAACGATGGTCGGCGTGAGGTTCTGGACGGCGGTCGCGAACGGAAGCGTCAGCGTGATGCTGGTGCCGTTGATGACGCCGTCGACCCCGAGGATCGTGAACCTCGTGATGTCCTTCGCGTCGCTCGCCGCGACGCTGACGGTCGCCTGATATGCCTGCGTGGTGCCGTCGATCGCGGTCACCGTGTACGAAACCGGGCTCGTGAAGTTCTGCGTGACGTCGCTGGCAGGGTTGATCGAAGCGCCCGTGTGAACGATCTGCGGTGACAGACTCGCGACGTTGGTGCCGAACGGAACCGTCAGTGCGATGTTGGTGCCGGCGATCGTGCCGTCGACCCCGTTGATCGTGAACTTCGTGATCTCCTTCGAGGACGTGCCGGGATCCGGCAACTGGCCCTCGGGAATCCAGTTGTCACCGCATCCGGAGCTGAGGAGCAGCGCGGCGACGAGACCGAGTACGTACGAGATCAGCGAGCTCTTCTTGACGGGCATACGCGCTCCCCAAATTCACCTCGCGGGAGGTGACGGAATCGGCTCTCCCGACACCACCGGAGGAGCACCACCGGAGCACACTACACGCGGTCGATCGCGCGCTGGGAAGATTGTTCGTGGCGTTTAGGTACGGGTGGGGCAGCGGTGGGGTTGCTACCCCATGCCTTGCTTGCGCCGTGCGCGGCGGTGCTCGTGTTCCTCGTCGACAAGCCGCACGTAGTCGAGTGGTTCGGCGAGCTCGACCGGCACCACCGTCGGGGTGCTACCGAGCTCGCGGACGCGCGCGCGAAACGCCTCGGCGATCTTCTCGAACGGGGGTAGGTCGGTGCGGCCCGAGAGCACGCCCGATGCGGCCGCCTCGTTCGCTTCGCTGGCGAGCTGCAGCGCGGTCTCGCGCGAGACGCGGCCCCGCCGGATGATGTCCTGGACGCTGGTCGCGAGGTGACCGAGCTCGTACTGACCGGAGTCGAGCATCTCGAGCGCGACATAGATGACCTGCCGCGCGGAGAGCACCTTGTCCTCGTAGAGGACGAGGGCTGCCTGGAAGTAGTTGAATACCGGCACGAGGCGCGGCCCGAACCGGCCGAAGCCGACAGGGGGCGAGCGGCGATCGAGGTGGATGAAGATCCGGTGGATCGCATCGCCCTTCGGCACGCGGCGCGCGAGGTCGAGGATGCGCTCGGAATCGTCCTCGTACGCGCGCGAGGCGATCAGTACGCGCTCGAGATCCTGCAGCGAGACCCGATCGGCGACCACGTCCGCATAGAGGCAGTAGATGATCGCGTCGGCCTCCGCGTCGTCGCCGAACAGCGTCTCCGACGCAGCCGGCGCGCCGATCCGCGACCGCAGCATTGCCGGCAGCTTGTAGGGCACCTGGGCGCGCAGCGCGCGGAATCGGCCCTTCAATATGTTCTTCAGGTTGTTCTTCAGTACGAACTCGTCGTAGTCGATGCCGTCGAGCGCGAGCTTCGCGGCGAGCACCTGGCGCATTTGCGTGGGGCTGCCGGAGACGATGCAGATGCGGTTGCCGTCCTGCTTGAGCGCGCGGAGCAGGGCGGTTGCACCGGGAAACGCGTGCTTGTCGGCGGCGGTCTCGAACGCACTCTTCGCGAGGTCGGCGAACGAGTCGAACTCGGTCCTCAGGTACGTCTTGTCGAGATCCCAGCGGAACGTGTGCTTCGGCGGGGGTGCGCCCTCGGGAAGCCCGGGCGGCACGTGGTCGAGCAGGCCGATCCGTTCGCCGAGCTCGATCGGCAGGCCCGTCAACCGGCGGAGCAGCGACTGGCGGCGTCCCATCAGCTACTCGTGTCGGATCCGGTCGAAGCGCGCGGCTTCTTCTGCGAGCGCTCGTCGAGCTCCGCCATCGTGCGCGCGATGTTGCCGCACAGGTTTCCGGCGAGTGCCTTGTGCGCGACCTTGATCGCGTTCGTCACGGCGCGTGCGTTCGAGCGGCCGTGCGCCTTGATGAACGGGTGCGTGAAGCCGAGCAGCGGAGCGCCGCCGTACTGCTGCCAGTCCGTGATCGACTTGAGCTGATCGATCGCGGACGACAGCGCGATCAGGCCGAGCCGCCACGCGAGGCGCTCCTTGTGCGCATAGCGCGCGAGCCGGACGACCGTGTCGCTCACGCCCTCGAGCATCTTCAGCACCACGTTGCCGACGAAGCCCGAGGTCACGACGACATCCGCGACGCCGCGCGGGATGTCGAGGCCCTCGATGTTGCCGATGAAGTTCAGCTCGGTGGTCTCGACGAGCGCCGCGTGCGCCGCGACGATCTCCTTCGGTCCCTTGCCGGCCTCGGTGCCGTTCGACAGGAGCGCCACGCGCGGGCGCCGGTTGCTCGAGACGAGCTTCGCGTACGCCGAGCCCATCACCGCGAACCCGACCAGATCCTCGGCCGTGACGTCGACGGTCGCGCCGACATCGAGGATCAGGGAGAACGGATCGTCCTTCTCGCCGCGCCGCAGCTCGGTGGGATAGACGGCCGCGAGCGCGGAGCGTCGCACGCCATCGAGCAGGGTCCACCGCCGAGCGCACGCGAGCACGCTGGCGCCGGTGTTGCCCGCGGACACCAGCGCATCGCCTTCACCGCGCGCGACCAGATCCGCGGCCACAGCGATCGACGCCTCGGGCTTCGCGGCGAGCGCCTCGGCCGGCTTCTCGTCCATCTCGACGTAGGTCGGTGCGTGGTGAACGCGGACGCGCGCGCCGTCGTGGCGGAGCTTTGGCAGGATCCGGCCCAGCACGTGCGCATCGCCAACCAGGATGATCTCGGCCGAGCTCAGTGCGAGCGATGCCTCCGCCGCGCCCTGGACGATCTCGTCCGGAGCGTGGTCGCCACCCATGGCGTCGACGACGATGCGGTGCATGCCCGGCATCTTGCCACGAAGCCCCGCCCCTTAGGGCGAGTCGGGTAGCTCGTGGAGCGCCGGCAGTGAGGCGAAGCCGTGCGAGTTGACGAAGCGCCGCGCATCCGCCCGTGGCGAGGCGATCGATAGCTTGCCCCCCGGGAGGATCTTCGTCTCGCGCGGCTCGTTACCGACCAGGTGAATCAGCTGCACGGTGGGTGCCAGGACGCGCGCGGCGATCGTGTCGATGCCTGCCTGCGTCAGCGTGAGGATCAACCGATCTTCCTCGGCGACGGCGCTCGCGATCATGGCGGACTCGATCACGATCGGCGAGCGCTCGATGACGTAGCCGCGCGTGACCTTGCCGTCGTCGTGGACCACGAGGCTCCGGTCCGCCGCGAGCTGCATCTCGGCGAGCGGCTCGACGAACAGCTCGGCGTCACCGATCAGAAATGCCTGGATCCGATCCGGGCCCGAGACGGTGCAGTACACGCCGGTGCCGGTGAGTCGGTCGCGTGTGGAGCAGCCGTGCTTCTCGGCCCACGCGGTGTTGACGTACTCGCCCCGACTCGGGGCCGTCACGTGATAGCCGAGCCTGTCGAGCTTGATCTCGACGCCCAGCTCCTTCGCACGCTTGTTGCCGCGCAAGCGCGCCCGCATGTCCTTCAGGTACTCGGGGTCGTAGTCGAGGCTGTGGAGATCGACGCGCGGCACCACCACCATGTCCGAGCCGATCTTGGATTCGATCCACAGCACGTCATGTGCGTGCTCGACCTCGATCACGATCCGGTCGCCATCGATGCTGACCGTGGCGGGGCCGGGGACCTCGGCGATCCGCTCCTCGATCAGCCGCCTGGCCTGCGCGAGCTGATCGGGCGAGCCCTTGCCCTTGAACGAGTAGACGAGCTGCGCGCCGGGATCGTGGCCGGTCGCGTCCCAGATCTCCTCGCGGAACATCACGGCGAGCGCCACCACGGCGACGCCAGCGATGATCAGGATCGGCCAGCCGCGCATCTGCATCGAGAGGCTCTCGTATTACACGGACGGGCTATGGGCACGGACAGTCGCACGGGCTAGATTTCGCGCGTGCCGGAGCGGCTCTACATCGTCGATGGGCACGGCTACATCTTCCGGGCCCACTACGGCCTGATGAACATCTCGCGCGGCGAGCGCAAGGAAGTCCGGCTGTCGACCAGCGAGGGCATGCCGACCGGCGCGCTCTACGTGTTCACCCGCATGCTGATGCGCCTCGAGGAGGACAACGCACCGAAGCGGATGGCGGTCGTGTTCGACGACAAGAGCGGCAAGAAGACGTTTCGCGCCGAGCTCTACGCCGAGTACAAGGCCACCCGCAAAGCGCCGCCCGAAGAGCTCCAGGTCCAGATGGAGTACTTCGACCCGATCGTGAGGGAGCTGGGCTGGCCGGTCGTCACCGTGCCCGGGGTCGAGGCCGACGACACGATCGCCACGCTCGTCACCCAGGCCCGCGCGAAGGGCTGGGAGGTCGTCATCTACAGCGCCGACAAGGACATCATGCAGCTGGTCGGCGACGGCGTGACGATGATCGATGCGCTGCATCAGAAGACGTACACGCGCGAAGAGGTGATCAAGAAGATGGGCGTTCCGCCCGAGAAGATCCCGGACTTCCTCGCGCTCGTCGGCGACACCTCCGACAACATCCCGGGCCTGCGCGGGGTCGGTGACAAGACCGCCGCCGGCCTGCTCGAAACGTACGGCACGCTCGCGAACCTCATCAAGGAGAACCCGGTCGTCCCGCGGATCGCGGTCAAGCAGCCGTTCTCCGACAAGGAGCAGCTCGAGCGCCTCACGATCTCGCGCCAGCTGGTCGAGCTGCGCCGCGACGTGCCGCTGCCCGTGGCGCTCGAGGACCTGGTGGTCACCGAGTGGAACCTTCCGGCGCTGCTGCAGCGGTTCACCGAGCTCGAGTTCAATCTGCTCGTCGAGAAGGTGAAGATGCGGATGCCGCCCGGCGAGGACGTCGTGGTGGTGCCCGCACCGGAGACCACGCAGCTCGCGAACGTCGAGGTGGCCACCGACACGAAGATCGTCACCCGGCCCGACGCGATCGCCGAGGTCGCCGCGTGGGCGCGTGCGGCGAAGCGCATGGCGATCACGATCGAGCTCGACCCCGAGCGCCCCGAGAAGGCCGGCCTCGTCGCGATCGTGATCGCGGTGAAGGGCCATCCGCCCGCGTACCTGCCGGTCGGCCACCGCTACATCGGCGCGCCGGCGCCGCCGCCCGCGGCCGACCTCGCTCCGATCCACGCGATCCTCGCCGACCCCACGATCGAGAAGATCGCGCACGACGCGAAGGCGATCGTCCGCACGTTCGCGGGGCAGGGCATCGCCGTTGCCGGCATCGTCGAGGACGCGATGCTCGCCGCGTTCCTCCTCGATCCGACCGGGGAGGCCGAGCCCGGGGAGGCCGTCGCCCAGCGGCTCGGTGGCGTGTTGCTCCCACCGCGCGCCACGATCGCCGGCCGCGCGAAGCACAGCCTCGAATCGATCGAGGTCGAGCGCGCAGCGCCGTGGGCCGGCGCGATCACGCACGCGCTGCTGCCGATCGGTGACCAGCTCCCGAAGCGGCTCGACGACTCCGGGCTGCTCGCGCTCTATCGCGATGTCGAGCTGCCCGTCGCGCTGCTGCTCGCCGAGATCGAGCGCATCGGCATCCACATCGACGTCGCGCACTTCCGCAAGCTCTCCACCCGGGTCGCGACGAAGCTCGCCGAGCTCGAGCGCACGATCTTCGCGGCGGCAGCCCCACATGGCGAGTTCAACATCGGCTCGCCCAAGCAGCTCGGCGAGCTGTTGTTCGACAAGCTCGGCCTCGACACGAAGGGCGTGCGCCGCACGAAGACCGGCTGGTCCACCGAGGCCGAGACGCTCGAGGCCCTGATCGACGCGCACCCGATGATCGCGCCGATCCTCGAGCACCGCGAGATCAGCAAGCTCAAGGGCACCTACCTCGACGCGCTGCCGCCGCTCGTCTCCGCGAAGACCGGCCGCGTCCACACCACGTTCAACCAGGTCGTCGCCGAGACCGGCCGGATCTCCTCGCAGGATCCGAACCTCCAGAACATCCCGATCCGCTCCGAGCTCGGCAAGGAGATCCGGCGCGGCTTCATCGCGGCCCCCGGCCACGTCCTGATCGCCGCCGACTACTCGCAGATCGAGCTGCGCATCCTCGCGCACCTCTCGAGCGACGCGAAGCTCGGTGCGGCGTTTCGCGACAAGGTCGACGTGCACACGCAGACCGCGGCCGAGGTATTCGACGTGCCGCGCGAGCAAGTCACCTCCGAGCAGCGCCGGATCGCCAAGGCCGTGAACTACGGCCTCTCCTACGGCCAGTCCGACTTCGGCCTCGCGCGCACCCTCGAGATTCCCCGCACGCAGGCCGCCGAGTACTCGCGCCGCTACTTCCAGCGGTTCCCCACGATCCACAAGTTCATGGATGACATCGTCACGCTCGCACGTGCCCAGGGCGGAGCTCGGACGCTGCTCGGTCGCTGGCGTCCGATTCCCAACCTCATGTCGAAGTCGCCGCAGGCTCGCCACGCCGCGGAGCGCGTCGCGCAGAACACGCCGATGCAGGGCGCAGGTGCCGACATCATCAAGCTCGCGATGCTCGCGACCGCGCGCCGGATCGCGAGGGACAAGATCCCCGCACGCATGCTGCTCACCGTTCACGACGAGCTCGTGTTCGAGGCACCGCCGAAGATCGCCGAGGAGCTCGGCAAGATCCTCGAGGCAGAGATGGAGGCCGTCTACCAGCTCAGCGTGCCGCTCGAGGTCGATATCGGGATCGCCGAGAACTGGGCCGATGCGTAGCTGTATACACAGATCGACCAGGCAGGTCGTGCACGGCACCCCGCGGTAGCCCGCAGCGAACGCCGTTCTGGGCGGCTACCCCACAATTGTTACGGGGTCGCTTCTGGCTCGACCCGTGCAATTGTTCGGGGCTCTTACGGTAAAGGGTGCACGTGAACAAGATGTCGCGATTCGTTGTGGTGTGCGTGATCGGGCTCGCGGGGATGATGGTCAGCTGCGGTGGTGATGATGGCGTCCACCATCTCGCCGACGCGCCGCCTCTGCCCGACACGCCGGGCGGCGTCTCGATGCTCTCGATCGATCGCGCGACCGCGTCGTTCGGATCGATCGCGGCGGGTACGACGAGCCCACCGACGACCTTCACGATCACCAACACCGGCGACGCCGTCACCGGCGTGCTCGCGCCGGCACTCTCCGGTGTGCACTCCGGTGAGTTCGCGCTCGGTGCGAGCACGTGCAGCGCGACGCTGCCGCCAGCAGCGACGTGCTCCGTCCAGGTGACGTTCGCGCCGACGAGCAGCGGCATGAAGTCGGCGACGTTCACGGTGTCGGCAACCCCGGGCGGCATGACTACGGCCGCGCTCGATGGCGAAGGCACCGGCATGGGAGCCCTCACCCTGACCTCGACGCAGAGCTCGCTTGGCAACGTCGTCGTCGGTCAGAGCGGCACGGTCGTGTCTACGTTCACGGCGACGAACACCGGGACCGGGCCGACCGGCGCACTGTCGGTGATCCCAGCCGGCAGCGACCCGGCGGACTTCGCGAAGAGCATGGACATGTGTACCGGCATGACGCTCGCGCCTGCGGCGTCGTGCACGTTCCAGGTGCGCCTCGCTCCGCAGCGCGCGGGTGCGAAGGGGGCGCAGTTTCAAGTCACCGGTACACCGGGCGGTAACGTCAGCGGTGCGGTGACCGGTACGGCGCTCGCTCCCGCGAGCCTTCGCGCGGTGCCGTTGCAGCTCGAGCTCGGCTCGGTCGCGGTCGGTGCTGCGAGCCCGGCGATCACGGTGACGATCGCGAACCTCGGTGACGAGACCACGGGGACGCTGTCGCAGACGGTGACCGGAGCGGGGTTCTCCGCGACGGGTGGCACATGTAGCGGCGCGACGCTGGCAGGACACACGACCTGCACGGTGTCGATCGAGCTGCGACCGACGAGCACTGGCCTGAAGACCGGTCTCTTGACGATCACCGGTGCGCCAGGCGGCACGGTGGTGACGACGCTCGTCGGCGAGGGCGTGCCGGCGAACGGGCTCACGATCACGCCGTCCGCGAAGCAGTTCACGAACACGAACGTCGGCTCGTCGTCGGCCGCGCAACAGTTCACGATCAGGAACAACGGCACGGCGCCGACCGGCGCGCTCACCGCCACGCTCGGCGGCAGTGGTGCGAACCAGTACCAGCTCGTCGCCGGCGGCGACACCTGCACCGGTACTGCGCTCGCGGCGGCTGCGACCTGCACGGTCTCGGTCGTGTTCGGTCCGTCGGTCGTCGGCGTGGCGCACGGCGCGCTGACCGTCGCCGGAAGCCCGGGTGGCGCGGTCACCGCGGGCCTCCTGGGTATTGCATCAGGCTCACCGGCGCTTGCGATCTCTCCTCCGTCACGCGGGTTCGGATCGGTGACCGTCGGCTCGATGTCGCCGGCGCAGACGTTCACCGTCACGAACCTCGGTGGCCAGGTCTCCGGCGTGCCGGCGGCCACGCTGACGGGTGCGGGCGCCGCGCAGTTCGCGACCGCAGGTAACACGTGCACCGCGACGCTCGCTCCGGGGGCGTCGTGCACCGTGCAAGTGCGGTTCGCGCCGACCGCGTCTGGTGCGGCGAGTGCTGCGCTCTCGATCACCGCGACACCCGGTGGCACGGTGACCGCGGCGCTCGCGGGCGACGGCGCCAGTGCGGGCGGAATCGTGTTCGTGCCGTCGAACACCACGTTCCCGGCGACGGCTGTCGGCGACACGTCCGCGGTGCAGACGCTGACGGTGCTCAACACCGGCAGCAGCCCGACGAGCGCGATCTCCGTGTCGTCGAGCGCTGCCGAGATCTCGACGACGAATTCCTGCAGCACGCTCGCCCCGGGTGCGACGTGCACGATCAGCGTCACGTTCGCTCCGTCGGCGACTGGGGCGCGGACCGGCACCATCACTGCCACGGCGGCGACCGGTGGCACGGCGACCGCGGCGGTCGGGGGTGACGGCATCCCGCGCCTCGAGATCATCGCACTCGAATCCGGCCCGGTTGTCGATCCGGCGAGCTTCGGCACCTCGATCATCAACAACACCACGCCGGTCGACGTGTTGATCCTCGTGCGCAACAACACGGCCACCGCGAAGACGTTCGGCGTCACGCCGTCGTTCGGTTCCCCGGCGCAGTACGCGGTGGTGTCGAACACGTGCTCGACGACGATCGGCGGGGCGGGTGGGCTGTGCACCGTCGGCGTGCGGTTCGCTCCGACGAGCGCCGGGACGAAGACCGGCTCCATCGCGTTCGACATTGGCGCGGGCGCCGCCAACCGTGCGGTGCAGAATCTGACCGGCGCTGGCACCGAGGCGCTGCGGATCACCGCGCTCGATGGTACGGACTTCGGCTCGATCGCCGTCAATACGACGTCGCCGAGCCCGCTGCGCTTCCGCGTCACGAACCCGGCCGGCTCGCAGACGTCGGGCACGCTCGCGGTCGCGCTCGCCGGTGGTGCGGCGTTCGCGCTCGGCACCGACGGATGCACGGGCCAGACGCTCGCGGCAGGCGCGTCGTGCGTCGTCCAGGTGACGTTTGCTCCGACCACGGTCGCGATGGCGATGACGACGCTCACGGCGACCGCGTCGCCCGGTGGCATGCCCTTCATCGACATCAGCGGCGCAGGTGTGGCCCCCGTGGGGACCGCGCCGACGGATCTCGCGCTGTCTCCGAGCGCGATCGCCGAGGACGCGCCAGCCGGCTCCACCGTCGGCACGCTCTCGACGACCGACGCCGACGCCGGTAACACGTTCACCTACGCGCTCGTCGGCGGCACGGGCTCCACCGACAACGCGGCGTTCACGATCAGCGGCGCGATGGTGCGCACCGCGGGCGTGCTCGATTTCGAGAGCAAGTCGAGCTACGCGATCCGCGTCCGCGTCACCGACAGCGGCGGCCACATCTTCGAAGAGGCACTGACCATCACGGTCACGAACGTCGACGAGGTGCCTGTCGCGGTCGACGACGCGAGGACCGTCATCGAAGACGCTCTCGCCGCCGCGATCGACGTGCTCGCGAACGACACGGATCCCGACGGCGGGCCGAAGATGATCGCCAGCGTGACGCAGCCCGCGAACGGGACGGTCGTCGTCACCGGTGGCGGCACGGGCCTGACGTACCGCCCGGCGGCGAACTACGCCGGCGCCGACAGCTTCACGTACACGCTCAACGGCGGCTCGCTCGGTACGGTGGCCATCACGGTCACGCCCGTCGACGACGCGCCAGTCGCCGTTGCCGACGCCTTCATGGTGAGCGAGGACAGCGCCGCGGGCGCGCTCGCCGTGCTCGCGAACGACACGGACATCGACGGCGGTCCACTGACGATCTCCGCCGTGACGCAGCCGATGCACGGCGCCGTCGTGATCACCGGCGGCGGTGCCGGTCTCACCTACGCGCCGAACGCGAACTACAGCGGTCCCGATTCGTTCTCGTACACCCTGAATGGTGGCTCGACGGCGGTGGTCTCGATCACCGTCGATCCGACCGACGATGCCCCGGTTGCGACCGACGACGCGGTCTCCATGCTCGAGGACGAGCAGCCGAAGTTCATCGATGTCCTTGCGAACGACGCGGATCCGGACGGCGGATCGATGATGGTGATGTCGTTCACGCAGCCGCAGCACGGCACGGTGACGGCGTCGATGACCGGCGTCATCTACACCGTCACGGCGGACTACAACGGTCCGGACTCGTTCACGTACACGCTGAACGGCGGGTCGGTGGGCACGGTCGATTTGACGATCACCTCGGTGAACGACGTGCCGTCGTTCAC
>JACCRC010000103.1 GCA_013813765.1 Deltaproteobacteria bacterium | reverse complement strand
CTTCGTGCGCGCTGCCGTATCGTTGGTCTTCATCGCCTCGGCACGCGCGAGCTCTGCCTCCTTGCGCGCCTGATCCGCCTCGGACTTCGCCTGCTCGGCAGCGGCGCGGATCGCGTCGGCATCGGCCCTCGCGCGAGCCACGTCCTTGCTCGCCGCGTCCTTCATCGCCGCAGCTTCCGCCCTCGTGCGCGCCGCGTCCTGCTTCGCCTGATCCGCGAGCGCCGCGGCATCAGCCTTCGAGCGCGCGGCTTCTTGCTTCGCTGCGGTCGCGTCGGCCTTCGCTGCGTCGGCAGCTGCGTTCGCCTCGGCCTTGAGACGCGCCGCTTCCTGCTTCGCTGCTTCGGCGGCCGCAACAGCCTCCGCCTTCGTCCGCGCGGCGTCTTGCTTCGCCGCGCTCGCCTCGGACTGCGCGGTCGCCGCCATCTGCTTCGCCTTCATCACCTCGGACTGCAGCGCCGCGGCTTCCTGCTTCGCCTTGCTAGCCTCGCTCATCATGGCGGCGGCGTCCTGCTTCGCCTTGCTGGCCTCGGTCTGTGCGGCCGACGCCATCTGCTTGGCCTTCGCCGCCTCGGCCGCCGCATTCGCCGCGGTCGCCCTCGCCTTCTCGATATCCGCGCTGCTCGCCTGCTGCAGGGCGCGCTTCGCATCCTCGGCTGCTTTCTGCGCTGCTTCCGCGCGCGCTGTCTGCTCGGCGGCGGCCCTGCGCAGTCGATCGGCTTCGGCCTGCGCCGACGTGCTCGCCTGCTCGGCGGCAGCCTGCGACCTCTTCGCCTGCTCGCTCTCCCTCTGCGCCCTCGCGAGCGCTTCGGGACTCGCAGACTTCGGCGCAGGGTCGCGCGCGGTCACCATCACCACGACCGCGTTGCCGTCGGTCTTGACGTCATAACGACCGGGTCGCGCGAGCGTGACGATCACGCGGACGATCTGTCCGCCGTCGTCGATCTGCTGCGCTGCGATCGTCGAGACGCTCCACGTGCTCGGTGTGAACACCGTCGCGCCTTCATGGCCGCGCAGCACATCGGCGAGCTTTGCTCGAGGCACGTCGATCACGACGCGACTCGGTCGCTCGAGCTTGTACACGGTGAAGGTCGGCGTCGATGCGCCGCGAACGTGCACACGTGTTGTGCCGGCCGCGTCGTCGTCGAATGTGACGGCGCGGATCTCGTTCTTGCCGTCGGCAAGAGCTACGCGCGCTGAGCAGAGCGCGGCGGTTGCGACGGCGATGGTGGCGATCCAGTTCTTCGGGCGAGTCAGCAGCATGAGACTCCTGAGCACAAGCGGACAGACGAGAGGCATTGCGTCGATCTCGACGCACGACCCACGATCAGCCGCGTGGCAACGAAAATTTTCGCCCGACGCGGGGTCGGATCACAAATTTTCGATCAATTTGGATTCGGCGACTTTTCCGGCACCGTCGGTGGGCGCGGTGAAGTCGGCGGGGCCACGTCGGGGGTCGTGGACGTGGCAGCCCCGGTATCGAGGTTCGGCTGCGACATCACCGGCATCTGGTTCGGGTACAGCTGGACGGAGCGCTCCTCGGGAGGCTTCACGACGCCCGTGTTGTTCTGGTCGGGTTCGACCTGGAACGTGACGTAGCCCGTGCCGATGTCCGTCACGACCGCCTTCTCGCGGCCGACGCAGTCTCCGCGCTTGATGATGTGGCCCAGATTGCCGGCATCCATCATCAGCACCTTGCGCTGCGTGCCCTGGGCGACGATGCCGACCAGGCGCAGGTCCGTGTAGCTGTAGTTCGTCGCGACGAGCTGCTCGGGACGCGTGCACTTCTTGGTCACGTCCATCGGCTTCACTTCGCTCGCCGGGCCGACGATGCCCTGGTTCAGCACGAACGACTGGAACGGATCGCGGTTGTTCTGGTCGACGATGAAGTCGCGCTCCTTGAACACGTGACGGATCGCCTTCTTCTCGTCGGGATCGAGGACCCGATCCTCGATGCGAACGCGCACCGCGAACTGCGGTGGGGCCTTGCCCGGCTTCGGAGCGCCGGGCTTTGCGGCACCGGCCTTCGGCGGCGGTGCTGGCGGAGGGTCATCGCCGCAGCCCGCGAGCGAGGCCAGCAGCGAGACCGTCATCGCATACTGCAACCGCATCACATGCCTCCCTTCAGCTTCTCGTTGCTGCCGGCAGCGGGCGTCTTTGCCTCGTCGACACCGGCGGCATTGCGATCGACCTTGTCAGCCTTGTCGAGCGAGCCCTCGACGCTCGACTTCGCACCGGCGGGCGTGCCCGTTCCAGTGCTCGGCATCGGCGCTGTGGCGGGAACACCGGCAGGCCCCGCCGGTGCAGCGCCCTTCGCAGGCGCTGCCGCAGGAGCACTACCGTCTTCCTGACGGAAGGTGACCGCGACGAACTTCGCGGTCATCGCGAGCTCGCGGTTGCGCACGACCGGGTTGATCAGCTGGAGGCCTTCGATCGAGATGATGCGCTCGCGCTCCTCGACGCCGGAGTCACTCGTCGGCATCACACCGCGCTGGGTCAGCGAGGCCATGAACCGCTTGATCTGCATGAACGAGCCGGTGACCTCGATCTCGACGGGCACGCGCACGAAGCTCTCGACCGGGCTCTCCGGCAGCTTCTTCCACTTGCGGATCTCGACGCCGGATTCGGTGATCTTACGCCCGAGCGTCTCGAAGAACGCGGGCACCTCTGCCTCGGTCGGCAGCGCCTTCTGGTTCTCCGTGATGATCGCCGTGAGCTCTTTCATCCGGCTCTTGAGCTCTTCGTACTTCGGGATGTCCTCGGCGAGCTTCTTGTTCATCGCCGCCTTGGCCTTGTTGTCGTTCTCGGCCGTCTCGAGATCGCGCTCGAGCGACTTGTACACGAACTGCCAGTACAGCAGGCCGCCGAGCACGCCGATGACAACGAACACGAGCGCCTTGCGCGACGTTGGGAGCCGCGCAAAGTCCGCCATCACTCCGGTCGCCGCCATCAGTAGGCCACCCTTCCGGTGATCGTGAACTTGTAATACTCCAGGCCCGTCTCGCGCTCCGTCACGCGCTCACCACCCGCGGGTGTGACGTCCATGAAGTAGACCGAGGCCGCGAGCCGCTTCGCGAGCTGCGTGACATCGGCCTCCGACTGCGCGCCACCGTCGAGGCGGAACACGCTGCCGGAATCGATGAACGTGGTCATCCACACGTGCTGCGGATCCCAGTCGGTCTTGAACTGCTTGTTCGGATCGCCGAGCGGACCCGAGCCTGCGAGCGTGGTCATGTTGTCGGTCATCGTCGGACCGGCAGCGGTGAGCACCTTGCCGAGCTCGTGGAGGAGGTGCGCCGGGATGACCTTCGTCGAGAGCAAGCGCTTGATCGATTCGGCGCGCGCCATCGCCTGCTCCTCGGCCTTCTTCAGCTCGGCGTAGCCCTGGAGCTGCTTGTTCTTCTCGTTGATCTGGACCTGCAGCTGCCTGTTCGCGTCGGTCAGCTCGTTCATCCGGCTGCGCTTCGGCATGTCGACGATGAAGATCACGGCGATCGCTGCTATGGCGAGCGCGGCGACGCCGATGAGCAGCGGCGTCTGCGACGGACCATCAGACGACGACGAGACGAAGCTACGCTTCGCCTTGCGTTGCGGTAGGAGGTTAATTTTGATCATGGCGCTTACTTGTCTCCCGTTGCGCGCATCGCGAGGCCGACGCCGATCAGCGCCTCCGGCGAGTGCGCCGCGAGGTACATCCGGTCCAGCGTAGCGTCGATCTCGACCCGTTTCCACGCATCGGCGACCTCGAGCGGCAGCCGCGACCGGCGCTCGATCGCGCGGTGCAGCGAGCCGACCTTGGAGCTGCCGCCCGCGAGGACGATGCGGGTGACGTTCGCATCCGCCGTCGTCGCGAGGAAGAAGTCCAGCGAGCGCTGGAACTCGCCCGCCATGACCTCGGAGACGCCGTCCATGACCTTGATGACTTCCTGCGGGACGACACCGTCGTCGGTCTGGTTGCCGCCGACCTTGTAGGCCTCGGCCTCGTCGGCGGCGATGCCGAGCTGCTTCTGGATCTCCTCGGTGAACGCGTTGCCACCGATCGTCACGTCGCGGGTGAACAGCGACACGCCGCTCCGCACGATGTTGATGTTCGAGATCGCGGCGCCGATGTTGATCAGGACGACGGTCTCGCGCGGATCGAGCGGGTAGTTCGTCTCGAAGCCGTTCTGGCTCGCGAACGCGGCGACATCGACGACCTGCGGGATCAGGCCTGCATCGCGCACGCACTGCACGTAATCGGCGACGACCTCCTTCTTCGCTGCGACGAGCAACAGCTCCGTCTGCCCCGAGGAGTTCGCTGGATTCGTGACGTGATAGTCGATCTCGACGTCATCACGGCCGAACGGAATGTGGTGCTCGGCTTCCTGACGGATGTTGTTCTGCAGCTGCTCCGCAGACATCTGCGGTACGGCGATCTTCTTGATGATGACGGAGTGACCCGCGATCGCGATCGCGACGTCCTTTGTCTTCAACTTCAAGCGCGCCCATAGCTGGCGTACCGCGTCTGCGACCGCGCCTTGATCCATGATCGTCCCGTCGACGATCGTCTGAGGAACGAGAGGTTGCATGCCAAACGCTTGCAGCGCATAGCCGGCCCCCTTTTTGCGCAGCTGTACAACCTTGATGCTGCTGGAGCCGATATCGAGCCCGATGCACTGTTTGGCCATGAAACCCCGCGGGAAATAATTCTAGGGCGTATCGGCGCGATCTCCAAAAAGCGTTTTCTCTTCGATAAGTCAGCTGATCCCGTACTCCTTCATCTTGTAGAGCAGCGCGCGGTGGCTGATCTCGAGGAGCTTCGCAGCATTCGTGCGGTTTCCCGAGGTTACGACCAGCGCACGAGCGATCAGGCTCGCTTCGAGCTCGCGCGTCGCCTTCTTGATCGACAACTCGGAGAGCTCCGTGTCGGTGGGCGGGGCTGCGGCACGCACGTTCATCACGGTGCCCAGGAACGTCAGATCAATCGCGGGCCCGTCCGACAGCACGAGCGCGCGTTCGAGGATGTTCTCGAGCTCGCGCACGTTTCCCTGCCACGGCTGCTGCTGCAGTGCCTCGAGTGCTTCGTCGGAGAGCTCGACCTCGGGACGTCCGTGCCGTGCGGCGTGGCGGACGAGGAAGAACCGCGCGAGCTGCGGGATGTCCTCGGGTCGATCGCGCAGCGGCGGCAGCTCGACCGGCATCACGTTGAGCCGGTAATAGAGGTCCTCGCGGAACGTGCCCGCCTCGATATCGGCACGCAGGTCGCGCAGCGTCGCGGCGATGAGGCGCACGTCGATCTTGATCGAGGCCGTTCCGCCGATGCGGCGGATCTCGGATTCTTGCAGCGCGCGCAGCAGCTTCGATTGCAGGGCGAGTGGGAGCTCGCCGACCTCGTCGAGAAACAGCCTGCCACCGTCGGCTTCCTCGAACAGGCCGATCTTGTCGCGAACGGCGTCGGTGAACGAGCCCTTCACGTGGCCGAACAGCTCGCTCTCGAGGAGCGCCGCGGGAATCGCCGCACAGTTGATCGCGACGAACCGGCCGCGCCTCGGCGACGAGTCGTGGATCGCGCGCGCAACGAGCTCCTTGCCGGTGCCGCTCTCCCCGAGGATCAACACGGTCGTCTTCGCCTGCGCGACGCGCTCGATCAGCGTGCGCAGCTCCTGCATCGCGGTGCCGTCGCCGATCAGCGTGCTCGATGCGCCGGCGACAGCGTGCCTGCGTGATGCGGTGGAGATGTGGCGCAGCGCGAGCGAGAGGCCGAGCTCGTCGATCGGTTCGGAGACAACGTCGTCGACGCCGGCCGCGAGCAGCGCCATCGACGCGCCGAGATCGCGCTCGCGCACCACGGCGATCACCGGCGGCGTTCCACCGTTCGCCACACCCACGACCTGCGCGGCGAGCTCGCTCGACGCGATCACCGCATCACACTCGTGCGTCTCGAGGTAGCGCGCGACGCCGTCGACCTCGCTCAGCGCCGCGACCTGCTTGCCCGCGCGATCGAGCATGAGGTGGAGCGCGCGGCGTGCGTCGTCGTCGGGGCCCAGCAGCAGCACCCGTTGAACCGACGTCGGTGGCGCGATCCCGCTCGTCACGGGGATCCAGGCTACCACTTCCCACCGTGGTCTCCAGTTGACGCACCGCCAACCGCGTTGGCGGGCCGCGTCAGACAACATGGCGTGATCGCTGACACGAGCCGTTGGAGCGCGACTTGCTCGTACGCACGCGGTGCACCGCCTGCTGCTTCTGTCACTGTTCGCTGCCTGCGTGGATGGGGGCCCCGAGGGTCCCGGCGGCTTCAGTCGCACGACGCGGATGGAGCTTCCGTTGCCTCCGACGAACGAGCTCGACATTCTGATCGTCGTCGACAACTCGCCGGCGATGGGTTCACACGGTGCGCGAGTGGCCACCGCCGGCACCGTGCTCGGGGATGTCTTGCAGACCCTCCAAGGCGGTGTTCCCGACCTGCGCGTCGGGGTGGTCACGACGGATCTCGGTACGCGCGGTGGTGCCGTGATCGGCGTGACGGGTCAGGGCGGATGCAGCACCAACGGTGACATGGGACTCTTGACGACCAGCGGTGCACCGGTGACCGGTGCGTTCCTCTCCGATGCTCCGCAGCGAGACGGCTCGCGAACCAGGAACTACACGGGAGGCCTCTCGCAGGCGATCGCGAAGATGATGGACGTCGGAAGTGGCGGCTGCGCGTACGTCGAGCCGCTCGAGGCTGCAAAGCGCGCGCTCGCTACGAACGCCGGATTCGTGCGCGAGCGTGCGCATCTGATGTTCCTCGTCGTCACGGCGAACGATGACTGCTCGTTCATGTCGAGCGACTTTCTCGCCGGTGCATCGACGGCGGACACCTCGCGCTGCCAGACCAACGCAGCCGGGCTAACGAGCGTCGAGTCGTACGCGCAGGCGCTGAAGGCGCTGAAGAGCGACCCTGGCAAGGTGCTCGTCGCGTCGCTCGATGGCGAGTGGCCTGGAAATCCCGGCTGCACGGTCGCACCGGCACCTCGCCTGCGCTCGTTCCTGATGCAGTTCCCGAATCGCAACGGCTACGGCGCATTCTGCGGCGCGGCCGACAACGCATTCGGCGTGCTCGCACTACTGCCGAAGAGGACGCTCGGTATCCCGTGCTGGCCCGTGCCGCTCGCGGATCTCGATCCGATCGCGCCGGGTCTCCAGGCAGAGTGCGCCGCCGAGCTGCAGACGCCCGACGTCACGATCGTGATCGGTCGCTGCTCTCCAGGCTCGACGGAGCCCTGCTACTCGATCGTCGAGGAGGCCGGATGCGACGGTTCCGGGCTCACCACGCAGCTCGAACACATCGACGTGTTCCGCGGCTCCAACGGCAAGGCCGTCATCGAGTGCGTCGCGGAGGAGCCGTGAAGATCGCTGCGATCGCGCTCCTCGCCGCTGCGTGCACGATCGAGCAACCGCCGCCCGAGGGCGAGCAGGTGACGAGCTTCGTGGCCCGCGGCGACTACTCGATGACCTACGGCGCGCGCGCGGACGTGCTGTTCGTCGTCGACAATTCGCCGGCCACAGCCGCGATGCTGCCGGAACTGCGTGTCGTGCAGCGCGCGATGCTGGAACGACTCGCGACGTTCGATTACGGCAAGCTGCCAGATGTTCACGTCGCCGTCGCGACCTCGGATCTCGCCGACCAGGGACGGTTCCGGCGCGGTATGTTCCTCGCGGATGCGCTGCAGTTCGACCTGCAGCGCCAGCGCAACTACGAGGGCGACTTCGTCGATGTCGCACTCGAGCTTCTCGATGTCGGGACAGCCGGTGGCCGACCACAACCGATCGAAGCCGCGGCCCGCGCGCTGAGTGAGGTGAACAATCCGGGATTCGTGCGTCACGATCAGCGCGTTGCACCGACGATCATCTTCATCACCGCGGGCGACGACACGGGCACGTCGTCGGTAGAGGATCTCGTGGCAGTACTTCGTGTGCAGGGCGTGAGCACGAGATCCGTCGGCGCGCTCATCGGATCGTGCGATGCGACCACGCCGCGCCTCGACGCGGTGCTCTCGGAGTCCGGCGCGCGCGTCACGCTCTGCGATCCCAACCCCGAACGACTGATCGACGTCGCGACGAATCGGTTCTGGCAGACGCTCGAGGGGCGATGCCTCCCGGGGCGCCTTGCCGATGTCGATTCGTCGACGCCCGGCGTGCAGCACGAATGCACGTCGTGGCTTCGCGATCGGATCTCCGGCGATGAGCGCTACTTCCCCGAGTGCACGCCCGAGCACCCGAATGATTGCTGGTCGATGGGCGACTCGCCGTACCAGGGGTGTGATCCCGGCCTTGGCTTGGCCTTCAAGCCGTCGCGGTATCAGTTTCCTGCGACCGCGGTCATCGAATGCGTCACCGACGGGAGGCCGTGAAGCCGGCCGCGCACGATGGTCCAGAACCGGCTAGGCTACGTTCGTGGATCGCGACGCCGTACGACGCTGGCAAGCCGGTCAACAGCGCGCGCAGCAGCGTATTCGTGAGGAGCAGCGCGAGCGAGGGCCGATGTGTCCCGAGGCATCATTTGCGGCGGCACTGGAGTTGATCGCGCTCATGCCGGTCGACGACGGACCGGATCCGATTCGCGAACGCGAAGTCGACGAAGCACGACAGGCGTGGGCCAAGGTCAGGGCGTGGGCGGCAAAGCGCGCGTAGTCCGTCGGTGACGCATTGGGGCTGGACCGACTCCGCGAGCTCGATGTGGTGATCGCTCGAACGCGGAACGTCTGAATTTCCAGCCGGTTAGGCTGCCAACGATCGATCCGGATCGCCAACAGAGTTGGCAGCTGGCTGCGGCCGTGCGAAAAGTAAGCGTTTGAAACTGCTGGGGACTCAACTTGGCCATGCAGTTGCTCTAAGCTGCTGGAGCTTTATTGGAGGTGCGCACCATGCGCCACGTCACTGCTGCATCAATTCTGGGTATTGCCGCCTGCGGTCTTCTCGCTGGCTGTCCTGATCGCGAGATCGCGAGGGTGCGGCCCGAACAGGGTCGCGTCGAGTACAAGGACATTCCGGTCACGGTGAACCGCAACGTCGACATCCTGTTTGTCATCGACGACTCGCCGTCGATGGCCGACAAGCAGAACAACCTCGCTGCGAACTTCCCGAACTTCATCAACGTCCTCAACACGATTCAGGGCGGTCTGCCCGACGTGCACATCGGCGTCGTGAGCTCGGACGTCGGCTCGAAGGCGACGCAGGACGCAGCTCCGGCGCCGGCGATCGGTCAGATCGGCAACGGCGGCTGCTCTGGCACGGGCAAGAGCGGAAATCTGCAGACGTCGGGCGCGCCGGTGACCGGCACGTTCATCTCCGATATCAAGCAGACCGACGGTAGCCGCACGAAGAACTACACCGGTGCCCTCGACCAGGTGTTCGCGCAGATGGCGCGCGTTGGCGCCGGCGGATGCGGCTTCGAGCAGCACCTCGAGGCGATGAAGCGCGCGTTGAACAACAACCCGGCGAACGCCGGCTTCCTCCGCCCGGACGCGTACCTCGCCGTCATCTTCATCGCGGATGAGGACGACTGCACGATGTCGAAGGGCACGCTGCTCGCTCCCGAAAGCCCGGCAATGGGGCCGCTGCAGTCGTTCCGCTGCACGCGCTTCGGCGTCACCTGCGATCAGGGCGGCCAGACGCCCGATCAGATGAACCAGGTCGGCACGAAGACCCAGTGCCACCCGAACGACACCTCGCAGTACCTCGAGAAGGTCTCGGTCTACGTCGAGTTCCTCAAGAAGCTGAAGACGGACCCCGGCAAGATCATCGTCGCCGGCATCATGGGGACCACCGAGCCGTTCCAGACCGAGCTCCGTACGCCTCCCGGTGGCGGCACGGCGATCCAGTCGCTCGCGCACTCCTGCTCGTACACCGGCGCGAATGGCCTCGAGGTCGCGGACCCGCCGACGCGCATCAAGTTCCTCCTCGACCAGTTCCCGAACCGCTCGACGTTCACCTCGATCTGCCAGCAGAACCTGTCTGATGGTCTCGTCCTGATCGCGCAGCTGCTGAAGAGCGTCATCGGTGACCCGTGCATCGAGGGCAAGCTTGCTGACGTCGATCCGAATACGCCGGGCCCGCAGTACGACTGCTCGGTCTCCGACGTCACGAACAAGGGCAAGCCGAACCAGCAGGAGACGATTCTGCCGCCGTGCGATGCGAACGCGACGAACAAGCCGTGCTGGCGCATCAACACGGATCTGATGAACTGCCCGCTCAGCGATCACTTCACGCTGAAGATCGAGCGCGCGCAGGCTCCGGCGCCCGAGACCCACGTCATCGCGAACTGCGTGACCGAAGCGACCGACTCGTAATCCATCGAACGACTGGTTGATGACGGCGAGGGAAACCTCGCCGTTTCTGGTTTCGGTGACGGATTCTGCGCCGTGAAGACACCAACGAGCAAATCGGAGGTACTTCATGCGCGCGCCACTGGCTCTCGTGCTGGTGCCGCTGCTCGCTGGCTGTCCGGATCGTACGATCGCGGGCGTTCCTGTCGAGCAGGGCACGGTTGACGTCAAGGACATCCCCGCCGTTCCGCGGCGCGATGTCGATATCCTGTTTCTGATCGACGATTCGCTGTCGATGAAGGAGGAGCAAGCATCGCTCAAGGCGAACTTCGGGCGCTTCATCAGCGTGCTCGAGTCGATCGAGGGAGGAATGCCGAACGTGCACATCGGCGTCGCGACGCCGAACATGGGCACGAGCGCGACTGATGGAACGAAGGGGCCAAGCATCGGGACCTGCGTGGGGTCGGGCGAAGGTGGAAAGTTGAGGAGACTGCCGGGCGTCGGCGCAGCGTTCCTGTCGGACCGCGATGATGGTGCGGGCGGGCGCGTGCGGAACTACACGGGCACGCTGACCGAAGCGTTCGCACAGATCGCGGAGGTCGGGAACAACGGCTGCGGCATCGAGCAGCACTTCGAGGCGATGAAGCGCGTGCTCGACAACAACCCGGAGAACATCGGGTTCTTGCGGCGCGATGCGTACCTCGCGGTGATCATCGTCGCGGATGAGGATGATTGTTCGCTCGCGAAGAGCACGCTGTTCGACGGGAACGCGAATGATCCGACGTATGGCGATCGGACGAACTTCAAGTGCACGCGCGAGGGCATCGAGTGCGACTCGCCGAATACGGACCTCGACCAGATCGGGCAACGGCGCGACTGCCACCCGAACTACAACTCGACGACGCTGACGAGCATCGATCGGTATGTCGACTTCTTGAAGGGGCTGAAGCCGGATCCGCGGGACGTGCTGGTCGCGGGCATCGTCGGAGATCCGGGACCGTTCGAGGTGGTGAAGAAGGGCAACGTGTCGGTGCTGAAGCAGTCGTGCATGTACAACGGGCCGACGGACGTGCAGTACGCGTATCCGGGGATCCGCATGCTCGACTTCCTCGCGCAGTTCCCGAACCGCACGACGCACACGACGATCTGCAACGAGGACCTGTCCGCGGGCATGACGCAGATCGCGGCGCTCTTGAAGGGCGCCTTCCAGGACCCGTGCTTCGAGCGGCAGCTGCTCGATGCGGATCCGCAGACGGATGGGCCGCAGTACGCATGCACGGTGACAGAGACGCGATACCGCCCGAACATGCCGAATGAAGAGCTGGGTGTGATTCCGGCGTGCGATGCGACGAAGTCACGCATTCCGTGCTGGCACGTCGTGGAGGACAACGTGCACTGCAGCTACACGAAGACAAATCCGCACCTGAAGCTAGTGGTCGAGCGCGGTGGTCAGGTGCCGGCGCCGGATATCCACGTCCGGGCGGAGTGCGTGACGGCGCCGTCGACGAGCGGGCCGCAGATCTAGAGCGGCAGCACGCCGCTCAGGATGAGATTTGCGAATCCGAAGTAGATGAGGATGCCGCTGACGTCGACGAGCGTCGCGACGAACGGTGCGGATGCGCTCGCAGGGTCGGCGCCGAGCTTGCGCAGCACGAACGGCAGCATCGCGCCGGCGAGCGTGCCGCACATGGTGCAGCCGATGACGCTGGTGCTGACGGCGAGCGCGATCATCATGTAGTGCTCGCCGTACGAGCCGAACGCGCCCCAGATGGCAACGCGCGCCATCGAGACGGCGAAGAGGACGAGGCCCAGCGCGAAGCCGATGAACAGCTCGCGCCGCATGATGAGCCACCAGTCGGCCGCGCGGACCTCACCGAGGGCCATCGCGCGGATCACGAGGGTCGAGGCCTGCGAGCCAGAGTTTCCGCCGGTCGAGACGATCATCGCGATGAAGACGGCGAGGATTGGAACGCGCTCGATCTGTCCTTGAAACGACTCCATCGCGGTCGTCGTCAGCATCGAGCCGACGAGCAGGAGCACGAGCCAGCGGCCACGCTTCATGATCATCTCGCGGCGAGACGACTGGAGGTACGGCATCTCGAGGGCTTCCATGCCGCCGAACTTCTGGGCGTCCTCGGTGGCCTCTTCCTGGACGACGTCGACGATGTCGTCGACGGTCACGATGCCCTTCATCTTGCCGTCCTTGTCGACGACGGGGACGACGGTGAGATCGTGCTCGGCAAAGACGCGAGAGACGGATTCCTGATCCATCTCGTCCGACACGCGGACGACGTCGATCTCCATCAGCTCGGCGACCGACTTCTTGGGATCGGCTGCGAACAGATCTCGGAACGAGACGACGCCGAGGAGGCGATGCTCGGCATCGAGCACGTACGAGTAGTAGATCGTCTCGATCTGGTCGCGGGCCTGGCGCTGGAGGTAGCTGATCGCCTCGCCCGCGGTCATGTTCGGGCGCAGGCGGGCGTAGCGCGTCGACATGAGGCCGCCGGCCTCGTCCTCGGCGTAGGCGAGGAGCGCGGTGACTTCTTTTCGTGTCGGGACATCGAGGAGCGCGAGGAGCATCGCGCGGTTGACCTCGGGGACCGTCTGGATCACGTCGGCGACGTCGTCGGGCTCGAGCAGGCGCATCCACTGGCGGCGCTGGCCGGGGCGGTAGTGCTGGAGGAGTGCGGCTTGATCGGTGGGGTTGAGGCCGATGAAGTAGTCTTCGGCGTCTTCGCGTGGGAGGACGCGGAGGCCATCGGCGCGCTCTTCGAGAT